>JBEKXC010000401.1:0-2535 GCA_049512435.1 Terriglobales bacterium | reverse complement strand
CGGCGGCGGATTGTCCGGTATGACCGCTGGGCAAGTCCCTATCGCAGCCACTGCCAGCACAATCACATCGTCGGCAGCTCTACAAGGGACAGACAGCAAGATTTTGAGCGCCGGAACTGTAACTGGAACCGCAGCACCTCTATGTACGGACTCCGCGGGAGGGGCGACCACTAGTGGATGCCCCGTAAGTGCTCTACCCTCTTCCCCTCAGATCGGGGATACGATCCGCTACAACGTGAACGGGGATTCGGCTTGGGACGCGGTGAGTGCGGCCCCCAAGCAAGTGACGACCTACTTCGACTTCGGGTCAGGGACCTTTAGCACCTACGGAGCAAGCAACGACTTAGCTACGATTCTCCCCAGTTCAGGATTCACGCTCATCAATCCTACCTACACGGATGGGGGCGCAGCCGCCCTTATTGGGTCCGGCTCGGCTTCTACTTCCACGGTTATCGGGATGGACCAAGGGACCGGGGCCTCTTACGGGGACTACGGAATCGGCTCTTGGTATCGCTGGACGCATCGCTTTCTGGCCTATAATCTGAGCGGTCGATACTGGCAGGGCTTGGCCGTCTACTTCTCCGGCGGCACCGGAGGCAACGGAGCAGCTATCCTCGGAACCACCTCCTTCGCCACCAACACTCCCACCCGGAGCATGGTGGGCTTCCGCTTCGCGGGCGGGACCGACACGGACTGGATGGCCTGCGCCTACACGGCCGGGGGCTCGGGGCAATGCACCTCGACCGGCGTGGCGGCGGACACCAACCCCCATACCTTCGAGATGACCACCACCGGTACGTCGGTAAACTTCTTCATCGACCACGTTCTGACGAACACGGTCACGGCCAACGTGCCCAGCGGCCTGCTCGGCGGGAACTCGATGGCCGCGATGTTCTGGACCGGAGACGACGAGAATACTGCGTTCGTCGTCGAAGCCTACGAGTATTACATGTCGCTCTCGCTGAAGTAATCCTTACCTCGCTCTCGCCCAAATAACATGATCGACCGCTGCGGCAATTCCATGGCGGCAATGTTCTGGACCGGAGACAACGAAGACGCATCCAATGCGATCTCTGGTACCGAGTACTCGATGAGTCTTTCCCTGAAGTGATCCCATGAAAACATTTCTAACGCTTCTCCTATTCGCGAGCCTGTCCTTCGCCCAGACCGTCACCAATGGCGCTCCATCCCTGCCCGCACCTACCAACGATGGAACCACAGGCACGCAGCTGAATCACACGGCCACGGTCAATGTTGCGGGCAATGCCATCCTGGCGACAACCAGTGAGACCACTGTTCCGGTCTTTATCGTCACAGCACACGCTGGAACACTTCAGGCAATCCCGGCTTTGCGACATCGGGAATCGCGCAGTGCTTCATGGATGCGAACGAATCGGGATCGGCCATGCCCTATGTGGTCAACTCCGTGATTACGGGCGGAGATTGTCACGCTCAATCCGCCACACCGAGCGCTGGAGTGTATGTCCTCGGATTCCTTTACGACTCAACCACTTCTACGGGAGTCAAAGCTAACGTTATTGTGGCTCCGTTTATCTATGGAGGCGGCGGCGGAAGTTGCGGAACTGGCACGGCTGGCGACTTGATGGAATTCACCGGGAGCGGCGCCACGTGCGGCAATGCGCCGATTGTCGATGGTGGGAGCGCTGGACTAACCGTAAACGTTCCGAGTACCGGAGTCTTCAATGCGAACCTCGGCTCGGGGAATGCCCAGCTCCTACTCGGACCCATCAGTGACCAGTCCTCGTACATGGGGTCGTTCTCTTACGTCGATGTTAGCAACACCGGGAACGCCTTCTTCCTGACCAACGGACCTCTCGCAGAGATACAAGGGATTGGTAGCGCCGATATCGGCCAACTCTTTATCCATGGCTACAATTCCCTTACGGCGGGCACGCCGACTTGGTATATCAAAGACACATTAGGCAACCTTGTTGAAGGCGTCCCATCTGGCTCTGTTGGCGCACCGGCAGGGGTAATCATCGGCGTCCCCAGTGGCAATCAGATCACCTTCCAGATCAATGCTGCGAACACTGCCTACATCAACTCAGCCGGAAAACTGTTTACCCAACCGTCGGCGTCGGCTCAGGCTGGCCTCAACATTTCACCAGGAACAGCGCCAACAAGTCCCCTAAATGGCGACTGCTGGACGACCTCGCTCGGACTCTATTGCTATATCAACGGCGCGACGGTTGGACCCTACGGAGGCGGAACGCTTACTGGCGTCACGGCTGGAACTGGATTAACTGGAGGCGGCACATCTGGCAACGTAACGGTAAATCTCAGTACGCCAGTATCGGTAGCCAATGGAGGGACGGGAACTGGAAGCCCTGGACTGATCGCAGGAACAAATATAAGTATTACCGGAAGTTGGCCAAATCAAACGATTAACTCTGCGTCGGCAAGCTGGCCGGCAATGGCCTCGGGAACCAATACGAATGCCCTTCTAATGGGCTCCGGCGGCTCCTTCGGCTACACCGGAACTGGTACCGTTAACGCCAATTATCTTCTTGGTTC
>JBEKXC010000400.1:0-2743 GCA_049512435.1 Terriglobales bacterium | reverse complement strand
GTGCCTCGAGGCTGAGTGCTTGGCGACGGGCTTCGGCTTCGATGGCAAACAACTCATCGATCCGCGCTACAATCGCGGTCGCCATCGGATCTTGGGGATTTAGCTGCACGGCCTCGGAAAAATATCGTTCCGCATGCGACCAGCAGCCCGCGTGAACCATTCTCGGCCCTCCGATCTGATCGTAGGCCGCATACCCATCCGTCTGGAGAAGACCTTCGAACTGTCCCAGAAACTGTTTCGGTCCATCCCGTCCTCTTCCCAAACGGAAGTCGAACACCACCGTTGCTCCCGGTCGGCTGTACTGCCAGAGATAGGCTTGATGATTCTTCCCGCGGCCTTCATGCATCTGCACGTCGACCGGAGTTTCATCAGCCTGAATATAGGTGCCGCGGAGCAACTCTTGCCTCATGGCCGAGGCCATGGGGATCAGCAACTCGCCCACTTTCAGAACCCAACCGTCCAGCGTCGCCCGGCTGAGTTCCACGCCGCTGTCCCGTTCCAGCATCGCGCTCTGTCGATATAGCGGCTGATGATCACAATACTTGCTCACCACCGTGTCGATCACGATCTGGTCACTGGCCAGGCACTTCTCAATGATTCGTGGAGGCAGCGGGGCCGAGACCACACCCTGTTCCTCGCACAACTTGCAGGCGCGCTTCTCGCGCTTGCTGACCAGAACAAAATACTTCGCCGGCTCCACATCCAGTTGGGAACTTTCCTCGTGGCCGATTACGACCGTCTCTTTCCCGCAGCCCTGGCACACGCACTGTTCCGCCGTGCACTTCAGGATCCGCTCTACACGCGGAAGATTCGCTGGTAGTTCCTGCCGTCCCGGATGCTGGCGCCTCGTTTTCGTCGAGGGCTGGACCGGCGCGCGTTCACTCTCCGCCTGGACTTCCACGGTGCTGACCCCCGGCTCCAGTTCAAGCAACTCCAGTTGTGCATCCGAGAGTTTTTCGCTGCCTGGCCCATACTTCGCGATGCGCACTAGCCGCAGTCGTTCCTCCAGCACACGAATCTTCAGTTCCGCATACTGCAGCTTGTTTTGATACGAGAGGACGGTGTTCTGAAAATTGCTGAACTGATCGCTCACCGCGGCAAACAGCGGCCCGGTAAGTTGCTGCTTCAGTTGTTCGATCAGCTCAAGCTCGGAAGACGTCGAAGAAGTTGCGGCCCTGGACCCCGAGGATGGATGAGCCGTCTTACTCACGATGAGTTCTTAGATAAATGGAGCCGCTTGTGGATTACAAGTGTTTTATGCGGCAGCAACTCTTTCGCCGTTTACTTTGCGGTACCACCTCTTGCTTTTCGTTTTTGTCAGGTCGATTCCACCCAATAATAATGACAGCTCTTCGTGGCTTCGCGCATACCCATAAACCTGTTCCGTCCCAGACAAGGACTTTCAAACGATTACGCTGTGCGTTGCAGAACAAGAACAGGTGGCCGCTCAGAGGCTCGCACAATAGTCGGTCGCGTACTAGACCGAAGAGGCCATCGAAGCCCTTACGCATGTCCGTGGCTCCGGCCGCCAGATAGATCCGTGTGGCTGGGCCCAATCCAAACACGGCTTAGACCCGCTCCAGCACACCGACCAACCGCTCGAATGTGTGCACATCAAAATCGCGATGCACTTCGATTCGGCGCCCGCCGGACAACACCACGGCCAGCCCGCAACTCCCTTGCTGTTCAGCCGGCGGTTTCCCTATGGCCAACTCCACCGCCACCAACTTGCCGTCTGCGGGAGCACTCCTCGTCTGCCTCTTCCACCGCCGCTTCTTCAGATGGCGATCCAGCGTGCTGAAGCTTAGATCGCGACTCTGGCAAAACTCGCTCCTCCGCATACCGCTGTTCACAAACTCTGCCACTAACCGTAACCGCCGAACCTCAGCTCGTGTCCGTCGGCTCCGTGCCGGTACCTGCTGTTCTCCGTTCATCCATCCAACTTAAACACAGACTCACGTTATCGAACAGGTGCGTTGCTCAGACGCCTACGGATAAGCAGAGCTGCTAACGACAATCAGGTCTGCTACCAGGCCCTAAAAACTAACCTTAAAGCCCGTAACGGCGCTATGCCCGAGGTGTGCAAGTGAAATCGCACGCGGTTTCACCTGCATTTAAGAAAAGTGTCGTTTGCCCGAGACAGGCTTGTCACAATCTCAAGTTATTGTTGCAAAATCGCGTTTTCACTCAATGACCAGCGGTCAAAACGTGTAATCGCTCGGCGAAAAACTTGAAGCAGTTCGCTCAACAGATCACGCCCGATCTCGACCGCGAAGTGAATGCTTCGAAGCGGACTAGTGCGGCTGTCGGAATTGTGCCCGAGTGACGCGAGGCGCTTGAGCTCTTCAGACCAGCACGACGTTGATTTGCGTCGGCGCAAACCATCACTTCTGCGCTTGAGGTTTCATTTCAGCGAGAAGTTTATCAGCCTCATATTTGGAAATTTCCGCGAAGGTCCATCTGAAAGAATACCCATCCGGAGAGAAGCCTCCGGCCACATAGTAAGTAAAGCCGGGCTTGGCATCGAGATCTACTTCGTGTTTCGGGGATCCTCGCGTCGGTCTTTCGTCCTTTGGGCGCAAGACATGATGGCCCGGAGCTATAGGCAGCACGAAGTAGTGTTCGCGGTTCAGCGCGGCTATCCTCTTATCATTGTCCAGCAACGTCAGCTTCTCGGGGAATACCTTCCACCCGCTGGTATTGAAAAAGTACAACGTAGCCTGATCTTGATGTGGAGCCGAGG
>JBEKXC010000399.1:0-2639 GCA_049512435.1 Terriglobales bacterium | reverse complement strand
GGAGACTCTGAATAAGCACGCTTCTAACGTCGAGTGACCTCAAAACTCAGGAAAGTATTATTTCCCGTGCGACCGTCGAACTCTAGAACGTTGTTTCTAGCGCCCTTCTGGTCGCCTTTGCCATGCCAAGAAGGACAGCGGTTACGCCGCCAGCAGCAGTTTCTTGCGACTTAGAAATAGATTGACCAGAGCGCAGGTGACAAACAAACGATGCGCGTTTTTCTTCAGCCCGCGGTACCGCACTTTCACGAATCCAAACTTCAGCTTCATCACCTGAAAGACGTGCTCGACCTTGGACCGCACCTTTGACTTTGTCCGGTTCTTCATCCATGCCACTTTGTCCACAATCTGACCTTTGTAGCGACAGCGTCGTTGGGTGCAGTCTTGCGCCCGCGGCGCGCCCTGCCGGATCACTTCCGTTTGTCCCTGATAGGCCCCATCGCCCCACACCCGCGTCTCTTCTCCGTGCAGGAGATCGAGCAAGATCTCCACATCGGAAACGTTCGCCGCCGTCGCCACCGCCGTGTGAATCAGTTTCGTCTTGCTGTCCACCCCCACGTGCGCCTTCATCCCGAAATACCACTGATTTCCTTTTCTGGTCTGATGCATCTCCGGGTCGCGCTTTTGCTCGCGGTTCTTGGTCGAGGAGGGCGCGTGAATAATCGTCGCGTCCACGATCGTGCCGGTCGTAATCCGCACTCCCTTGGCTTGCAAATGTAGGTTCACTGTCCCCAGGATCTCTTCCCCCAGGTTGTGCTCTTCCAACAGGTGCCGGAAATTGCACACCGTGGTCTCATCCGGTACCGGTTCCCCTCCCAAATCTATGCCCGCAAACTGCCGCAGCGTCGCCGAGTCGTACAAGGCCTCTTCCACCGCCGGGTCCGCCAGATTGAACCACTGCTGCAGAAAATAAATCCGTAGCATCTTTTCCAGTTCTTTCGGCCGGCGCCCGTTTCCTGGCTTCGGATAGTGCGGCTCTTCGTATACCGCTCGAATCCCGTCATCATCGCCAGTGTCCTCTGTTGGCTTGGAGATTTCATCTGGCGCTAATTTATCTTTACTCGTTGTGGAAAAGGAGCACTTATTCAGAGTCTCCTTAGTGCTGCTTGGCAGAGGAACTAGCGGCGAGTTCCCGGAAAAGGCCGAGCAAGGCGGCGGTGGCTTTTTGGTCGGAGAGGTTTTCTAGCGCCACCGTGGCGGTGAAGTGCGGCGCGGTGGAGTTGAAGCGGACGCCGACGAAGTCCTTGTCACGCCATGAAGCCAGCGCATTGACCACCGGGCTGAGCTCGACAGGCCAATCTTCTTTGGTGGTCAGAATGACCGGGCCGGGTCGGCTGATGGTCCACGCCCGAGCGCGGCTTAATCCCTTCGCCATCGAGCTTTTCGTTCCCGAGTGCCCCGACCAGCGATGACGGATGATGTCGAGATGGAAGCCCGGGGGGAATCCCATGTTGGCTTCGAAGGTGAGTGTTTCCTGCTGCCGGCGCCAGCGACTCAAGGCCCACTGCACCGGAAGCGCCCGCGGCAACAGGCGGATGGTGAGACGGGCGTCCTCAAACCAGCGCGAAGAAAGATTCAGGGTAGCCTTCAGACGGGAACTGCTGGCCTGCCAGCGCAGATCGACCACGCGGCCTTTTCCGAGGCATGCCGCTTGCACCCACACGAGCACGTTGCCGGCGCGCCGCCGGTTGTAACGGACAAACCACGCGTACCAGAGGCAGAATAGAGCTAGCGCCACGGCTACATCGATGATAATAAAATGCCCCACGGTGCCTCTTGGGAGAAATCGTACTTCTAATGGATGCAATTGCGCAAGGGGCGGAAACCTGAAAAAAGCGTGTGCCCCACTCATTCGCGTTCTGTGCGAATGAGTGGGTTTCACCGTTCATTGCTGCTGCCGGAGCCCTGACCGGATTTCTTCGCTGCTCATGAGCGCAGCAATCTTGTCCTCCATGTACCGCAGCGAGATTTCGTGATGTTCCTGGTCGTATGAATCCACGCAATCTGCGGCCAGAATTACCGGCCAATCTCGCTGGTACGCGTCGATGGCTGTCGTGCGAATGCAAGCGTGGGTATTGATCCCAGCCAGGATGATTGCATCCGGTCCGAGTCGGGCAATTGTCTCATCAAGATTGGTTCCGTAAAACGCGCTGTACCGTTTCTTAACTATGACAACGTCTGAGGGGGCGACCGCTAGCTCCGAAAGAATTTCGCACCCCGGTGTTCCTTTGATCGTGATGTGAGTTCCTTTGGCTCTCATCTCCGGGAATGCGTCCCGCAGATCGGGTTCGAACTCCTGTCGCACCCAGATCACGGGATGGGGGAAGCTCCGCATAATGCCCACCAGTTCGTTGATGGAGCTAACCAGCCTTTTTTTTCGATCCGGTTCCCAGTCGTTAAGAAAGTCAACCAACATGTCAATCACCAGCAGGACCGGTTTTTTCATGACAAGAAATTACCAGAATTCACCGCTGGGCACATGGGTGCGATGCGCTGGAGAGTTCGTACCGACTGTTTGGGGGAAGCTCTCCGCTACAATGACGGCGTGCCGTTCCGCATCCGACAGTTCAAGAAAGCCGATTTTGACACGCTGTGGCAGATTGACCAAGCCTGCTTTGATCCGCAATTGGCCTACTCGC
>JBEKXC010000398.1:0-2628 GCA_049512435.1 Terriglobales bacterium | reverse complement strand
CGGCCGGCGGGAGCAAAGCCGTCAAGGCGGACCAGGGAAGAACCGTTTAGAACGATGTGGCTGATCTTGACCACGCCCTTCAGACCTACGAGCTGAGTTTCATCCACTTCATCGCGACCGAGAAGTTCGGTGTCGTAGCCAAAGTCGCGCAGGAACCAGTTCAGTTTCCACAAGGCTTTCGGGCTGCTATAGAGCCGGCTCGAAAGGACGTGTCTGGCAAACCGGGTGGGCTCAAGAATGGTCAGAGTGAGCATGTAGTAGGGCCTCTGGGCCTGTCGCTGAAACTTGACTCGTTGCACCCGAGCCAGGCAGACTCCGTCTGAGATCTGGTCGGCGGCAGAGCGATCGGCGGCATGTAAGCCAGTGATCTGCCGTTTCATGCTGCACCTTCCTTCTGGCCGAGAAAGCTGTTGAGCTGGCAGAGCAGGGCATTTCGGTCCTTTTCGGCCCAGTCGGCCAGGTGCACGACGAAGTTCTCCACCTGTTCGCGGGTCGCTTCGCGAAGCACCTTCACGCCGCAGAAATCCGTTGCGTAGGCCTTGACCAAGTTGGGATCGAGTTGATGCTCCCGAATAATCTGGCAAAGGCGGTCGCGAACCCTCGGGCCACCGTAATTCCCGTTGGCAGGTTGCGGCGGGAGCTTCTTCGGTTCTCGGGAGGATTGCGTTGTCTCGGATAGCGAACCGAGCTCTTCGACGGAGCAGATGCCGATTCCGTAGGCCTTGCGGAGGGCTCGATTCACTGCACGAGTCTCGGCGACGCGCATTTCAGCGCCGTGGACAAGGAACGAGACATTGGAAGGATCGGCATCTCCGTAACCGACAAAGCCTTTGCACGCTCTGGATTTATAGACAGTGGCCTCAAACGCCCAGCGTTGTGCCGACGGATCGCAGAAGGGCTGAACCGGTTGAACCTTAATGCCGGCGCACCGATTCCGACGCGCCAGGCTCGTGAGCCCCGAGTGGGTAACGTACCAGCCGCTGTTCAAGAAAAGGAGGTCGCCGTTTGCAACGGAAAACTGAAACTGTTCAGTAAAGTTTCCTAACGCCCTGAGGGCGATTCGCCCAAGGAGGCTTCCCCAACGTAGTTTTGCATATCGTTTGTTCTGTCGGATCAATTCTCTTGTTGTAGCGATCATCAGTGCCTCCCCAGTGGTTTTGTTGCGAGTTTGCCTCGATTTACATTATAATTGTAATGTATAATTATACAGTACAAACGCAAAGAAAGATATCATAATTTGTGTGGGGAGCCGCACTTAATTTAAGGGGTTTTTCTTGCCGTGGGAGGGGGAATCAGCGAGTTATCCGGCGAGCTTCCTTTAGAGCTGCGGACGCCACGAAGCTGCTCTTGCTGATCTTCTGCTGCTTTGCTGCCTTCTCTATCTCCATCTGTTCTTGATCGGTATAGTACGAGGTGATCGCTTTCCTCACCACAGTCGACAGCTTGCGTCTTCTGAAGCCAGCAGGTTGTTTCTTCACAGGCATGATGGTAGCACCGCTATCGAACCATCGTAGGTGTCGGCTGAGATCCGCCCTCGCTTCCAGGACGCCAAGGTTGCACACAATGTAAGGCGATATGTAGTCCGCTGTCTTACTGAGGTAACGTTAACATCTGCTTCAAGGTGGCATCTAATGATGTGGGAACATGCCCGCGGGGCCGCCTCGCTGTCATGGATTGTCTCAGGGATCAGCTGCGCAACCTTCGCTGTAACTGCCGCGAGATGACCCCCGCCGATCCGGAAGAACCAGAGGCATTTGAGGCGGAGATGAATCTCAAGTGTCCAGTTCATTCATTCCGTCGGCTGGGCGAAATACTCGACGTCGTGAATCCTGGGGAGGAGAGGGCCAAGCTAGATGAGCTGTTGAAGATATATAGGGCGCGTCAACTTCCTGGGGATCGTCTTTCTCGACTCCGTCAGGCTGGCCTTAAGCTTAAGCATGACTCCGAAGAACTCTAATCCGTGCTGCAAGGCCCGCACCAAGAGCGGCAAACCCTGTCGAGCCGCAGCCACCGCGGGCGGCCTGTGCTTCTTTCATGCCAATCCCAACAAGGCCTCTGAGTTGGGCCGAATCGGAGGAAAAAGCAAACACTCCGCTGCCGAGGAGAGTGCCAATCAACTGCCCAGACTGGAAACCGCGACTGCGGTGCGAGACGCGGTGGCGCAGCTGATCGTGGACGTATATGCGGGCAAGCTTCATCCCAGGGTCGCGGCCGGTCTTGCACCGCTTCTGAACCTGCAACTGCGAGCCATCGAGACAACGGATCTAGAGCGCCGACTGACGAAGTTGGAGACGCTGTTGGCTGAAACCGAAGCAGAGGAAGATCTCGATCGAAAGGAGGACTCGGCTCCTCTTTCGGGGCTCGGCGACATGCTAGCCCATGCTCGTAAGCGGTACGAGCGCGCGAGGACATTGGGACTCGAGAAGGACGAGGCTGCTCCGGTAGATCCCCCGGAAGCCAGCTAGGCGTATGGCTGCCTAGATGGCTAATAGTTCAGCAAATCATGGCTTGAGATGGCTTAAGCCGTCATGAATCGGAAAGCCATCCAACCTGTCGAGGTCACATTTACTTTAAGCGTATATTGAACAAGTCTTCTATATCACATCTGCAAGTCTAGTAGCCAAGAAA
>JBEKXC010000397.1:0-2940 GCA_049512435.1 Terriglobales bacterium | reverse complement strand
ATCGAGATGATAGATATAACTACGGCTGGCACGCCTGCCTTCTTCACTGATCGGGATGCCAATCCCATTTGGTATTACGATGTAGGACAGGCAAATTTCCCATACACATTTAAGTTGCTCCCTAATGGGCACATCATCTTGAGCATTACTACAAGCATTACCGCGCCGGTGGTTTCTCTGATACGTGAAGTCGACTTGGCCGGAAATACTATCCGTCAAATGGATATCAACGCCTTGGGCGCGAAAATGCAAGCCGCAGGATTCGATTTCATCCCGCAGAGCTATACCCACGATTTCGCTCCGCTTGCCAACGGACATCTGGTGGTTCTCACCAACTTCGCGAAGAACTTCACCAACCTCCCCGGGTATCCCGGCTCATTGCCAGTAATTGGGGATGGCATAGTTGACTTAGACCAGAACTGGAATCCGGTTTGGGCATGGAACAGCTTCGACTATCTCGACGTAAACCGTCATCTGAACGGCTTGCCTGACTGGACCCACAGCAACGCTCTGCTCTATTCTCCGGCCGATGGCAACCTGCTCATTTCGATGCGCCACCAGTCGTGGGTTCTGAAGATCGACTACAACAATGGGGCCGGCGCGGGCGACGTGATTTGGCGTCTCGGTTATCAAGGCAATTTCGCTTTAACTCAAGGGGGTGTTCCAACCGATGATCCAAGCGTCTGGTTCTCTTTTCAACATTTTCCGTCGATCATAAGCCAAAGTGGGGCGGAAACAACGCTTGCGGTCTGGGACAATGGAGATAGTCGCGTCTTGGACAGCAGTGGTGACATTTGCCCGTCCGTGCCTTTGAACACTCCCTGCTACTCGCGTGCCACCATCTTTCAGATCGATGAAAGCGCCGCGGTTGCCGATCTCATTTGGGATACTTCGCCGGGTGCGGTCGGCTACTCCCTCTGGGGAGGCAGCATCAATCAGCTCAACAACGGAAACGTTGAGTTTGATATAAACGCTGCCGCAGTTGCTCTAAACGCCTATCGTGCTTATCGTGTCCCCAGCCTCTATCCAGGTGTGGCTTGGCAGTACTGAGTAGATCCCGGCGTGGCGCTCCCCAACTGTTAACCAAATGGGAACATGTAGCAATTTTGCCGTCACCATGCAATAATCGCCCACTAGTTACTTTCCGTCGCAAAAATGCGATTTTGGACCTAGGCCCGCTGACATCGCACGCAAGGGGCGTAGGCTTTCATGGTGATTTTGGCCGTGTCCATTCTCGTCAGCGAGAAGGAGGGGCAGACCCGGCTTAGGTGCTCTGCCGCGCAAGATAAAATCCCATCTGGATGATGTTGTCGGCAATCACTCCCAGTCCCACCCAGCGCCGCATACCGTCGAGGCCCGGGTAGAGGCTACGACGCAATCCGTGTCTTCGTTTGAGCGTGCTGATACGACCTTCACAACCGGTTCTCCATTTTTGCCCCCTACGAAACCAAGGCTGACGCTGAAGAATTTTTCGCTCGGCACTCTTGGTTTTCTTGTTAGGCACCGACATCCACTGCACCCCGAGTGCGCGCCCCACTCTCTCGCCTTCGCACGAATAAAATCCTGCATCGGCGGCCACCACCCGCGGGATTCGTCCCAACCTCTCTTGCTGAACCTGGATCGAGGGTAGCAATAGACTCGAGTCCGTAGGGCGCTCGGCAAACACCTCAAAGTGAGTCACGATTTGGTTTTCCGCTTCCTGGATTTTGACCAGCTTGCCAAACTCGGTGGGCTTACTCGCTTTCCCTTTACGAATGATTTCCGTCTGCGGCTCGAACCCGCTCACGATCTTTCCCAGCGACTTCGTGTCTCCTCCGAAAATCCGAATTCGCGCCTGCTTCATCACTTGCCGAACCCGCCCCACCATGGTTTCCAGCGATTGGGCCAGACCTTCCACCGCCCTGCGACGACGACCCTGCTTCACTTCGGCCAGTACTCTTTGCGCCTGATTCATCACTTTTCGCGTCAAGCTGAGTAGCTTCCTATACTCCCGCTTCCTTCGCTCCTCTCCAGGCTCCCCCAACAGCCGCGTCGATAAGGCAATGGCCAGAACCCGTTTGCGTATGCTGCGCATACGGTCCCGCACCTTGCCTTTCAGACCTCCCGACTTGGACTCGATCTTCTTCATGGTGCGGGTCAGTACCCGTGTCCCGTCCCCCAACAATGTACGGTCGGTCGGATAATGGATATTGCTTTCCACCACCGTCGTATCTACCCCTAGTTTCCTCCCCTTCGTCACGCCTTGTTCCTGCGCCAGTTCCACCACCCGACGGTGCAACTCCTCGATCACTTTCGGCCCGATCAACTGTCCCAACCGTGCCAGCGTCTTGGCGTCCGGCACCTTTTCATCCCCCATCCGGGTAAAGGCGCGATACACCAGATTGGCCCGCACCTCTCGCTCCAGCACGTCATAGCTCCAGTTCCGGATGTGCTTCAACAACAGCAGGCGCAACAATACTTCCGCGGGCGTTTGCATCCGGCCGCGAATGCGGCTCTGGGGATGGCGTTCCCCTTGCGCTTCGTACACCGTATCCACAAGCTGCTCGTCTTCCAGCAGCTCGTCCACCAGGAGCATCCACGGTTCCCACAACCCCTCGATATCCTCGGCTAGACCTCGATGCCACAGCGACGGTTGTTGATGACGTAGTTTGATCATGGCCGTCATCCTAATCACCGTTCCTGTCTAAAACAATATGTCTTCAAAATGTTTTATTACTTTCCTGAATACCACTGCACAAACTGAACGTTCCAGCTCCAGCCCTCGGCTCATGCCCCGCTGTTTACGCGCCTCTTACCCCTCACTTTTGCGACGGAAAGTAGCTAGGCATAATAGCCTCTAACACATGTTGGGAGGCATCGACTTCCCTGTGGGAATCAACCGGGTACTACTACCCGAGAAAGTTGATGCCGTGCCATCCTAATGCTTTTCCGTTCGACCTA
>JBEKXC010000396.1:0-3783 GCA_049512435.1 Terriglobales bacterium | reverse complement strand
GGTCGCTGAGGGCCACCCGGACAAACTGCTGGTGACGCCCGACAATCTCCGGGATTTCCTGGGCATCCCTCGCTTCCGCCTGGAGACTGAAGTGGTGGAGCGCACCCGTCAACCGGGCGTGATGGTGGGTCTGGCATGGACCCCGACGGGTGGCGATGTGCTGTATGTTGAAGCCAACGCCATGAAGGGAGGCAAGGGGTTCACGATGACCGGCCATGTCGGGCAGGTCATGCAGGAATCCATGCAAGCCGCGCTTGCCTGGGTGCGTTCGCACTCCATGGAATACGACATCGACCCGGATTTCTTCCAGTCGAAGGATATCCACTTCCACGTTCCTTCGGGCGCCATACCGAAGGACGGCCCCTCGGCGGGGATCACAATGGTGACCGCACTGGTTTCGGCTTTGACTTCCCGGCCCGCAAAACCGCGCGTGGCCATGACGGGCGAAATTACTCTAAGCGGACAGGTCCTGCCCGTGGGAGGAATCAAGGAGAAGGTCCTTGCCGCCAAGCGCGCCGGGGTGATTGAGATCATCCTGCCGGCCGACAACGAGCCGAACGTCCACGAAGACCTCACCGATGAACTCCTGGACGGCTTGGTGCTCCACTACGTCAAGTCCATTCACGATGTGATTGACCTGGCGCTCGAGAAAGATCCGGCGCCCGTTGAGGTGGGCAAGCCGACCCGTGAAGTGGCCTTGACCCCGGTGGCTGCCGGAACGCCCAACTAGGAAAGAACGGAAACTGGAAATTGGAAACTGGAAAATAGAAACTGGAAAATAGAAACTGGAACCGACGAAGTTCTGGTGCGCATTTGCCGGTTCCAGATTTTCCAGTTTCCGATTCTGATTTTGCGCTTTCCTTTCGTTTCCCGGCGATACCAAGGGCCGAAAGGACGTGCCTTCGCTTCCACTTTCTATTTTCCAGTTTCCATTTTCCAATTTCTAACTTCCAGTTTCCATTTTCCAGTTTCTATTTTCCAGCTATAATGGGCGCGCTTACGAAGGTGCATCCCTCGTGTGAGGCCTCGTTATGTATTGTCGAAATTGTGCAAGGCAGTTGGCGGACAACGCCGAGTTTTGCATTAACTGCGGCCAGCGGCCGCTCCAAGGAGGCCGCTATTGCCAATCCTGTGGGCAAGAGACGGTGCCGGGCGCGGAGATTTGCGTAAAGTGCGGCGTGCGGCTGGGGGCAGGGAGCGGAAAGGACTGGACAGTCGCGCTTATCCTTTCAGCCCTGCTTGGGACACTGGGTGTGGACCGCTTTTACCTGGGCTACATTGGTCTCGGAATCCTCAAACTTGTGACCCTGGGCGGCTGCGGTGTCTGGTGGCTGGTTGACGTTATTCTGATTGCGATGAATAAGATCCCGGACGCACAGGGCGTGCCCCTGCGGCAGAGGTGAGGATGGCGCTGTTTTGCCGCGGAGTGCCACGGTTGCTCGCGGTTGCTATCGTGGTCGCGGGCTTCTGCCTGCTGCCTCCGGTTGCCTTTTCGCGAGGTCCCAACCTCTGCTTTCTATTTTAAATAGCTTGTCATTCCGAGCGCAGCGAGGAATCCTGCTCTGCGTCTGTCGGATGGCCCAACGAAGATCAGGGCGAGATTCCTCGCTTCGCGCTCTCGAAAACCACGTCATTCCCGCGAAAGCGGGAATCCGTCGTGATACGGACCAACATGGACCCCCGCTTTCGCGGGGGTGACGGCGCATGTGATTTTTGTTCGTCGAAGACCCATGACCACTCGGAATGACATTTCACGCGTTCCGGCCGCCGCGGGCGGCGGAGGGTGACTGCTTTCTCTAGTGTAGTGTCTCGTAGATAGCTTTACAACGAGCCACTTTTTCCAGTATGTGTTTCGCGCTTGCCTTCCAAACGAACGGTCTGGGTTCTTGGTTGTTGTGTTCCAGGTATTCCCGGATGGCAGCGACCAACTCTTGGACGCTGCAGAAGGTGCCGCGCCGAATTCTCTTTTCGGTAAGCTCTCGAAACCAACGCTCCACTAAGTTCAACCAGGAGGAGCCAGTGGGTGTGAAGTGCAGATGAAACCTCGGGTGTTTCGTCAACCAACTCTGTATCACCGGGTGTTTGTGGGTACCGTAGTTATCAAGAACCATGTGCAAATCGAGCTGGGGTGGAGTCTCCCGTTGAAGGTGCCGAAGGAACTTCAGGAACTCTTGATGTCGGTGGCGAGGCATGCAGTGACCGATGACGGTCCCCTCCAGGACATTGAGGGCGGCAAAAAGCGTGGTGGTGCCGTTTCGTTTGTAATCGTGCGTCAGGGTTCCGCAGCGGCCCCTTTTCATCGGCAGGCCCGGCTGAGTGCGATCCAGGGCTTGAATCTGGCTCTTTTCATCCACGCACAGCACCAGAGCTTTATCGGGAGGGTTGAGATAGAGTCCGACCACGTCGGTCAGTTTTTCGACGAACCGCTGGTCGCGCGACAGCTTGAAAGTTTTGACCCGATGCGGCTGCAGGCCGTGAGCATCCCAAATGCGTTGCACGGTGGCAGGGCTAACGCCTTGGGCTGTCGCCATGCTGCGCACGCTCCAATGCGTGGCCGCAGGCGGCAGGGAATGCAAGGTGGCCGCGACAATCGCTTGTACCCTCTCGACCGAAATCTGGACCTTGCGTCCACGCCCGGGTGCGTCCTCCAGCAAGGCTTGCGGGCCTTGCGTGGCGAAGCGCTGACGCCAGAGCAGCACAGTGGGCCGACTCGTTCCCAACGTGCGGGCGATGTCTCGATTGGCATGACCTTCACTCGCCATCACGATCACCCGAGCTCGAAAAACCACCTTCTGCGGCGTGTTTCTCGCATTGATCCAGGCTTGCAAAAGTTGTCTTTGTTCCGACGGCAAATCAAGAGCGGCGGCTGGGTTCCACATGATGCGTACAATAGCACTGCCCAGTCGTATTGTAAAGCTAATTGTGAGACACTACACTAGTATCTGATTTCTCGTGGCGAATTTACACGGCCTTATCGAATCCTGGTGGAGGGAACTCCCCCGCGACGCGGCAGCGCGCTGGGCATCGTTGTTTTTCAGCTTGCATGCTCTGACGCTGCTGATTTCTGTGGCTGCGTCGCAGGCTTTTCTTGCCGTCGCTACCGTCGCCTTTTTCGCCCACTTGCTTCGCGGAGCAAGGGTGTCTCTCCCGCTGTGGCGGGAGCGTCCCGCTCCCGAGCGCGGGCAAGATGCCCGCGCCACCGCGGGCGAGACGCCCGCGCCACTGGCCATCAATTTCCCGCCTGTCAAGCTTCCCTTACTACTCTTCTGCCTGGCCACGATCAATTCGGTTATCTGGGCCGAGCATCCGGAGGCGGGCGGATTCGCTCTGCGCAAGCTGGTCCTTTTTCTGATCCTGTTGCTAGGTGTGAATCTGGTGGTCAGCAGAAGGCATCTCAGTGGTCTTTTGCGAGGCATATTCTTCGTGGCCGCGGTGGCCGGTTTGGTAGGAATAGCACAGTTCATTACCCAGTATGATCGAGTTCTGCGATATCACCATAACCGCGTTTACTTCTACATGACGCTGACCCGCACGCACGGATTCATGGGCCATTGGATGAACTTTGGCGGGCAGCAAATGCTGGTGTTCTCGGTTTTGCTGGCGTTTGTGCTGCTGTCCCGCGCTGTCATTCCGAGCGCAGCGAGGAATCTCGCTCTGCTTCACGGTGATTCGGCAGCCAACGATCAGAGCAAGATTCCTCGCGCTGCTCGGAATGACAGCTCTAACCATAGGGCGAGTGCGCTGTATTGGCTGATCCTCGCCCTGGTGGCTATATCTTTGGTC
>JBEKXC010000395.1:0-2588 GCA_049512435.1 Terriglobales bacterium | reverse complement strand
CTGGTCCCTATCCGGCGAACTATATTATCGAGGCCCCGCTTGGATATTTGCAGATGAACTACAGTTCAACCGGCCCTTCGGGCAGCACCGAGCCTGCATTCAGCACAACGCTTGGCGGCATGGTACTTGACGGCGCAACAGAGTGGGTGTGTTTAGGCCGAAGCTGGCACGCAATCAATCCCTCAAATCCGGCGCTGGTCGTCAACGATTACCTGCAGGATACAGATGCGGGAATGGGCGCGGCGCTGGCCACGATCGATCTGAGTTCGGTAAGCGCCGCGGCCAATGTCTGCGAAGAACAGGCCCTAATCATCTGGAACTCAGATAACACCGCAGTCTACGAGAACCAATATTCCGCCAATGGGATGTTCGACCATTCCTCGACGCGCGGGAACGTCTTAACCAGCATGTGCGGATCGATGGCAGGCTGGGTAATCCCGCCCGGAGATTTGTGGCATGTATTCGCGGGAAGCTACCAGACTCCCACGGTGTCATTAGGCGATGGCGACATGCGCGGGCCGATCAAGGGCGATTTCCGGCTCTCGCGGCGCGATGTCTGCAATTCGGTTAAGGGGAAATTCGTCCCTGCCTTTATTCCGGCTAATCCCGCGGCGGTCGTCTCGATGACGAATCTTCCCGGCATCTGGCAGTCTCAGAGCTTTCCCGCTTACCAGGCGAACGGAATGGCGGGGAAACCAAATTATTTGAACACGGAAGACGGCGGGCAAATCGTTTGGCTGGATCTGCAACTGGATTTCACAACATCAATGTGGACTGCACAGCGCCTGGCGAAAATCGCCATGATGCGCACCCGCTTTCAGCAGACACTCACTCTCCCTTGTAAAGTTACCGCACTCCAACTTGAGGCGGGAGATACCTTCGCCTTTACTCACGCCCGTTGGGGAATTTCAGCCAAGACATTCGAGATCACCCAAATTTCCGTGACCATGGAAGCTACGGGAAAAGACGTGAAGGATGGGCCAGCGCTGGGTGTGGACATCACGGCAAGGCAAACCGATCCTTCGGTCTATGAATTTCAGGGACCGACCAGTGCAAGCAACTTCGGCGAGTATTCGCCATACGGGATAACGGGAGTTATGACAGGAGTGGAGTAACTCAGTTTAGTGGGATCAGGCGAAGGCTTGGCGATCCGCCCTCGGCCGAGCGTGCTTCTTTCGAAGGGACCTCAAGCACGAAGGCGGTGCCGGCCGGCCAAGGCCGATGGAACAGTGCGGGCGGAACGCATCTCCGATGATACCAGACGTTCCGTACCATTCCCTGCCACATTGTGAGTTTTTGGAAACGAATGATCCCGTCACCCGCTTTTAGCTCTTTCCTGCACCGATAACAGCAGACTGCGGTCACCTCGATCACGAGGCCATTATGAACTCATCTCAGCGACAATTCCTAGATCAAGCCACAGCCGAAGCTGTGAAAGCTAACCATCCCTTCCCACGCATGGCTGCATGCGAAGCAGCCCTGGAATCCACTTGGGGCCATAGCCAACTTGCTCGCGAAGCCTGCAACTTGTTCGGAATGAAAAGCCATCTTCATCCGAATCCGATCTACGGAACGATGAATCTTCCGACGCAGGAATTTCTCGGCGGCGAATGGAAACCGGTCGAAGCAAACTGGGTCAAATATCCAGATTGGCGCGCGTGTTTCTGTGATCGGCTAGCGACACTGGAACGACTTTCAAGCGTTTATCCCCATTACAAAGCTGCATTGAATGCAACGGATGCCAGAACGTACATCCGTGAAGTGTCGGCCACATGGTCAACAGATCCAATGCGAGCTCTCAAAGTGCAAGAAATTTACGAGGAATATATTGTCCCGTCTCCAACTCCTGCGCCCGCGCAATGAGCCCTATCCCGAAGGCATTCACCTACACATGCGGCGGGTGCTCGAAAAATTTGACCGGCAGAATGCTCCCGATTCCTGTGGTGGGAATGTCGAAAGGATAAAACTATTTATGAAAAATCTGATTGCACAGGTTAAAGCATTCTGGGCATCGTTGCCGCACCAGGTCCAGGCGGCGATCATTGTTTTCGCAACCGTGGCCGGCACGACACTGGGTAAAGAATTCCAAGGCCTCGCCTTCGGCACAGCGAACTTCACGCGAAGCAGTTTGCAGCATGACGTCTGGGCGGCGCTTGTGGCTGGCGCTTTTGCGGCGAAAGCCTTCTACATGACGCCCTCTAATCTAAAAATCTTGATCCCACGGCGGATGCGAAATGACCGCGCCGGCGAAATCGCCCTGCCAGCACCTTCATTTGGTGAAAGTGATAAAAGATGGCCTCGTGAGATATCACTGCGCCTATTGCCCGTTATTCTTCGTCGTGGCTAAGCAGGTTGTGGCGCCGAAACCAAAATGACCATTCGGCTATTCAAAGATCCATGCTGCGGCTGGCGCTTCATCATCTGCTTTGGAAATGGCTGCTCGTGGACTTGCGTATTTCGCAAGGCGATTGAGATATGAACCCTTTCGACGGCCTGGCGCGCTACTTCCTTGGACGATTGGAGCAGAAGATCATTCAGGGTTGGTGTCGATTTTTGTTTCAGCTTACATTTTCAGCCGTCGTCACCTT
>JBEKXC010000394.1:0-2906 GCA_049512435.1 Terriglobales bacterium | reverse complement strand
GGAGAAAGAGTATGGCCGGGATCTGATGAGGAAATTTCTGATGCTTGAGATGGATAACTACCTGCGTTCCCGCGGCCAGGAGCGGCTCCAGGAACGTCCGCTCCTTACCGTCGAGTCCGAGCAGGGTTACATCCACTACGCAAAGGGGGGCGTGGTGCTCTACTACATGAAGGAGATGATCGGCGAGGATGCAGTCAATCGAGCCTTGCGCAACGTGATTCTCCAGTATGCTTATGCCCCTCCACCCTATCCCACCTCCTACGCTTTGGTGGATGCCTTGCGGCGAGAGACTCCACCCAACCTGCAGTACTTGATCAAAGACTTGTTTGAAGATATCACTCTGTTCTCAAATCGCACGCTGGCAGCCACGGCGGTGAAGCGCGCGGATGGAAACTATGACGTCACCATCAATGTGGAAGCCCGCAAATTCAAGGCCGATGCCAAGGGCAACGAAACCGAAGTGCCGGTGGATGACTGGATCGACATCGGGGCATTCGCCAAGCCTGGAAGCGGGAAAAAATACGGTGATACGCTCTACCGCGAACGTATGCACATCACTATCGATCCGTTCGCCTTGCTGATTGACCGAATTCCCGATGACAACGTGAAGAACGTGACTCTGGAGTCAGGGCCCTCACAGAAAGCACAGGTTCAGTAAAGGAGAGTGCAAAATTGCATAGGAATTTCAAAAAGGGATCTGTTGGTAGGCCCGGCAGGAATCGAACCTGCAACCCTCGGATTAGAAATCCGATGCTCTATCCGCTTGAGCTACGGGCCCACTTCGAGACACGGAAGTATCGCGGATCTTCCTCTCAAATAATAGCAAGTTCTCAGACCTCTCAAGAGACCGCCCGTCGTACATGCTTTCGTACATGCTTGCGGGGAACAGTGGTGATGGCGACCTTCGTGCGTCGGTTTCCAAACTCGATTGCGGCGAGCTCTGATAAAATCACAGCTGCGGGTCGAGAGAATCACGGTCTGCAAAATCGGGCGTGCACAGAATAACCCAGCTAGCTGCCCACGCCATCCCATCTCATGCTCACCACCGCGAGTCGTCTGAATCAGCTGCGCGATTCTACCGGCACCATTCGACGCCAGATCGAAGGGCACGCTCTCTATCGGGAAATCACGACTCTGATGGATTTGCGATTGTTTATGCAGGTCCACGTCTTCGCGGTTTGGGACTTCATGTCGCTGCTGAAAGCTTTGCAGCACTCTCTGACCTCTGTGTCGGTTCCCTGGTTACCCAGCCCATATCCAAACTCCTGCCGCCTGATCAACGAAATAGTGTTGGGAGAAGAGAGCGACACCTATGAAGACGGTCATCTCAGCCACTTCGATATTTACTTGAAAGCCATGCGCGAGGCCGGCGCCGACACCGGTCCTATCCAGCGACTGATTGCACAGTTGCAGCAGGGAGTGGCGCTGGCGGAAGCCTTGTCGGTTTCAGACGTCCCGGAAGAGGCGCAGGTGTTTGTTGGGAGCACGTTCGACACCATTCGACTCGACCAACCGCACGTCACCGCGGCCGCGTTTACATTCGGTCGAGAAGACTTGATTCCCTCTATGTTCCAGCAGATCGTTCATGATCTGCGCTATGGATTCGAAGGACTCGCAGTGTTCGAATACTATCTCGAACGCCACATCGCAGTAGACGGCGAGAGTCATGGTCCGATGGCGCTTAGGATGCTCGAAGACCTTTGCGGGGAGGACGATAATCGTTGGGCGGAGGCAACAAACGCGGCGAAAAACGCTCTCGAAGCGCGACTGCGAATGTGGGACGCGATCGCCGACCGCGTCGTTCACTCGCGCGGCCAGACTTGACCGCAGTCGGCGTTCCCCAAAGCCCTCCTCTGAAGGAGAATATATCCGTCTGGTGCCGCAAACGCATCAGTCACCATGAACAACCGCGACATCCATGCGGCTTGGAAATATCACGATGGCACGAAACACTCCCCGTGGAGTATTCGTAACCATCCTCACTTTCTCGACTGGGCGAATCGGCCGTTGCCTTTCAAAATCTATCCCCAGATAGAGCCGCTGCCTCTGCCGAGGAACGTGCCGCAAACCGGTGTAGCCGCGCTCTCTGCGATCTCAGAGTCAGCGCCCTCGTCGCCGGCCGAATCGCTGCCTGACCTTCACGATCTGGCGCGCATCCTTTATTTCTCGGCGGGAATTACCAAACAGCGCGTACATCCAGGCGGAGAAATCTACTTTCGCGCCGCAGCCTGCACCGGAGCTCTCTACGAGATCGAGCTCTACGTCGTAACCGGCGATCTCAAGGGCCTCGATGCCGCTGTGTATCACTTCAATCCCGCGGATGTATCGCTGCAGCTTCTGCGAAAAGGTAATTTTCGTGGAAACTTGTCTCAAGCGACGGCCATGGAGCCCGCGGTGGCTCACGCGCCCGCGACCATCATCTGCACCGGAACCTACTGGCGGAACGCCTGGAAGTACCAGGCACGCACCTACCGCCATTTTGGTTGGGACGCGGGCACGCTTTTGGCGAATCTGTTGGCCGTTTCTACGGCTTCGGGGCTGCCTGCGGAGATCGTGCTCGGGTTCGTCGATGCCGAGGTCAACCACCTGCTCGATCTGGATACGCGGCGTGAGGTTTCATTGTGTCTCGTCCCGATCGGGCGCACATCCGGGCGCACATCGAAGACTTCGCTCCCCGCCCCGAAAGCAGTTCCGGCGCTTGGCCTGGAGACGATTGCGCTTTCGCCGCGCCAGGTCGAATATCCGGAAATGCTTGAGATGCACGACGCGTCTTCGCTGGCGTGCGAAGAGGAAGTAGCTCGGTGGCGCGGGATGTCTCCGGTTTTCCCATCTTCCGCTCCGGCTGGCGAGGCGGTTCCCCTGCGGCAACTGCCGGAACACGAAACGCCGAAAGACACGATCGAGCA
>JBEKXC010000393.1:0-2861 GCA_049512435.1 Terriglobales bacterium | reverse complement strand
CCCCTGTGGAGTCGCGGCGAATGTTCCTCGCCGATTGCCGGCGGGGACGGGCACCGGTCCAGTGGGCGTCACGGGATGAATCCCCAACGCGATCAGGCGTCCGCTTCCGACACTGCCCGTCGAGGAATTCAGATTCGGCATGTTCAGCGTTCTCCCATAGACGCGCTTGCCGGCAAAAACCTTGCGGTCCAGGTCGGTGATCCTATCGTCGGGAACTGCTGACGCAACCCGCGCTCCCTGGGTCGCTCCCGATGACGAGAGGCGAGCCGTCTCGCGGGCGCCGTCCGCACCCGAGTTTGCACCCGAGTTCGCACCAAGGTTCGCGCCCGAGTCCGCCGCGCCCACATGCAGGCCAGCCGGAAGTGAGCCGCCGGTGCGCGTTTTGAAGCTGCCGTCTCCTTTACCGCCCGCCGCCAGATCTGCTGTTCCTGAAGCGCCCGCTCCCCTGTGGAGTCGCGGCGAATGTTCCTCGCCGATTGCCGGCGGGGACGGGCACCGGTCCAGTGGGCGTCACGGGATGAATCCCCAACGCGATCAGGCGTCCGCTTCCGACACTGCCCGTCGCAGACACGCTCGGCGGAGGACCCACCGGTTGTACGCTTCCGCCGGGTAGGCGTCCACGGCCGCGCGTCGCTACCGAATGCTGTTCCTCTAGCGTGAGCTGGGGAGCTGGCCCGACCACTTCACTCGGGGCAACATTCACGAGCCCCACGCGCCCCTTTGTCGACTGCGTCAACTCCGGAGGCGGCGCAATCACGTCCGACTTCATGGCTGCTTGAACCACGCGGCCCGCCGCAAACTCCGCATCCGGCGCGGGCGCAATGACCTGCGTCTCCGGTGCGACTATATGGGTTAACGCGGATCGCGTGGCATCCAACGGAACCGTTGGAGCGATGGCTCCCGTCGCAACAATGTTGGGCAACGGAACGTCGTGGCTGAGCTTGAGATCGGGCGGCACGACGATGGTTTGGGACCGGTTGTCCGCTTCGGGCGGAACGGAAAGAATCGGCTGCTTCGCGTAGACAGGATCTCCCTTTAGCGCTTTCGGTGGTTGGGATGCACCCGTGTCGAGCGGCGGCAAATATTCTTCCGGCGTATAGGTAACCAGTGAACTCCTGTCAAACGCGGCGGGATCCAGAATTTTCTGCTGTCGAAGCCACGAGAGCGAAAGGGTCCAGATGAGGGCGGCGGCGGCGGTGTGCAACAGCGCCGATTGCAGAAATCGCCCCCAAGGCAGCTTCTGCTGGACAAAGACATCCCGCCACAGGTCGAATTCGTCGTCTCCGGGCAAGTCCGGCGGGCCGAGTTCCGGGCGAAGTCCCGGCCCAGGTTCCGAACGAAGCGCGGCCCGAACTTCGTCGCGGAATTCCACGCCGGTTGGAGCGCGTTCCACCAAAAGTCTCAACAGTCTATGTGCCGGGGATTCCATCACGCTCCAAATTACTCTGGTTTAGCCAACTCCCCACGACGGTGCCCCCGGAAGGCGGGATCCCGAGGCATTTTCGCTGGCTCGCCACGGACGGCTACTTTGTAGCAAGATTATAGCTGACCTCGAGCATGGCTGGGCGGGTGCGCCACTTTTCCGCACCCAGAGTCAGCATCCAGAGTCATGACCGCTATACTGACAGTGGCGACGTGAGCATGCAGATCCGTACAACAATCCTTACAGCAATCCGTACAGCAATCCGTACAAGCCGCTGGTGCACGCTGCCGCTTGCAGGTTTCGTTTTCGTCTTCGTTTTCGTTCTTTGTGCTTGGATGCCTGCGGGCGCGCAAACGAGACCGGATCCGCAGAAAGAAGATCGGCAGAGTCCAGCAACGCCCGGAGCGGATTACTCCGGTATGTACAGCTTTTTGCGCGACGGCGAGTTGGTGCAGCTCACCGTCGAAGACAACGGACAGGTGATCGGTTTTGTTTCGCGCTACGCCAACCCGGAAGGCGAAGGCGGGTTTCTCGAGCACTTCTTTAAGTCAGGCACGCTCGCTCGGAATCAGCTCGCGTTCACTACGGAGACCGTGCATGGCGTGTCGTTCGAATTTCGTGGCACGGTCGAGCGCGGCGAGGGAAAAAGCAGAGGCGCCGAAGCGTATTACGTGCTCAAGGGAACGCTGGTCGAAAACGCAACCGACGAAGCGAAGAAAACTTCTTCTCGCTTGCGCGAGGTTGTGTTAAAAAGCTTCCCACAGGATCTGGCTTACCCGCAGTCGGAAAAGAAATAAGCAGCCGGTCGAACCATCGCACTGAAACGAATTTTTGAATCAACCGATCTCTCAAACCATCGAACCATCGATCCATCGATCAAAGGAGCGTTTATGAAAAACAGGTTATGGCTGGTAGTCCTCATGCTGGTCTCGGTTCTGCCCGTCGTGGGCGAAGATAAGGAAGAAAAGGCGGACGACCGCATCAACGCAGCCGCGAATGTAATGAAAGAAATCCTCGGCATGCCGGATGGGATTCCAAAGGATCTGCTGAACAAGGCGGATTGCATCGTTATCTATCCGTCGGTTAAAAAGGCGGCCTTTGTAGTAGGCGGCAGTTACGGCCGTGGACTGATCACGTGCCGCAAGGGGCGGGATTTTTCGGGCTCGTGGAGCGCGCCGGCGATGTTTGCACTGGAAGGCGGGAGTTTCGGCTTCCAGATCGGAGCGGAGGCCACCGACTTCGTGCTGCTGGTGATGAATGAGTCGGGCGCAAGATCGGTGCTGTCGAGCAAGGTGAAGCTGGGCGGGGACGCATCGATCGCGGCGGGGCCGGTGGGACGCGCCGCTTCCGCGGAAACCGACATTGTGTTGAACGCGGAGATTCTGTCCTATTCGAGAGCCAAGGGCCTGTTTGCGGGCGTGTCCTTGGAGGGCTCGAC
>JBEKXC010000392.1:0-2512 GCA_049512435.1 Terriglobales bacterium | reverse complement strand
GCACGCAGCAGGACAGCCCGTCGAACCCGTAAACTATGGCCAGATTCCCAATTGCACCTATTGCGAGCCCGAAGTCAGCAGCGTGGGGATGACGGAACGCCAGGCGCGCGAGAAGGGCCACAAGGTTCGCATCGGCAAGTTCCCCTTTGCCGCGAACAGTAAAGCCACCATCCTGGGCGCTCGCGAGGGCTTTGTAAAGATCGTCAGCGATGAGAAGTATGGCGAAATCCTGGGCGTCCACATGATCGGGCCGCGGGTGACGGAGATGATCGCCGAAGCCGTAGTGGCCATGCGCCTCGAGGGAACTGTCGAGGACCTCGCTTATGCCATCCACCCGCATCCCACGCTGACCGAGGCCGTAATGGAAGCCGCCCACGCCGCGCACGACTGGCCCATCCATATCTGAACGGACTAGGGGCTAGGAGCTGGAGATTCGGTCAAAGCCCTCTCCCCCTTGGGGGGCATAGGCGCTAGAATAAGAAATTGACTTTCGCTGTAACTAATGTATGCTTTCGGCATGGACAAGCGCTTAATCGACGAGGACTGGAAGTATTTGTGCCAGTATCTGCCGGAAGATTTGAGTGAGTTGGCCAAAGCGACGGGGACCGTCAAGCGATGGCGTAAGGTCAAGAACGGTGAGGAATTGTTGAGACTTATTCTAGCATATGCCATCGAAGACCTCTCTCTGCGCAGCACCGCGGCTTGGTCGAGCCAGTCCGCTCTGGAACTGAAGGACACTTCCGTCCTGCATCGTTTGCGCAAAGCTCCGCCGCTGTTGGAGAGGGTATTGGCGCATCTGCTGACGCAGCGACTGCACGCCGAAGCGGCCCCAGGGCCGGCGTTTCGGATCAATGACGCGACGGTGCTGAGCATTCCGGGCAGTCAAGGAATCGATTGGCGTTTGCATGCCGTCTATGATCCGGCCCAGTGTTGTCTGCGCCGGGTGGAAATTACCGACCACCGAGGGGGTGAGCGATTGGATCGCGACCGGCCACAGCCCGGCGACATTGTCTGTGGGGACCGAGGACTGGCGCATGCCCGAGGCATCCACGCGGTGAGCGAAGCGGGAGCCTATGTGCTGCTGCGCATGCATTGGCAGAATATCCGTCTGCAGGACGCGCAGGGACAGGCGGTAGATATGGACCGGACGTTGAAAAGGGCGGACCTTGGCGACTCGGGGACGATTGTATATGTCCCCCTCGAGGATAAGAACCCTGTACCCGCCCGGCTCTTGATTCGCCCTCTGCCCACCGAAGCGGCCAACCGCCATCGCCAGCGCTTGCGCCGCAATGCCGCCAAAAAGGGCCGCACCCCTTCGCTTATCGCGCTCCGCTTGGCCGGCTACTTCTGTGTGCTCAGCACCTTGCCGGAAAGTCTCGCCAGCGCCGACGTGGTGCTGGAACTCTACCGCGTTCGCTGGCAGATCGAGCTGTTTTTTAAGCGCTGCAAAGGGCTCTTGCATTTTGATCAGTTGCGGGCTTTCGACCCGCATTTGGTGCGCACCTACTGTCTGGCCAAGTTGATTGAGGTGGCGCTCATTCAGTGTTTGCATGAGGAGGCGATCGCATTTTCCCCCTGGGGAGTTCCCCGCTGCCGTTGCCGCGCGGCCTAGTCTGTGGCGACTCGTGCACCTGCGGCGCTTAGACTTGACCTTGGCGATCTACGGTCGGTTCGCCTTGTCCCGGAAACAGCGGTTTTGGCCCAAGGCGCGACAGGCTCTCACCGAAGCACCGCGAAAGCGAGTCTACCGCCTTGAACAGTTTCAACAGTCGGCCTCTGAGCTTATGAACCGCCTCCGCATTGCACAACGCGGTCACCAAGGAGCTCGGAATGACTTATTCTAGCGCCTATGCTCCCTTGGGGAGAGGGTGTCACGCTCTGGCGCTGTCATCAGCCGGAGCGTGACGAGTGAGGGGTTACTTTCCAGCGTCGCAGAAAGAGCGAATTCAAACGGCAAATGGTAAATGGCAAAATTCATTTGGTCCACAACTTGCCGTTTGTTCAAACTGAAGAACTGTTTGCCATTTGACCTTTGCCAATTGCCGTTCGAACCATTCTAGGTCTTGCCCCGTACCAAATGACCCCTCACCCGTCCGGCGACGGCTGGTGAAGGCGCCGTTGCGGGACACCCTCTCCCCAAGGGAGAGGGCAGTCTGTCTGTTCAGAAGGGCTGGCAATGTGTTGACTAGTTAGCTATTGACAACAGTCGTCTCCTTGTGGTAGCGTTGATTGCTTTGAACGTTTCACTCACCTTTTGTGGGGACGGTTCCTCTGCCGCCCCTGCTCCCGAACTTTCCTGACGATGGAGAATACTATGTCTTTACGCAAAGCTACCCGTCTTACTCCCCGGCGTGTCGACGCCGCGCGGCACAATGCCGAGCGCTCGACCGGGCCTCGCAGTGAGGCCGGAAAAGAGCGCATGCGAATGAACGCTCTGAAGCACGGGTGTGATGCGGCGGCTGAAAACGACGCTGCCGTGATGCGGGCGCTGGGGGAAGATCCCGAGCGGTTC
>JBEKXC010000391.1:0-2588 GCA_049512435.1 Terriglobales bacterium | reverse complement strand
GATCACCGGCAAGAACCGCTCATGCGTCAGATCTTCCAGCGGAGACAGCGCGTCGGGATGGCGCAGCATGCTCTTGGGCGTGAACACGATCAGCGGCTTCCTCCACTTGCGCAGCGCCTGCCTCCGCAACAGGTGGAAATATTGCCCTGCGTTCGAGGGCTGGCAAATCTGGATATTGTCGCGCGCCGCCAGCTGTAAAAAGCGCTCGATGCGGGCGCTCGAATGCTCCGGACCCTGGCCTTCGTAGCCGTGGGGTAACAACAGCACGAGTCCTGATAGCAGGTTCCACTTGTCCTCACCGGCGCATACGAACTGGTCAATCACCGCCTGCGCCACGTTCGCAAAATCACCAAACTGCGCTTCCCACAATACCAGCGCCTCGGGATAATCGCGGCTATAGCCGTATTCGAATCCCATAACGCCCGCCTCTGAAAGGGTCGAGTTGTAGATGTCGCACGCCGCCTGCCCCGGCGCAATGTGGCGCAACGGAACATATTCCGTCTCATCCTGAATGTCGAGCAGCACGGAGTGGCGCTGATTGAACGTTCCGCGCCGCGAGTCCTGCCCGCTCAGGCGCACCGGAATCCCCCGCTTCCCCATATCAGGGTTAACCAGATCAGGTTTGACCAGGCTCGCAAAAGCCAGCGCTTCGGCCATACCGTAATCGACCGGCTTCTTGCCTGTCCCCATTTCTTGCCGCTGCTCCAGCAATTTTTTCACCTTGGGGTGAATGTGGAAGCCCTCGGGATAGGTGGTTAAACGTTCGGTGAGCTCTGCCAGTTCCTCGCGCGCGAGGCCGGTGGGCACCTCGTAGGACGGTTTATAACGGCCTCCGAAATAGTTGTCCCAGTAATTTGGCAGATCGCGCATCAGCGGCTTCTTGGTGAACTGGGTCGCGCTCTTCTGCGCGGACCCGTACTCGCTCTTGACCGTCTGCGCCAGCGCGGCGATATTTTCATCACCCATCCCGATCTGTTTGGCGTAAATCTGATACAGCGGCGGATGCTCTTTGATTGCCTTATACATCAACGGTTGCGTCACCGTGGGATCATCCACCTCACTGTGGCCATGGCGACGGTAGCCGATCAGATCGACGATCACGTCGGTCGCGAACTGGTAGCGGTATTCGGTCGCGAGGCGCGCGATACGCATCACCGCATCCACGTCTTCGCCATTCACATGAAAGATCGGAATCGCCTGCCGCCGCGCCAGTTGCGCCGCGAAGCGCGAGGAATGCTCGTCGCGGGCATTGGTCGTGAACCCGATCAGATTGTTGACGATGATGTGGATCGTTCCACCCACCGTGTAGCCGCCGAGGTCCGCATAGTTCATCGTCTCGGCCGTGATGCCTTGCCCGGCGAACGCGGCGTCGCCATGCACCAGCACGGGCAGATACTTTGCCGTGCCGCCTTCACCGGCGCGGTCCTGCTTGGCGCGAGTGCGTCCTATGGTCACCGGATCGACGGCTTCGAGATGACTGGGATTCGACGCCAGGTGGATATGAATTTTCTTCCCGCTTTTTGTCTCGTATTCGCCGGTCGCACCCATGTGGTACTTGACGTCGCCCGATCCCAACACGCTGCGTGGATCCACATCCTCGAATTCCGCAAACACCTGCTCGGGCGGGCGCCTGGCGAGATGGATAATGACGTTCAGCCGCCCGCGATGACTCATGCCCATCACCAGTTCCACGGCGCCGCGCTCGCCGGCCACGTCGAGAACCTCATCCATCGCCGGCAGCAAAGAGGTGTTGCCTTCGAGGGAGAAGCGTTTGTTGCCGAGATAGCGCTGCTGCAGGGTCTGCTCAAAAAGATCGGCGCGCAACAGCAGATCCAGCGCCCGCTGCTGATCGACTGCGGAGGGTTCGGCAATCTCAATGCGTTCCTGAATCCAGCGGCGGCGCTCGGGGTCGGCGATGTGCATGAACTCCACACCTACGCTTCCGCAATAGATGCGGCGCGCTTCCCGCACCCACTCGTTGTCGTTAGCGGTATCAAAAGTGGTATCAAACCGCAGGTCGGGATGCGGTTGCGGAGGCAGCAGGCCGAGCGGGTTCAGTTCGGCTTCCAGGTATCCAAATTGCCGGAAGAGGTTAAAGATGCGGTCGCGCTCATAGTTTTGGATGATTGCGGAAGCTGCACCCCCGCTCGTATTTCGAGTTGAAGTAGCCATAGAAGGTGTATATAGAATAACGGATGCGCCGTCCGGTGTGGCCGATTCAACCGGAAAGGGCGGCTCGAAATCGGAGGCAGCCGCATGGCCAGTGGAATCATTGATGTGCCCAGTCGCTACTCCGTGCCCGAAACTCTGGCACGGCTCCAGTCGATCATCAAAGAGAAAAGCATGACGGTGTTTGCGCTCATCGATCACAGCGGGGAGGCGGAGAAAGCCGGCCTCAAAATGCGGCCGACGCAGTTGCTGATCTTCGGCAGTCCGAAGGGTGGCACGCCGTTGATGGTTGCCGCGCCCAGGCTGGCGATTGACCTTCCGTTGAAAGCGCTGGCGTGGCAGGACGAGCAGGGACAGGTGTGGCTCTCCTACAACTCGCCGGAATATCTGCAGCAGCGGCACGGCTTTCCGGCGGACCT
>JBEKXC010000390.1:0-2607 GCA_049512435.1 Terriglobales bacterium | reverse complement strand
ATTGGGCGCAGTTCATCCTCGACTTGCCGATTCGCGGACGCATGCGTGTGGGCGAGCAGGTGGAACCGCCTCCTTACGGACGCTATTTCAGTTATTGCACTGGAGGAGTCTTCACCCTGAGTGAAGTGTTGGAGAAAACAACTGGCGAGCGCACCGATCGCTATGCGCGGGAGAAATTATTTCAGCCTCTCGGCATCACCAATGTGGAGTGGGTTTATTCGCCGATGAATGTTCCGCAGACCGGGGGCGGATTGCGGATGACCAGCCGCGACCTGCTGAAAATCGCGCAACTTTGTCTTGACGGCGGCGAGTGGCAGGGGAAGCGCATCGTGAGTGAAGCGTGGGTGCATAACTCGACGCGACCGCATGCGCGGAGCGATGAAGCGACCGAATACGGCTATCTGTGGTGGCTCAAGACGTTCAAGTCGGGAGAGAAGAGTTATCCCGCGTTTTATATGTCGGGTAATGGAGGGAATAAGGTGGTCGCGATTCCGTCGCTTGATATGACGGTTGTCATTACCAGCACGAATTTCGGCACGCAGGGGATGCACGAACAGACGGAGAAGATTCTGACGGATTATGTGCTGGCGGCGGTGGAGTGAACCCCACACATCGCACAGAACGCGATGTGTGGGGCACCCGGCGTATCGTTCCCGCGCGCACCTGGCGGAGCAGTCACTTCGCCATCTTGAGCGACATGACGTGAACTTCATTCTTGTCCGGGTAAACGTGTGCTGTCAGCGTGACGTGGTGTCCCTCGTGTCCCTTGATTGCATCTGGATTTTTGATAGTCCAGCTCTTGCTGTCCTTGTCGCTCACAAACATTTTGCCGTCGTCACTAATCCTACCCGTGACTTGAATCGCTTTGGAGGAATCGGTCTTCATGCTGTCATTCTTCATCGTGTCCTGAGCCGAAGCCACTCCCACGGTTAGGAGGAGGGCCAGTGCGAAGCAGAGTGCTAACAGTTTTTTCATGTTGTTCTCTCCTTGGATATTGGATATTCAAAACCGCAGACACCCACACCTGTCGCGAAAGTATAATCCTAATGGCTCACTCTTGGCGCGCCCTCGGATGGCCACCCTGCGGCGCGCCAGTAAGGGGACATCCTGTCAACCAGGGTTCAAGCGGCATCCAGCGTCTCGATCTTCCCGTCGGCTGTCAGCTTTGCACGCTTAAAGCGAACATGGCCAAGAGCCGGATTCGCTGCGACAGCGGCACGAACCTCTTTCTCGAGTTCCGGACGTGTACGGCAGCCGAATATGACACTACGAACCGCGTCCGGAGGAACGTCGAAGCAGATTACGCCGGGGCTAACCTCTTTGCCTTCCTTTAGCGGTCGGATCATTCTCCACTCGCGCTCATAGGCCCACACGGCGTCCTTCGTGTACAGCATGTCGGTCCCGTTCACCTGCCTCCAGGTGCGAGGATGCGGGTTCTGCACATAGGTGACATGAACTAGGTGTCGTATGTCATCAGTTTCAGCGATCTTCTGATTAAACCAAGGATGATTCTCGTCGAATTCCACAACAACGCCGAAGTGTCGACTTGCATAGTGGCTCCACATAAGCGTATTCGCAGGGTCTTCTGTGAGACTCAGAATTCCCAACATCTGCCCGAGAGCCTGCCGAAATTTTTCCCACTGAGCCTCCCACTGAACAGCCATTTTCGCGTTATCCAGGGCTTCGGCTTTGTGTCGCTGCACTTCGGCCATGAACTGTCGCTCCAAAGCCGGGTTACCGGCAATCATCTTGCGGAAAACCGGAATTGGGACGAGCAGCTTAGGGTAATTGGGGTCTGTGGCCTGCAGCTTCTCCATCATGCCGAGCGCACCATCGACGGTACCGAAAGCTTCGGTGACTCGGGCGTCGACGACGTCACGAACATCCGCGGCAGTGCCTTCAAAATCGAGCATGGGGCGAAACTCAAAGGGATCATTAAGCTCGAAGGGCTGGGTAAACCGTACCTTCAGCGTCTTGGCGAAAAGAGGAGCTACTTCAGCGGACATGTACTTGAACATAGACGGACCCTGCCCGGGGATTTCTTACTTCTTCACGACAATCCCAATTCCCAACTCGCGCAGCTGCGCGTCGGCTACCGGGGTAGGCGCTTCCATCATCAGATCCTTGGCGGCGGCGGTTTTGGGGAAGGGAATTACTTCGCGGAGGCTGTCCGCTCCCGCCAGAATCATCACGATGCGATCGAGGCCGAGGGCGATTCCGCCGTGGGGAGGCGTTCCGTATTCGAGCGCTTCCAGGAAGAAGCCGAAACGCGAGCGCGCCTCTTCTTCCGTCATGCCGAGCGCGTGAAAGATTCTGCTTTGCACATCCTGGTGGTGAATTCGGATCGAGCCCGATCCCAACTCCGTGCCGTTTAACACGACATCGTAGGCAAGTGCGCGCACCATGGCTGGATCGGTTTCCAGTTTGTCCATGTCTTCATCGTGCGGCGAAGTGAACGGATGATGCGCGGCCATCCAGCGCTTCTCGCCTTCGTCGTACTCGAACATAGGAAAGTTCGTCACCCAGAGGAAACGGTAGTCGCCTTTCTGAAAAAGTTTGTGCCGGTCGGAATACTTTTGCGCCAAGGCTACGCGTAGCAGTCCCGCT
>JBEKXC010000389.1:0-5389 GCA_049512435.1 Terriglobales bacterium | reverse complement strand
TGCGCCCGGTAGACTTGTCGGCCGAAGTACCAACCCAGCGCGCTGCCGATGATGACATCGGATGGGAAATGTTGTTTCGCGGTCACTCGAGTGATGGTTATAGTCGAAGCTAAACCGTAAGCGGCCATTTGGCTGAACCAGCCTGGGTATTCGTGTGCCCAGACACTGGCCACGGACCAGGCAACGGCGGAATGTTCGGAAGGAAAGGAAGCTCCTCCCTTGAAGAAGTCGCCGTGTCCATTTCCCTGGTAGGGCCGTTGTCTCTGTGTGATTTCTTTGAATGCGTACGCTACGGCCGTGGCGTTGATCGCGGCCTCGCCAGCGAGCAGTCCCGCTTCCGAGAGGTGGTCGTCATGCTTGATCTGGCCGAGAAGAAACGAAGCGCCGCCGAGCCCAATGAATGAATACGTGCCGTAGTCGGAAACTGTCTTGCTCGTTGCCACGTGACTGAGTGGAACCTGCTTCGACCACCAGCTATCGGTTGCGATAAAAGCTGCCGTCACACCGGCACCCGGCAGAATCCACTTGAGATCTTTTGTTTGAAAGCGCGCGGGGCTTGTCCAGAATTGCTGCTGATCGGTGACCAGGTGCTTGAGAAACGGCGAGACCAGCCGATTCTCGGGATCTTCTCCGGGTTGAAGTCCATAACTATCGGTTGAACTGCCGGCCTCAGCTTTCGCTGCGACGCCAGAAGCTTTGGCTGCGGGGGCCTGATCCTGACTTGCCGGCGCTGACGGAGGCACGCTGGACGCTCCGGTCTGGGCCCACGCTGGACCACCCATCACCAGCGCTGACAGCGCGATTTGTCTGCCCCCACGCAGAACCCAAGCAAAAATCAAGCCGCGACCAGTCTAGAAAGTCCTCGCCGCTGTAACGGCAAGGGCTACAGCTGAGAGGATTTGGGCCGTCTGCACTGTATTCTGCCATACGCGGCTGACGGTAATTACTTTTTCCGGAACCACCACCATGTCTCCCGGCTGCATTGCGGTACCTTTCACACCGCCGCTGAACAATCCCCCCGGTCCACCAACCACGGAACCGTCAGCCCGAATCACGAAAGCGCCTTTCTTGTTGGCGGTCTCTGTTGGGCCGCCGGCCTGCTGGAGATACCATCCGGCATCTTTTCCTGGTTTGAACGTAACTCCGGTGGGGTTGTAAACGGAGCCGTCCACTAACACCACGCTGGGCCGCTTGGGAACGTAAATCGTGTCACCCGCGCGCACCTGAATATCGGAAGAGGCGTTCGTCCAACGCTGCAAATTGCTGGAAATGTGAAGGACAAGGCGCCCCTCGGGCGGAGCATTCTGCAGCTTTTGCAGAGTCACTTGAAATTGCTGTATGGCGGCCTCTTTGGCCAGAGTATCTTGAGGGTTCTGCTCCGGAAGGGTCTTGATGTTGGCCGCCTCAGTTTGCACCCGATCAATCAGGTCCGCGCGATTCTTTTCCTCCAAATCTCTGATTTGCTCGCGCTCAAAGACGGAACCGTAGGGATAGGCGTCACTGCGGAAGCCACCGGCGCGCTGAATGATGGAGCTGAGGCGCTCGCCTTGCTGGATACCGTACGTGCCCGGGTGGACGACTTCTCCCGTGACGGTAATCGTCGCGCCTACGTCCTTCCACCCGGAAAGCTGCTGGATTGCAAGCACATCGCCATCGCGCAAACGGACATCAGAGTCGGGTTGATTAGCTAGGGCTGCAGCGATCGGCACGGTCACATGGTCACTAACAATCTTGGTGCCTTGCTCCAGTTCGTAACGTGTCAGATCGGCTGCTTGGGTATACGCGCCACGCTTGAAACCGCCTGCTAGACGAACTAGATCAGCCGCTGTCATTCCATCGCCGAGAGGATACTTCCCAGGTCGAGCCACTTCCCCTTCAACGGCGACGGTGGGTGGATCAAGCTTGTTAAGATCCCGGTGAATGAAAACCCGGTCCTTGGGCTCAAGAACGACATTGTCCTTCGGGTCGCCTTCGAGTGCCTTGGCCAAATTCACGCTGATTACGTCCAGCTTGCCATTGCTCGTCTTGCGATAAATCTGAGCATCGTCGAGAAGAGCATCGCGAGTTGTTCCACCGGCCAGGTAGACCGCGTCACGAAGGTGGGCGACTCCATTCGTCAAATGGTCTCCGGGGTCCCTAACCTCTCCCGTGACCGTAACCACCGGCGGATCTTCGAAGTCGAATCTTCCGAAGATGCGAACAATATCAAAAGGCTTTAGCACCAAATCCTGATCCTTGCCCGCGAGCGCATCGCCCAGATTGAACGCGAGTACTACGGGAGCGTAGTCAGGCTGGGAGAGGCGAATGATCTCTGCGTGACTGATTGAGGGCTCGGGTAACAGGTCCTTGTAGGAAGTGATCAGGTCCGTCACTTTCATGCCCTCGCGATAGGCAAACTTGCCGGGACGGTTGTTGACTCCAGCGTCGTTATCCGTCTCCGGAATATCCAGACGCAGCATGGTACGACCCTCGTGGCTTTCCACTCGCTCCACATCGACGTGGCGCAACGTGCCCGAAGGCAAAACACCTCCAGCGAGCTCCAAGACTTCCGCGAGACTCTTTTCGCCGTGCAGTTCGTAGATGGCGGGACGGCGCACCATGCCTTCCACCGTCACTTCGCCGCTTAGTGGCGGAATCTCAACCGTGTCCCCGGCCTGCAATCCTTGCACGTCTCCGCGAATACCGTGCAGCAACAGGTCGTAACTGTCGACCTCCTGAAGCAGTTGCTTGCCTCGGTAATGGCGGAGAATTCGCAACGAACCACCCGATGTCGGACCACCCGCAGTGTAGAGAGCATTGAGCGGCGTTGAAAGCGAACTCACGTCGTAGGCTCCGGGACGTTCGACGTCGCCGACCACATAGACACGAACTGTACGGATGCGGGAAAGAGAGACATCGGCATCGACACCCCGGAACTGCCCGCGTAGAACAGTCTGTACGAGATGCTGCACGTCGCCCAAATTGCGCCCTGAGACTTCGACACCCGGTCCACAACCCGCTGCAGTCGCTGCGAGATCCCTCCCGAGAGGGTAATCGTCAGCCCATCACCAGGGCCGACCACGTAGTCTGGTCCGGCCGGCAAATCCATGGGAAGTTCTTCGAGATTCCCGGTGCCATTGCGGAAAATATCCTCCCCAAAGCGCTCGAGTCGGGGCGGACGCTTCGAGTACTGGGCATACAGATCGTAAAGGGAGGGAACGTCGGCGTAGGGGTTCGGGCGATGACGGAGCATTGGCTGCAGCGGTGTCTTAGGAAATGAGTACGGCTGAAGGGGAAGTCCGGTTCTGTTCTCCAGCCGGGCTTCTTGCGGAAATCCAGACGCTCCGCTCTGACTTCCAGGCAGAGACCCAAGCGACGAACCAAACGCGGGCGGCACGGTCAAACCCGAAGAGCCAACACCACTCGCTCCGATACCGTTCTTTGACGATGCTGAAGGACCACCCATCTGGCTGGTGTTCAGTAGACCCGGAAGCTCATCGGGCCGGATGCTCGCCATCTCGCTTTGGTCGCTTTCCATGCCAAAGTAGCCCTGGGATGGTTGCGTCTGCGTCAACTCAAGCTGGCGGCCGTAGTCAGGTGACGTACCCTGCGGAGGAGTTTGGTATGGCGGGTACTGTTGCTGAGGAGATTGCTGTTGTGGATACTGCTGCTGCGGGTACTGCTGTTGTGGGTACTGCTGTTGTGGGTTTTGCAATGGCGGATATTGCTGCTGGGACGGTGTCTGGGTGTTCAGAGGCTGCCCATATAAGGATTGCGCCATGCCATAAGGAAGATACTGTGTCAGATAACAATCCAAGTCACTGTCGTGCTTGAGCCAGTAGACCTCTTCCTGACTCGGGATCCGCTTAAAGTCTGGTGACGACTGATCTGGTTGCTTGGCGAGACCCTCACTGGTAGTTGGCATCGGTTGTCGGCACGGCAAGTTTCGTGCGAGGTCTTCCCGCGTGGGTTTGGCCCTTACGTAGGAGCGATCTTCAATCTCCCCGGTTGCGATAATCCGAATGCTGTCGTCCTCTCGAATGAGTCGGAACAGTGCATCGTCCGTGAGGTCTTTGGGATCGAGAATCCTCCCCTGCTCAAAGGCTTTTCTGACGAGTGCTTTCTTCACTTGAAGCAGCAATCCCGGTTCATTGCGAAGGATGTAGAGGATTCTGTCGGCGGAAAGCGAAACCATTTGCTCCGCCTCATGCTCGGCTCGGGAGTTGGCCTGATCAATAGCCGTGCTACGGCCGCTGTAGCCCGCAGATTGTTGACTCCATGCGGTGGCAGAACATCCCAATCCCATGACAAGCAGGACCATCAGTGCCCGACAACGAAATGTGCCAGAGAGTCTTCTGCTCATAACACCTCTACGCGGTTGAAGCAGGCTGGAAGCTTTGCTTGGAGCGAACTGACTGGGAAACCCTCCGGCAGAGGCCAAGGCATCCAAGCTGTTCTTGATTAACGCTGCATAGACTCTGATAGTGGAAACCGTTAGCTGCAGCTTCGCCCCCTCACTTACAGGGCAATTGTGAGATAACCCATTCATTTTCAGTTGCATCCACGTAACTTTTAGAACTTCAACAAGGCTCTATATCTGATTCATCGACTTCCACGCCAACCGACCGCATGATGAGATCCAATGAAAGGACGACGCGAAACTTATCTTTTCTCCGAACGAGAATGCCTTGCGTTCTTGCCAAAGGGCCGCACCTCACCCGCACGCGGCGCCCTACCGTCAAGTAGGGATGTGGTTCCAAGCGAACTCCGCTTCGCAGCCCGTTCATTAGAGATTCCATCTCGCCGTCAGGCACTGGCACCGGATACCCGTTAAAGCTCACGAATCGGACGACTCCAGGCAATTGCAAGACCCGCAAGCGATCCTTCAGCGCGATACGCACGAAGACATAACCGGGGAACAAGGCCAGTTCTAACTCTTTCCGACGATCCTTCCAGCGGCGTACCGACCGATAGAGAGGCAGGAAACATGAGATGCGGCACCGCTCGATCTGCTCCGCCACGCACTTTTCGTGGCGTGAACAAGTGTATAGTGCGTACCACTTAACTTGAGCAGTTCCGTCCCCAAGCACTGTACTGGGGATTGCGTCGGCTACGGTTGTTTGGGCATCCATCATGGGTGTCGGGTCCAGTTTGGTCCCTCTCAGTTTTGCGCGGCTCCCACCAATACCGGACGCTCCCGAACCGCGTTCAAAATCCCTGCCTCCGAACTCTCCAGCGGCTTTGTCCGAATATCGATGATGGCCCAGTAAAATATCCCGAGGTTTTGCTCCGGCGCGAGTGCCAGAATCCTCATCTGGGGATAGCGGCCCAAGAGGAAGCCGCACTGGCCCAGACGTTTCTGCTGTTCGTCTATGGCGAGAATGAGCACGTCTGGTTGAACTTGTTCAAC
>JBEKXC010000388.1:0-3340 GCA_049512435.1 Terriglobales bacterium | reverse complement strand
ATAGCAGGGCGACGAAGGTCCGCATCGACGAGCAAAACACGGCTTCCGCGCTGCGCTAATACCAGAGCTGAATTTGCGCTGACGGTGGTCTTTCCTTCTTGCGGCATTGCGCTGGTGACGAGGATCACTTTCGGCGGTGCGCCAAACGAGGAGAGAAGAATCGATGTCCGGAGCGCACGGTATGCCTCCGCTGCTTCTGACTTCGGACGTGCATACGTGACCAGAGTCGGCGATTCAGACTCCTCAGTCTCGACCGACACCGTTTTCAGCCGTTTGCGCAAGTGGCCGTTACTTGAAAGTTGTAGCGGTATGATCCCGAGCGCTGGCAGCGCCGAAATCGCACTAAGCTCTTCCGTATTCCTGATGCTGGTGTCCAGACTCTCCAGCACGAATGCAAGTCCAATACCGCAGGCAAGGCCGAGCAGAAGGCCGAGCTCGAGGTTCCGGGGTACGTTCGGTTTGATCGGGTAGGTCGGAGTCCGTGCGATGTCTACGACGCGAATATTGCTCGATCTGAGACCTGCGCTGACACCCGCTTCCTTGAGTCGTTGCAGGAGATCCTGGTACAACTGTCGGTTCGTCTCCGCATCACGCTTTAGCACCGAGTACTCAATCGCGCTTTCATTGAGCTGGTTAGCCTGCTGCTTCTGCTGTTCGAACGCGGTCGTCAGCAAATTCTCCCGTTGAACGGCGGCCAGATACTCATCGCATCCCCTGCTCCATTCGCATTTCTTCGGCTGTAATTTCCTTACGCATCTGTTTGAGCTGATTGTTCAGTTCGACAACCTTGGGGTATGCCGAACCGAATTGGGTGGTAGCCTGTGCGTATTGAATGGCTAGGTCAGCCTCCTTGTCACGCAACTTTTCCAGCATGCTACTCGCGCCTTCGCGGGACGTTTTGCTGAATGAGGCAGGGTCCCCAGCCGCAGCAAGCCTGTAATTGGACTCCTTCTGCATGCGATCCGTCTGGGCTTCTGTTAGCTCCTTGTTCAGTTCGTCCAGTTTGGCCGTTACGATGTTCTGCTTCTCGTCCACCCCGAGCATGCCGCGCTCTTTCTGGTAACGGACAAGTTTCTCTTCAGATGTCTGGACTTTCAACTGAAGATCCGCCAGTTCCGTCGAAAGCCACTCTGAGGTTTGGGTGACAGACTCGTATTTTGTCTTAAAGTTCTGCTCGATGAACGCTCTTACCAATGCATTGACAATTTCGGTTGCTAGGCGAGGGTCTGGATGTGTATAGCTGATTTGTAAAAGCCGGGAGTTTCGGATTAATTGGACGCTTAGGCCAGCGCGAAATGTGCCTAGCAAGCCAGCTGCTTTCGCCGGATCAGGTTGCATGCTCGAAACTCGAATGGACTCTTCCGCTTGCGGGCGCGTTGCACCTCCAAACTCCGGGTTTTGGTCAAGGTGCATAGCTTCGATCACCTTCACAGCCAAAGCATCGCTGCGAAGAATCGCGGCTTGGGTTTCAAGAGTTACCTCGTATTCGTAGTCTGGGGAACTGTCCTCGCCGCCCTTGAATCCCAAGACATTCGGGGTTTCTGGAAAGATCGCAACCTCCGATGTTGCCTGGTACAACCGGGTCGTCCTGAGGGTCGCAAATACGGAGAGTGCAAAAACAATGGCTAGCGTGGCCACGACTACCCATCGTCGCTTCCTTAGAATCCGCCAGTAGTGCAATAGCGGGCTTACTTCTTCAGCAAGATAGGGGTATTGATGACCTTTAAAGACTGGCACTTCGATCGGTTCTAATCCTTCCGACTCGCCGGAGTTGTTACGTCTTGACTGCAATTCCATCAATTGAACCCCTAAACCCTGGAATTTTCGCGAGCGGCACTTTCGCGCTCTGCGAACCGAGGTTGTCTAAGAATAGGCGAATTTTAACATCTTCTCTCCAATCACCGTACAACTTTGACGCCTTTAGGAAAGCTCGTGGGGAGGGGACTCGTGTCTGCTGCTGCCGGTCCTGATTTTCGGACGACAATGATTCATTCCACATCAATGGTGTGGATGAGGATGAGGCCGCCGACGAAGGTTGCTAAGCTGACGTCGGCAGGTGGCGGCAAGACACAGATTCAAATGACATGCGTTGTGGTTGGGCGCGGTCCGGTCACGAGGCAGGAGCGCCTCCTGTGGCCAGGTTATGCATCTTTGCCCCTGCTTTCTGCTTTAGTGACCAGGCGCTACATGAACTTGGGCCCTTCCCTCATCTCCGGTCTTCTCTCTATCATCCTGAGCGAGAGTGGCAGCACGGGTCGCATTTCGGAACAAAAGTTGGGGATGAACCCCATACACCGCGGGCTGATGGCCATTTCGGGGTGGTAAATCGCAAGAATCAAAGCCTCAGCCGGGAGAAATGCCCTGCGACAATGCTCGAGATCTTTCCGCGGCGTGATTCGGTTTTCCGATTCGAGTTCAAGACCATCCAGAAGGTGCAAGAGGCGAGCGCCGGGTGGGACCCGGGACGGGATACTTACTCACAATCGCTTCAGTAGCTCCCGACTCTCTCGGACAAGTTCGCGTACGCGTTTTTGTTCCGCTTTGCCTTCTGAAGAATACAGCCCGTGCTTCCAACGTGAGCGCCGCGATCTTGCCAAACCCTCCGGGGTACGAGGGCCTGTACTGGCGCCGCCGTGCATCCGACATCGGCCGTTACGCATAGCGGGCGCCCGACATGCCGTGCCACGACGCGTCTTGGCTCCACACCTCGGAGCGGTGTTCGGGTCACCTGGCGGATTCCCATTTTTCAGCCACCCCCTTCGAGCGGGTGTATTACCGCCCTTGCCTTGTTTACTGGCTTCACTGTGCGCTCATTCGAGGCGTGTTTGCCGGACAGTTACTTAAGAAAAGCCTAAATCAGATCTACGTGGATTCGGCAGACGGTTTTTTCGCTCGGACCTTCACGAAAGGCGAACTCGACATGTTGTTGGATCCGTATTTCCGCGACATCAAATACACTGTTTTACGACTGAAGGCCGAGTTGTTCCCGATTCCGCGTGGTCGATTCAAGGTGGCCATCGAAAGGGCAACTCCAGACTGGCTCGCGCAATCTGTTTTGAGCCGATGGGGATCAATGATCTTCGTGCAAACCAGAAGGGGTAGAGGTAGAGTCCAAGTTTCATGACTTCGCACCTCAATACGCCATTTAACGCCTGCTACTGTTGTTGTGCCGTCTTTGGCGCGTAGCTTAGGCCTTCACGGTTTGAATCATGCAAATTTCTTGCGTGGGCCGGGCACGCTGAGCAAGGGGAGCCCATTAACACTATAATCGAGCCATCGGTCGGGCAATTCGCTAGCACTTAGTGCTAATAGTGCTAAAGGAGTTTGCGTGGAAGGGTCG
>JBEKXC010000387.1:0-3315 GCA_049512435.1 Terriglobales bacterium | reverse complement strand
GCCGTGCTCCAGGGAGAAAACTCAGCGCATGCGAAGTCGCTTTTCGCGTTTGCCCGCAATGTGGTGGCGCGAGTGGAAGAGATCAAAGCCAGCAGTTCGCAAAGCGTGATTCAGATTCAGTAAGAGCTGTTTCGAAAGCGCGAAATGGCTGGTACTTGCCAATGCCTACTGCATCTTCGATTCGGCCTCAGCTAAACGTCTCGCGAGAAAGCGGCGCTCGGCGTCGTTGCTGACGAGGCCAAGTGCCTGCCGATAAGCGCCGGCGGCTGATTCCCATTGCTGCAGACGCCGTGATAGATCTCCGCGTGCCGCGGGCAGCAGGTGGTAGCCACGAAGTTCTCCTTTCAGCTCCAAATCGTTGAGCAGCCGAATTCCTTCGGAAGCGCCGCGCGCCATGGCAATGGCTACGGCACGATTCAATTCGATTACCGGAGAAGGCTGCAAGCGGAGCAGCACGTCATATAGAGCGGCAATCTGCGCCCAGTCTGTCTCTTCGGCGGTTTTGGCGCGCGCATGGACAGCGGCAATCGCTGCCTGCACGGAGTAGGGACCAGGCGGCGCGCTCCGCAACGCTGCCTCGGTGAGCGCAAGGCCTTCGCGAATCTGCTCCTGATTCCAAAGACCGCGATTCTGTTCCTCGAGAAGTATGATCTCTCCGTATCGGCCGAGGCGGATGGCCTCGGCGCAGAGTTCCTTACGGATCAGGACATCGCCGGAGGCTGCGTTGTAGCCTTCGTTGAAAACCAGGTACACCACCAGCATGACGGCCGTTAGCCGCTCGGTCAGTTCGTCGTTCGGAGGAATGCGGTAGGGTATGCACGCGTCTTTGATCTTGGTTTTTGCACGGACTAAGCGCTGCGCCATGGTCGGAGCGGGAACCAGGAATGCTTTGGCGATTTCCTCGGTTGCCAGCCCGCACAGGGTCCGCAGCGTGAGTGCCACTTGAGCTTCGATCATCAGAGCAGGATGGCAACAGGTGAAGATCAGCCGTAATCGATCGTCGCGCTGCATCGGATCGCTCAACGTTTCTCCGCCGAGGATGGCGTCTTCGGGATCGAGCGCCAGTTGCTGTTCGATCGCGCCTAGCCTTCGCAATTCGTCGCGCTTGTTTTCGAAGCGGGTTCGACGCCGCAGAAGGTCCACGGCTTTGTGTCGGCCAGTCGAGACAAGCCACGCTCTCGGGTTTACCGGGGTACCCTGACGCGGCCATTGTTCCAGTGCGGCCGCAAACGCCTCTTGCGTCGCCTCCTCGGCTAAATCGAAACTGCCGAGGAGGCGAATGAGAGTGGCAAGAATTCGTCCCGACTCTTCGTGGTAGATCTTCTCTATCGCGACCTTCCCGATAGCGACTTGATCAATGTTCACCGATCCACCCCGCACCAGAGTAGCCGGTGAGGACGCCATGACGCTAGCTGGGCATTTCATGCGGAACAATGGGCCTCACTTCGACCGAGCCCGTCCGCACGGAGGGAATTCGGACAGCGATGCCAATGGCTTCGTCCAGATCTTTGGCTTCGACCAGATAGTAGCCGCCGAGCTGCTCCTTGGTCTCCGCGAAGGGACCATCGGTGACTAGCCGTTTGCCATCGCGCATGCGAACGGTGGTGGCCTTCGAGATTGTGTCGAGCTGATTGCCACCTCGAAGGTGCCCACTTTTGGCAATGCTCTGGGTGAATGCGCCGTATTCCTGATCCATCTTTGCCATTTCGGCAGCGCTCAGTTTGGTCCAGTCGCTCTCTTTTCCGTAGATGAGCAGTAGATATTGCATTTTGTTCAGGCCTCCTTGCCTGTCTCCAGTTAGTCGAACGGGATAGTCCATTATCGACATGTCTGGAGAAATATTCTTCGGCGAGACGTTCCGTCTCACGGACTCGGCTTCTGCGCTTCGAATCGCGCCAGCCGGAACACTGCATCTGCTGTTTCATCTTTGAGCACGAGCTTTGCCACCATCTCGCCGAGCGCGGGGCCATGCTTGAATCCGTGGCCTGAGCCACCTCCGACGATCCACACATTCGCCTGGCTGGGATGGCGATCGACGATGAAATTGTGGTCGGTGGTATTTTCGTACTGGCAGACGCGGGTTTCGACCAGTGGTGCGTCCTTCATGCCCGGAAAACGGTAGGCAATATAACGGCGCGCCTCAGCCAGGCTTTCTTCGCTCACCAGCCGCTGGCCTGAAGTTGGATCGAACTCCGGACCGCGCGTGTCGTCGGCCAGTTTGAAGCCACGCCCCTGGTTGCCGGGAATTCCGTACATGAAGTGGTCGCTATGATCGCCCCATACTGGCACGTTGCCCTCGTTGTAGCGCGGATCGCCAGCAGGCGTGCCGAAGAAAAACACATCTTGCTTGGTCGAAACAAAATGTGGACCGACTGTGCGCGGGAAGAGCTTTCCGAGCCACGGACCACAGGCGAAGACGTAGCGGTCGGCTGCTACGGTTGAGCCATCGAGAAGCGTGAGGGATTTCCAGTGGCCGCTGTCGAGATCCTGCGCTGCTACGGTTGCCTGGCGATACTCTCCGCCTTCGGCCACAAAGTGTTCAACTACCGCTTGCGCCGAGGCGCGCGCGAGCAGATATCCGCTTTGTGGCTCGTAGATGCCCCACTCGACGTTTTCGAAACTGATCTGCGGCCAGCGGTTCCTGAGCTCGTTCACGGTCAACTGTTCGAACGGGATTCCGGCATCTTTCAGGAAGGGAAGCGAGCCGCGCTCGAATGCGTCATCTTCTTCGGCCATCCACAACACGCCGATGGGGAAGAAGAATTTCTGCTTCCACTGGGCTTCGTGTTGCTTCCAGAGATCGAGTGCGCGCGCCGCTAGTTTCGTGTACGGCTGATCGGGGCCGTATGCGCCGCGCATGATCCGCGTCTCACCTCCCGAGGACGATCGCGAATTTCCCGGACCCCAGGCATCGAGCAGCGTGACTTGCGCTCCGCCGCGGAGAAGATAAAGGGCGGTCCACCCGCCGAAGGCGCCGGCTCCGATTACTGCGATGTGTGGCTGGGGAGTCATGCTTGCGCAGTATATCGCGAGCATGCTCGGCTCGATTGAAGATAGAACCGAATGGAGTCGTGGTGGAGATAGGAAGTCAAAATCCCCGCCCCTTCGGCCTCGCTCAGGGCAGGCTCTGTCGCAGAAAGCGCGACAAGGACGGGGCACCCTCGGGAGTTGAGATGAGAGGAAAGGGTGGGCTAGCCCGCAACCGATGCTAATGCCCTTTCAAGGATCCCAGCGTCTTCCTTGACACCCTTCTCAGCGCTCCCTAGAATTCCAATTAGGCTTGATGGAATCTTAATCTAAGCCACTGCATCTAAA
>JBEKXC010000386.1:0-2661 GCA_049512435.1 Terriglobales bacterium | reverse complement strand
CGTTTCCCTGGACACGGTCCGGCGCATGGCTCACATTCTTTCAGCGCAAAAGCTGTGGCTGGAACGCATCCAGAATCAACGCCAGAGCATGCCGGTATGGCCCGGTTCCACGATCGAAGATTGCATGGCGCTGGCTGACGAGATGTCGCAGGCGTGGCCAAGTTATCTTGTGCGGATTGGAAATCATTTCACGCCCGGCTCGCTCGCCGACCAAGTCGAATACCGCAACAGCAAGGGTGAACCCTGGTCCAGCCGTGTGGAAGACGTGCTGACGCACGTGCTTTTTCATTCGGCGTACCATCGCGGACAGATCGCTTTGCAGATGCGCGCTGCCGGCGTGGAACCCGCATACACCGACTTCATCCATGCGGTGCGTCAGGGGTTCGTGGAGTAGAAAGCGAAGAGGGAATGATGGATCGTGGAACGATATGGCGCGTCTGGTTGCCATTGCTCGTGGGCCTGTGGGCTTTCGGCGTTCTATTTCACTCTGGACCAGGACCGCACGGGCTGGCGCGCTCGATCGGTTTGCTCCTCGGTTTGATCGGTCTCGCGGGCGTGATTCTCTCCCGCTACACGCTCGGCCGGTCCTTCTCCATCGCTCCGAAGGCGACCGCTCTGGTCACCAGTGGCATCTATTCGCGGATCCGAAATCCGATCTACGTCTCCGGAACCTTTGCCGTGCTGGGATTGATTCTCATGGTTGGCCGTCCGGAGCTGTTTGTCATTTTCATTATCCTCATTCCCATGCAGATCATCCGCGCGCGCCGTGAAGCCGCCGTCCTCGAAGCAAAGTTCGGCGACGCCTATCGGGAATACCGCAAACGCACATGGTTCTAATGGTGAGCGACGGGTGCCTCGCCCGTCCACCCAGCTCTCCACGAGCAGACTGCTATGATTTCAACAATGAAATCGCTCGCGAACAGATTGTTCCTCGTCGGATTGTTCCTCGTGTTGTTCTGTTTTGTGTTGGCGGCCCGCCTTAGGGCTGCCGACGAACCCAAGCTCAGCCCGCTCCCCGCTCCAGTCTCGAACAATGCGGTGGCAATTTCGCATGACCAAGGCGGACCCAAAATTTTTTCCTTCATGGGCATCGGCCCGAAAAAAACCTGGAATGCAGTCACCACCAGCGCCTACGAACTTGATCCCGATACCGGCAAGTGGACGGAAAAACGACCCGTGCCAGGACTGGCCGGGCGCCTGGCGGCATCAGCGGTAGCGCTCCACGACCAGGTCTTCATCTTCGGAGGCTACGTCCTCGACGCGCAGGGCGGAGAGACCACCGTGTCCGATCTGAACGTCTTTGTTCCGGTTCAAAATCGTTATTACCGCGGCAAAGACATCCCCGTGCCCGTCGATGACGCGGTGGTCGGCCTCTATCGCGACCGTTACATTTTCCTCATCGGCGGATGGTCAACGGCCGAGGCAGGAGGAAAAGGCGGCGCAGTCCGCAACGTCCAAGTGTACGACACCGACAATGATGGTTGGATGCAGGCCACTCCGATTCCCGGCACGCCTGTGTTCGGTCATGCTGGCGCCATCCTCGGCGACACCATCATTTACGTTGATGGTGCCTACAAGAACCCCTATGGCGATCCCAAGTACCTAGCGTCCCGCGAATGCTGGATGGGCAAGATTCCGAAGAAGGGCGACTTCACCAAAATTGAATGGACGAATCTTCCCGTGCATCCCGGCAACGCGCGTTATCGCATCGCGGCCGGCGCGGGATTGTCAGAAAAAAAAGACAGCAGAATCTATTTCTCGGGCGGCACCGACACTCCCTACAACTATAACGGGATCGGCTATAACGGCCGCCCTGCCGAGCCTTCCCCGGTGACTTTCGCTTTTAACGTTTACACCGAGGAGTGGGAAACGGTCGACGAAGACACTTCCGAGCCCACCGCCGAGCCCACAATGGATCATCGCGGCCTGCTGGTTACGCGCGGCGGCCTGGTCATCGTCGGAGGCATGGGAAAAGGCCAGCAGGTAACCAACAAGGTGACGGTTGTAAAACCTGCCCGACGGAAGTAACCTTGATCTAGTAATCGCGCTAACGGACACTAGCAGAGGAGTTTGCTGCGCCCCTGCGGGCGATGTCGTAAGTAAGGGTGTTGTACGCACGGCTGCTCCAGGCAAAGATTCTTGCGCCCAATCGTCACGAGATCGAGTGATGCCAATCACGGCAGAGCCGCCCCTTCAGGCGTCTAATTACTACAGCCGCAATTCCTGCGGCGTCCTGTATTTTTTGACAATTCGTTCATCAAATAAAATTCGGAGGCAAGCCTATGAGTCATGTCATGGAACCGCCCAAGCGAAGCGCTGCGGCGGATTACATCGATCAAAACCTTAACCTCGTCAAAGCCAAAAACCCAGCCGAACCGGAATTCCACCAGGCCGTCCTCGAAGTGTTCGAGTCCTTGAGGCCCGTGTTGGAACGCCATCCCGAATATCTCGAAGCCAAGATTCTAGAGCGCATTACGGAGCCCGAACGAGTCCTGATGTTCCGCGTTCCCTGGTTTGACGACCGGGGCAAAGTACAAGTCAATCGCGGCTTCCGCATCGAGATGAACAGCGCCATCGGTCCTTATAAAGGAGGACTGCGCTTCCATCCCTCGGTGAATCTCGGCATTCTTAAATTCCTGGCGTTCGAACAAGTCTTCAAAA
>JBEKXC010000385.1:0-2681 GCA_049512435.1 Terriglobales bacterium | reverse complement strand
TGAAACACCATGCCCACACGGCGGCGCAGTTGGGTGGCAGAGGTTCCGTTATAGACGCTGAGATCGCCAATGCGCACCCTGCCATCGACCCGCGCCTCGGGGATGGTTTCGTGCATGCGGTTCAGACAGCGAATGAACGTGGACTTCCCGCAGCCCGAAGGACCGATGAGCGCGGTCGCATGGTTCGCAAGCACGGTGATGTTGACGTCGAACAATGCCTGAGTCTTGCCATAGAACGCATTCAGGTGCTCGACCGTAATTCCGACGCCCATAACTGGTTAAATTTCCTGCCCTGCTTAAGCTCCTGCCAAAGTTCCGTGCCGTACCGCAATGCGAACCGCGGCGACCGCGGCCACGATAAGGATAATCAAAACCAGCGCGCCCGCCCATGCCTGCCGGTGCCATTCATCGAAGGGAGAAATGGCATAGGTGAAGATTTGCAGCGATAAAGCCGCCGTCGGCTGGCCAATCTTCCAATTCCAGAACTGGTTTCCAAATGCCGTAAACAGCAGCGGCGCAGTCTCTCCGGCCACGCGGGCGAAGGCCAGCATGACGCCCGTGATAACGCCGGAGGTCGCCGTGCGCAACGTGATTGAGAGCGTGGTGCGCCAGCGCGAGACGCCGAGCCCGTAAGCGGCTTCGCGAATGGACTGTGGCACCAGCAGCAGCATCTGCTCGGTGGTACGCGCGATGGTCGGAACCATCATGATCGCCAGCGCCACGCCACCGGCCAGCGCCGAGAAATGTTTCTGACGCATCACCACCAGGCCGTAGGCCACAATGCCGATCACGATCGAGGGCACGCCATTGAGGACATCGGAGACAAAGCGCACGATATCGCCATAGCGGTTTCGGCCATACTCCGAGAGAAAGATGCCCGCGCCAATGCCGAGCGGTACGCCGAGCACACTGGCGATGGCCAGAATGACCATGGATCCAGCGATGGCATTCGCCATGCCGCCGCCGGGCTCGCCTACCGGTTTCGGAGTCTGGGTCAGGAAGGCGATATTGATCGACCCGATCCCCTTAATAACCAGATAGGCAAAGATGGCGAAGAGCGGCAACAGCACGAGGAGGACGGTGAGCACGGCGACGCCCGTCATCGCGTGATCGGTGACGCGACGCCGCCAGCTGATGGGCGCGACGGATGCCGCTGTCGTATTGGGCATGTTATCAGGCAATGCTTCTCGCGGGTTGGCCTCGAGTAACGCTCCACACCATGAGCCGTGCCAGAGCGTTGACCACAATGGTGACAAAGAATAGCGCCAGGCCGATCTCGATCAATGCCGAAAGATACAGATCGCCGGTCGCTTCGGTAAATTCATTGGCCAGTACGCTGGCCATGGTGTATCCCGGAGCAAACAAGGACTTGGCAATTTCCGGACGATTACCGATCACCATGGTGACCGCCATGGTTTCGCCGAGCGCCCGGCCCAGGCCCAAAATGATGGCACCCACGATTCCCGCCCGCGCATTGCGCAGCACACCCATGCGGATCATCTCCCAGCGCGTTGCACCCAGCGCCAGCACCGCTTCGCGCTGGTGTTGAGGAACCACCGTGAGCACTTCGCGAGTGATGGAAGAGATGATGGGAATGATCATGATGGCCAGAATCACGCCCGCGGCCAGCATGCCGATGCCGTAGGGTGGTCCGCTGAACAGGCCCGTCCAGCCGAGCGTCGTGGCGAGAAACGGCTGCACATATTCACGCAGCACCGGCACCAGAACAAAGATTGCCCATAGCCCATAAACAACGCTGGGGATGGCGGCCAGGAGTTCGGTCGTAAAGGAAAGAATTCCGCGCAGACTGATCGGGCACATCTCCGTAATAAACACAGCCACGCCGAGAGACAGCGGCACAGCGATGACGAGCGCAAGCAGTGAAGACACGATCGTGCCGTACATGAACGGCAGCGCGCCGTACTGGTCCGACACCGGATTCCAGTCCGATTGCCCAAAGAACTTCCAGCCAAAAGCATGCCAGGAGAGCTGCGAACCCACCACCAACTGGTAAACGATCAAGCCCAGCAGCGCGACCACCGCCAAGCCGCAAAGGCGCATGGCCCAGCCAAAAACTTCATCGGGGATTTCGCTGACCCTCCCGTCCAGCAGCGGCGTCGTTCTGGTTTCGATTTTCAGGGCAGCCTTCGACCCCTGCTCGGATGGTCCCCGCTCCGGTTCGGGAGCGTTGAAACGCGGCCGGGGCAGGGCTTGATTGGACATTCAGGGTTGAGGGTATCAGAGGGTTGTTACAAATCGGTTAAAAAGCGGAGGCGGGTAGTGTCTGAATTTAGGCTGCGCGACCTTCACGTTTGGGTCCCTGACTGGTCAAATAGCAGGCCGCCGCAAACAAGCAACAACGCGGCTGCGCCGATCATTTCGCTGCCTATAAAGAATCCCATCATGCTAGCGCCAACTCCCGCCTCGAGCAGCACGGCCAGGCCGCAGAGCAGAACGAGCGTCTTGCGCAATCTCGTTTCCGTGACGCCAGCCAGTAGCGCGACAATCGCAGTTACAAGCCAGTGCCACCCGAGCGACAGAAAAACGACTCGGAAGCCCGCCTGAAGGCCAGGATTCAAATTCGATGTGGTCAACGCGGGGAAAACCTCGCTGTAACCAGCGAAGCAATGAAGCGCAGCGCTTGCGAAGAGCACCACACCTCCTAAGATCACGAAAACGCG
>JBEKXC010000384.1:0-2694 GCA_049512435.1 Terriglobales bacterium | reverse complement strand
GGGTTCCAATTTACGCTCCCGCTTATGTCCGGGCCAATCCATGCCGTTTACTAGAAGAATGTCCTGCCAGCCGTCGCGGTCATAGTCGAGGAATGCGCAACCGGCGCCGAGTGTTTCCGGCAGCAGTTTCCCGCCGTAAGCGCCGCTGTTGTGGCGGAAACGAATTCCAGCCGGGGCAGTCACATCGACCAGCCGGAAGCCGGGATCGGGCGCGGGAGAAGCTGCGAAGGCGTCCACGAGCAAGCCGGATGTTGACGCAAGACCAGCCATTCCGTAAAGAAAAGTCCGCCGATTGAAAACACGGTGGTTCACGGGAGGTTAACCAACCCGTGGCGGATCGCGTAGACGACCAACTCGGCGGCCTTGTGAATTCCCAAAGTGTCCATCATATTGGCACGATGGACGGCGACGGTGTTCGCGCTGAGATCGAGCGCGGACGCGATCTCCTTATTGGATTTTCCATCCACGATCATCTGCAGGACTTCGAGTTCGCGCGGGGTGAGGCCCGCGTGGCGCTTGCCTCGGAGTGCGGCCGGGCGTTTGAGTTGGGAGTCGAGCACGGTTTCGCCATGCGCGACTTTCCGGATGGCAGCACCCAACTCCAGGTCCACCGCGTTTTTGAGGACATATCCGCGGGCACCGGCATCGAGTGCCTGCCGCACCAGGGTCTCCTCCGGATGCATGCTGAGCATGAGCACCAAAGCCTGAGGATGCCTGGCGAGAATCTGCCGTGTGGCTTCCAACCCATTCATGCCGGGCATGGCGCAATCCATGACAATCACTTTCGGATGAAGCTCATCCGCGAGGTTAATTGCTTCCGTGCCGTCGCTGGCCTCGCCGGCAACGATGATGTCCGGCTCATCCTCCAGAATGCGGCGGAATCCTCGCCGCACTAGAGTATGGTCGTCGACCAGCAACACTGAAATCTTATCCGGCATGGGATTCAAGCTTCTAACTTCTCTCTGGGCACTCGAAATCGAACCAGCGTTCCTCTTTTTCCTGCGTCTTGATCGTCGCCCGGCGTGGGCCGCAAAAATTCAACGATGCCGCCGAGCAACTCCGCGCGTTCGCGCATTGCTACCAGCCCAATTCCCGGGGTTGCGGTCTGCGCTTCGAAGCCCTTCCCGTGATCCTCCACTTCGATTTCCAAGGTTTGTGGGAGAAATCGGAGGCGTACCCAAGCCACGCTGGCTCCCGAATGCCGGGTCACGTTATTCAGAGCTTCCTGCACTACGCGATACACATGAATAGCCGCGTTGCCGACTACAGGAAAGGGTTCGCCCGATTTTTCGTAGAATACGTCAATCCCAGCCTGCCTTTCCACTACTGGCAAATACCAGTCGAGCGTACTCTCCAGTCCGGTTTCTTCGAGCATCACGGGATGCAAGGCCTGCGATAAGCTGCGCACTTTGTCCAGCGTAGTTTGCGTGATCTCGCAGACTTCGCGCAATTCGGCACGCAGCGCCGACCCCTCGGGAGCCTGATTTCCCGCGCGCGTCAGCATGGCGCCCACGGCTGTCAGAATCTGTCCGAACTCATCGTGCAATTCGCGAGAGACGTGCCGCAATGTGGATTCCTGGGTGGAAATGAGCTTCTGGGCGAGTTCACTGCGCTGATCCGAGAGCGCCGAGAGTTGCGCGAACAATCGCCGATTCGAGCGGATCAAGTAAAGACTGGTAAAGAGAATGGCAATCAGGGTTGCTGTGAGGAACAGATATACCTGCCGCTGCACGCGGTCATAAATCTGAGCAATTCGCAGCGCAGCTTGTTCTTCACTTTCATTATTTTGCACCAACAGACGGGACACGGCGGTGCTTAGCGCTTCCTGCCGGGCGCGCAGCGAGATTTGAATCTGTGTCCGCGCTTCCGCCTGGTTGGGATCGCGCGCCAAGGCAAAGGTCCGATCTGCGGCGTCCCAGAATTGCGCGACTGAATTCTCCAGGTATTGCTCTTGTTCGGGGGTCCGGTTCACCGGCGCAACCTGCTGTTCGCGCCGCAGCGCGTCGTCCAGATCGGTGCGAATCCGTTGGAACTGCGCCGACCACGCCGTCAGCGGGTAGGGCTCGGCGTTGTCATTGTCCGGCACGTCATTGTCCAGCATGTCGCGCATCGCCAGCGCCAGCGAGTTCAAGTCGTTCTGGATGCGCAGCAGTTGCAACGAGTCTTTCCGGTTGCGGTCCACCAGGTTGTCCTGCAGTTCGCGCAAGCCGGAGATCTGCCGCGTGCTGTATCCCGAGTAAACAACCACCGCCGCCAGAGTGATGATCAACCCTAAAAATAATCCGGGAGCAGGAGACCGATGGGAAAGAGGCAAGCCGAGCGCAGGAGAGCGGGGCACGCCCCGAGAATACAACGGGGACGGCTTTATTTACTAACCTGAAATTCCCCTGAGTTGCAATACTGCAAACCAAGGGGCATGTCACGATTTTGAATAACTGGAACCGGTTAAGAATAGTAACAAGCTCACGGAACCCGCAGTTTTGGGTGTTATTTGAAGTATGGCGGAGAGATTGGGATGCGATAACTTGCTTTGAATCGAAAGCTGCTGCCGCGTTGCTTGCTGACCTAAAGCATTACGATCTGCTGCGGCCCGTTTTCCTCGAACTAAAGAAGGAATGGCCGAAGAAGGAATGGTCGAGCGACTCTTAATAAGCTGCACTGGTGGCAAATTCGTTGTGTCGAGAGCAGTAGAAG
>JBEKXC010000383.1:0-2745 GCA_049512435.1 Terriglobales bacterium | reverse complement strand
CCGATGCACGGCTATTCGCGAAAAGGATCGGGATCAACTGAGGGATCGTGGCCAAGAGGCGAGACTACGGGTGAGTACCCATATCACAAGAAAAAGCCCTCCGGCAGGTTCGCCGGAGGGTTATCGCACAGCGCCGAAGTTAAGCACCGAAGCCGGTTTTCAGGCTACGGGTTGATACAGCTGCTTTTCGTCGGGTCTAACGTCTGGTCTGAGCAGCCGGGCTTATAGCATTGAGTAATCCCATCGTAGTTGCCCAAACTTGGCCCGCTCCTATCAGGCAAGGCGGCGGTGCCGTATACGAGTTCCTGCGGAATGTCCAGGGGACCCGTGCCGGGCGTCTCAGTTCCGCTGGGCGCCGCGAACAAAGTATTCAGCAAAAGATCCGATGGCATGGTCTCATTTACGTTTGGCGTGTTCTGATTGTTGATCGTGCCACCCAGTACAAAGAAATCATACTCGGTCGGGCCGCTGGGCGAAACAAAGGTGCTGAACGCAAACGGGTTTGAGAGCGTGCCCGTCCGGTAGGAGTTGTAGCAACTATTGCTAAAGATTTTTTTGTATTCGCCAAAGGGAATCGATTCAAACATACCGATTTGGTCGAGGTTTGACACCGGCTGCTGGATGTACGTGTCTGCCGAGAAAAACTGCGGCACCAGCTGGAGATACATCGACCGCCGGACGCCAGCTGCCATTGGCGCAGCGATGCCCTCAGCCGACAATTGATTCGAGAAGTACCATCCGGTGGCCGTGTTGGATGTTTTGGCTCCCGTCGCCTGTAGCCTTCCCCAATCGCTGTAGATATTGTTGAGCGCTGTGCCATACCCAGTTGCCATGTTACCCGCGTATACAGCCGCGCTCTGCTGCAGGTTTCCGAGGGTTGTATCGAACGTATTCTCGTAGCTCGGGGGAGTGTAGTCGCTACCCTGCCACCATGGGTCCATGGCAGATCCCGTCCAAAGGGCACCGCTCGTGACACCGACCGCAGCCGCTACCATGGGCACGTCAGCCGGGCCCAGGGCGGCAGCACCGATCGATGTAAGTCCAGCCAGCAGATTCATCCAATCGAAGGAATTGGCTCCCACGTTGGTGCTGGGTACTGCACCCACCTGTCCGTTGAGCACTTCGTAAGTTGCGTCGATGACCAGATCGGACACCGAAGTGCCGGGAGTACTGCCTTCAAGCATCAGGCCATAGAGTCCATTCCTGTCTGTGGTGTTGCCCAGATAGGAATTGCTCGTGTTGAGGGCCGTCAACTCAAGGTAGAGCTCGGCATTGGCGTCCGCCAAATCCTGCTCGGTGAAACCGGGGTTATCACCGCTGGGATACACGCAGTTTGCAATGTTCGGGAATTGGGCACACAGAAAGTCCGTGTTGTAATTCCCCAGCCAGGGACTTCCCGGATAAAAGTAGCGCACATCGTAAGCATTCGGCCCAGTCTCGTTGTTATGGTTGGCGAGGAATTTCTGGCTTACATAGTGATAGGCGGCGATGTGTCCAGAAGTGTCGGTCAACGGCCAGTCAATCGGCATTTGTGTGCTGATCGAGTAGAAGTCGTAGTCGATGCTAAGGCTCGTGGCACCGCTTCCGTTGTCTTTCCCGTCTTCCTGCGATACGACCGTGGGAAAATAGAGGCTGTTATTGTCGCGAGCCATAACGCCTCGCACAATACCTGTCTGCCGGTTCTCATTCCCTTGGCCCAGACTGAACACCGATGACGAATTGACGACGCCGGTGGCAAAAGGCGACTTGATCGAAGGAGGCCAGGTGCCGGTCCAATCAAGGCGTCCGGGGGAAACCAGCGTGTAGGTCGAGGTGGAAGTCGTCAACGCTTCCATGCGATAGCCGGCTCCCCCATACCAGGACATTGGCGAGACCATGCCACTTGCGACAGATGCACTCTGGAATGGCTGGCCCACCGTCATCAAGACGACCAGTTGACGGGACGTTGGTAGTTCGAGCGCTTGGGTGAGATCGGTGAGTGCTTGCGAAGCAACGGTCGAGTCGGCACTGCCGGTGGGGAAAAACTGCCCGCAGAAGAAACTGGCGCCACTACAAGGACCCTGGTCGGCGTAATCGATCGGTTGCAACGTTACTCGATCGAGCACCAGAAGCCAAATGCCATTCGTAGAGCCGGCCGGTGGCAACATCTGCAAGGTCGAGGCGCCGTAGTAATTCACCGTAAACGTAGACGTGCTGAGATTTGGATTATTCGGGTAGGCCTCGAACTGAAGATTGTTGGCGGCATGGAAGTTGTAGTTGGAATTACTGTCCAGTGACAGGAGACCCGTGGCGAACGGGTTTTGTTGGTAAGACTTACCCACGTCGGACGCAAGGTAGTAGCTTTCGTAGGCACTGCCCGGCGCGGCTCCCGGAACGCCAATCGCCGCATACCCCTGCGGCTGCCAGCTCGCGGGATAGCTGGAATAGTTGGTTCCTCCAATGGCCGTCGTATCCAGGCCGGCGTCGGCGGTGTTGTTCTGCGTGGTGCCGACCAGCACGATCTCGGTCCCCTTCGTCAAGCCGGCGAGATCACTCTTGAGCGCGGCTGCGTCTGCGGGACACATGTAGTTATCTTCCTGAGCCGGAGTCTGGCGATTCAGCACCACGACCTGATAGCGCGAGTTGCATGGTGTGTCGGTGGCCGCGGGAAAGGTAGCGTCGCGGTACGGGAATTGAACGCCGTCCACATTGAGGTTGTCTTGCAGATTGGCGGGAGTGCCCGTTGTCAGAGAAACCCACGGCTGA
>JBEKXC010000382.1:0-2752 GCA_049512435.1 Terriglobales bacterium | reverse complement strand
GCCCACAGCAATTTCCTCGAGGAAGTCGCGAAATACCGCGCCGCGCGCCGCATGTGGGCGAAGATCATGCGCGACAAATTCAAGGCGAAGAATCCAAAATCGCTGATGCTGCGCTTCCACACCCAGACGGCCGGTTCCACGCTGACCGCGCAGCAACCGGAGAACAACATCGTGCGCACGGCGATCCAGGCGATGGCAGCCGTGCTCGGCGGAACGCAGTCCTTGCACACGAATTCGTTTGACGAGGCGCTGGCGTTGCCCACGGAAGCCTCGGCGCGCATCGCGCTGCGTACCCAGCAGATCATCGCGTTCGAGTCGGGAGCCCCGCAGACTGTCGATCCGCTGGCCGGTTCGTATTACATCGAATCGCTGACCAGCGAAATTGAGAAACGAGCCGTCGATTACCTCGAAAAAATCGAAGCCATGGGCGGCATGCTCAAAGCCATCGAACGCGGATACGTGCAGCAGGAAATCCAGAACGCGGCCTACGAATATCAGCAGGCGGTCGATCGGGAAGAAGCAGTGGTGGTCGGCGTCAACCGCTTCCATATCGAGCAGGAGCACGCGGTCCCGATCCAGCGCATTGATCCGGCGCTCGAACCGAAACAGGTCGAGCGCCTGCGTGCCGTGCGAGCGAAACGCAATGCCGAGACCTGGAAAGCCGCAATCCGCGGAGTCGAAGACACGGCGCGCTCGGGAGACAATCTGATGCCGCGAATACTTGCGGCAGTCGAGGCCAATGCCACGGTCGGCGAAATTTCAGACGCTATGCGGAAGGTGTATGGGGAGTATAAGGAAGCCGTGGTGATTTGACGCGACATGTTTAGAGGATCTAGTGTGTTGCGCCATGGAGATTGACGTTGATTGAGGGCGCGCCGAGCACGTTTCACCTTTTCCAGGATCGCCGGCTCGCGCCGTCCAGATGAACCGGTGTGCTTTCAAACAGAGAAGCGTGGGGCTTCTTCTGAAAACGAGTGCTGTCCTACCGATATGCAAATCAATTCGCAGAAAGGAGCGAGAAAATGCGTAATTCAATGAAGGCTGTGCGAGTAGTACGAGGAATGTCTCATTTCCTCGGCATCGTATTATTGCTGTTGACCTGCGGTGCGCTCTCAGCCCAGAACAACAATGAAGGGCATCGTGTTCGGAATATTGTTCTGGTTCACGGCGCCTGGGCAGATGGTTCCGGCTGGAAGGGTGTTTACGACATTCTTGTCAAGGATGGTTTCAACATCAGCATCGTTCAAGAGCCGGAGACGTCCTTCCAGGAAGATGTCGCAGCTACGAAGCGCGTTCTGGCTCTACAAGATGGACCGTGCATTCTTGTCGCTCACAGCTACGGAGGAGCCGTAATTACGGAAGCGGGGACGGATCCAGCGGTTGCCGGTTTGGTGTACATCGCAGCCCACATGCTGGATGCGGGAGAGAATGAGTCTGACGACGGGAAGCGCTTCCCGAGCGACCTCAGCAAGTCTAACGCGATCAAGAAGACAGCAGATGGCTTCACCTATCTCGACCCAGCGCAGTTTCACGAATACTTCGCGGCTGATCTGTCGACGGAGCAAGCTGCTTTCATGGCGCGGTCGCAGGTGATGAACAAGGCTGAGAATTTCAAAGGAGTCATCACCACGCCTGCGTGGAGAAGCAAACCAAGCTGGATGTTGGTGGCGGGAAGCGACAGAACCATCAATCCTGATCTCGAACGCTGGTATGCCACGCGAGCCAACAGCCACAAAGTCGAAGTCGCAGGCGCCAGTCACTCGGTCTACGTCTCCCACCCGAAGGAGGTTGCAGCTCTGATCGAAGAAGCTGCATCACACACTCGGTAGAAGCGGTTTGGATGTGGCAAGGTCGGAGTGATAGTTCTTGCCCTGGGCCTGATCCGGCGCGAAAGCAGATTCAGTTGGCCAGTTTGTAGTCGCAGGCGGTGCGACAGGCTTCGCAGTAAAACAGGCCGTCGGTGCAGAGGCGCACTTCGAGTTGGGACTGGCACAACACGCAGAATTTTTCGCACCAGCAACGTTCTTCAGGCTGCTCGCATTGGGCGCAGACGATCTGGCGGAGACCCGGTCTAGAGGACATGGTTGGAGTTTAGTTCGGTCCCAGCAGCGAGGAAACGTAACCGAAGTCACAAGATCAGGTCTCAGGTGTCAGGTCTTAGGTCTCAGGAAAAGCAACCCAGTGTTTTCGTGCGACCTTGTCCTTTCCGAATTTGGTTTTCCTGAGACCGGAGACCTGAGACCTGCTCTTCCGGTTTTCCTGACACCTAGCACCTGAGACCTGACGCCTGCCTCTGTGTTAACTTAATCAGTTCCAGATTTCCCGAGGTCCTTCTTGTCCGTCGCCGAAGCCACTCCGCCCGTCGTCCCGAAAAGCGTTCGCAAGACCGCGTTGAACGCCGTCCATCGCCAGATGGCCGCGAAGATGGTGGAGTTTAACGGTTGGGATATGCCGGTCGAATACCCTGCCGCGATCGGCTGCGGCATCGTGAACGAGCACATGGCGGTGCGCACCGGCGTCGGCATCTTTGATGTAAGCCACATGGGCGATATTCGCCTGGCCGGCCCCGGAGCACTGGCCGCCGTGCAGCATATCTCTATGAACGACGCGTCGCGCCTGGCGGTCGGACAGGCGCAGTATTCGGCGCTGCTTTATCCGCAAGGCACTTTCGTTGACGATGTGATTGTCCACCGCCTCGGCGAGGATGAGTACCTGCTCGTAATCAATGCGGGCACGCGCGAGAAGGATTTCA
>JBEKXC010000381.1:0-2791 GCA_049512435.1 Terriglobales bacterium | reverse complement strand
ATTTACGAATTCGGTGAGGAAAGGAGGTCGCGGAGAATCGCCAGAGCCATTGTCCGGTCGCGGCCGATACGCACGACGAAGCAACTTGTCGAAGTGATATCAGCCGCGGCCCGGTCAATGAAACATGAGCGGATTCATCCGGCGACGCGAACCTTTCAGGCTCTCCGAATCTTCGTAAACCGTGAACTGGACGATCTGAAAGCACTGCTGGAGGCGGCGCCCCGGGTGCTGAAGCCGGGAGGAAGGCTGGTGGTGATCAGCTTTCACTCGCTCGAAGACAGGATCGTCAAAGATGCGCTTCGCGAGGGCGCGAAGCAGGGCTGGTACGAGTTGCTGACCAAGAAGCCGGTGACGGCTGGCGAAGAAGAGATCGAGCGAAATCCGCGGTCGCGTAGCGCCAAGATGCGGGCGGCGAGAAAAATTTGATTTCGTGATTTTGAATTAACAGGATTGGGTTTGCTCGGAGAAACTGCCGGGCACCCCGGTGCGGTGATAGTAAGGCGTGCCGGGTAAAGATTTTGGTAAGAAACTCTGTGGTGGAATTTTCCCGGAGCGGCCAAGAAAAACATAACAAGGCCGGGTCCGGAGAAGAAAAACTTGGAAAATTCGAAATGACATTTACCGGCACCCTGATTGAAGATCTGATGGCAACGGTCGAGCGCGCGGAACTTCGTGCGGCAGATCGGGCGCAAGTGGACGGAACATCGGTCCTCGAACCGGTCCTCGAACCCCTGGCCGTTGAAGCTGTATTCGTCGAGCCTATATTCGTCGAACCTACATCCGTCGAAGCATGGTTCGCTTCCGTTTCGGAAAACGCAGACTACGATTCTAAATTTCTGGGAGTGGCATAAATCATGAGCGCCGTGGCCATGCAAAGCGCAGTTCTTTCCAGTCGGCGCAAGTCCTGCTGGCTGGGGACACCGGAAATTTATTTCCGCAAGAGCATCGACAACTCACGCGTGGTAAAAATCGAAGATCCGCGCCGCGAGCGCGAGATGAAACAGTTCGGACTTGCGCTGTGTTGTTTGTTCCTGCTGGTCATGGGATACGCGCTGCAGCATTTCCGCGCAATCGAATACGGGTACAGGATCGAGACGCTACGGTCGCAGCGCGATAGTCTTACGGAAATGAACCGGGCCTTGCGGCTGGAAGAGGCGTCGCTGCGCGATCCCGAGCGAATTGATTTGAAGGCGCGCATGCTGGGCCTGCAACCGCCGCAGGCTGGGCAGGTGCTCCGCATGGACGCGGCAACCGACGCGGCAGCGCCGGTGATGGCCAGCATGACTCCGGTGGCGGTGGTGTCGCAGTAGTGCAGTTCTCAGTTCCCAGTTCTCAGTTCTCAGTGAAAAGCTCACGATTTCTGACTGAGAACTGAGAACTGAGAACTGGGAACTGAAATGTCGGCAAGTCCCTCTTCGAACGGCGCACGATTCAGGCTCTACGTCTTGTCTGGATTCCTGTGCCTCTGGCTGCTGGCGATCTGTCTGCGGCTGGTTTATCTTCAGATTTTCTGCTACGGCGATTTCGAGCGCCGCGCCCAGCACCAGCAGCAGCGGAGCTTCGATCTTTCTTCGAAGCGCGGCGTCATCTACGATCGCGCGGGGCGTGAACTGGCGATGTCGATCCAGGTGGACTCGGCGTTCGTCGTGCCGTCGGAAGCTCCCGATCTCGCTAATACCATCAGCCTGATTGCACGCATTACTAAGGACGATCCGCGAGTTGTGCTGGCCGACTGCAGCGCCCACAAGACTTTCTGCTGGGTGGCACGCAAGGCCGATGCCGAAGTGATTGACCGCATCCGTGCTCTGAATCTGCAAGGCGTCCACTTTCAGAAAGAACCCAAGCGTTTTTATCCCAAGCGTGAACTGGCGGCGCAAATCTTGGGTTATGTTGGCACCGACGATCAAGGCCTGAGCGGCCTGGAGCGGCAATTCAACGAGCAACTGCAGGGCAAGCCGGGCAAGTTGATGATTTCCGTCGATGCGCGCAAACGCTGGTTTGCGAGCGTTGAAAAGGAGCCCGAAGCCGGCAACAGCGTTGTCCTCACCATCGATCAGAACATCCAGTACATTGCCGAGCGGGAACTCGAGCGCGGGATGGAGGAGACGCACGCCATCGCCGGCACAGTGATCGTGGAGAATCCCCGCACGGGCGAAATTCTGGCTCTGACTAACCGGCCCACGTTCAATCCGAATATTCGGAAGGAAATCAAGAACGATGCCCTGAAAGACCGCGCGGTCAGTGATATTTACGAGCCTGGATCAACCTTCAAGATGGTGACGATCTCCGCCGGCCTGGAAGAGAAGATCACGCGCCCCGACGAAATGTTTGACTGCCAGATGGGATCGATCGTGATCAATGGCATGCGCATCCGCGACAGCAGGCCGCACGGCATGCTCTCAGTCGCGGACATTATCGCGGAGTCAAGCGACGTCGGCGCCATCAAAGTTGCGCTTCGACTGGGTGACGAGCGCTTCTACAAGTACATTCGCGCCTTCGGATTCGGACAGCGCACAGGCGTCGAGCTTCCAAGCGAAACGGCCGGACTGACGAAGCCGGTGGAACGCTGGTCGAAAGTTTCGATTGGCGCGATCTCGATGGGCCAGGAGATTGGCATTTCCCCGCTGCAGCTTGCTTCACTGATCTCGACGATTGCCAATGACGGGGTGCATGTTCCGCCGCGCATTGTCGCTGGGACGATTGCGCCGCAGAATGCTCCGCAAACGATTGTCTTCCAGCCAGCCGAAGGGACACGCGTGATTTCATCTTTGACTGCGGCCGAAATGCGACA
>JBEKXC010000380.1:0-2795 GCA_049512435.1 Terriglobales bacterium | reverse complement strand
AGGTGAAACAAATGGACCCTAAGCTAGAATCGGCGATCAATCTTGCAGAATATCGAATAGAAATGGGCAAGGTGCGGTACATAAGTCCCGCAGAATGGCGGAAGATAATGGATGAAGTGCCGGCGATCAGGAGTCGGGCAGAATTGCAGGCGATACTGGAGAAAGTGTCTCACTGGAATGAAAACGAGAGCCGCGAGAAACTTGAAAAGCAGAAACTGTTGAGACGAGCCGCCGCGCTGGGCACTCTCGGTCAGCATCCGCGAGCACAACAGGACCGGCAACGAATGATAGAACTGACAGAGAATCCGTGCAGGCATAAACAAGCCGCTGCACTGGCTTGGGATTGGAGGCAACCATGACCGACTGGAGCAGCCGGGAATATCAAGAGCGATGCTTGGCGGCTGCACTGATGCAGACCCACTATATCTGGAGCGCAAGCTGGCAGGAGTGAAGCCATGAAATACCTCTTGGAAGCTTTCGCTCGCCTCATCCCCGCCCGGCGCCGCGTCGCGGTGAACCAGTCACCCGGAGATTCGCTCGGTTCCGCCGATCCCGATGTGCCTGCCTGTGCTCCTCTGAACATCGTCATTGCCGACGACCATCCCATTTTCCGTGATGGCCTGCGCCGGTTGCTGGAAGCGGAACCGAACCTGAAGGTGGTGGGCGAGGCTTCCGACGGCGCGGAAGCCGTGAAAATCGTGCGGCAGTTGAAGCCCGATATTCTCTTGCTGGATCTAGCGATGTCCAAGCGTCCGGGATTGGAAGCGTTGCGAGATCTGAGGGCGGGCGTGAGTTCGACTCCAGTGCGCGTAATCCTGCTTACCCCGGATGTGGGAAAAAACCAGATCGTAGAGGCTCTGCAGGTGGGAGCAAGCGGAGTCGTATTAAAAGATTCTCCCGCTCAACTGTTGCTGAAAGCGATCTACACCGTGATGTCAGGCGAGTACTGGGTAGGACGGGAGAGTGTTTCAAACATGATGCAGTATTTGCGGACGCTGGTGCAGTCTTCCCGCGGGGAAGTGCGGCCGAAGAAATTTGGGCTGACCCCGCGCGAGTTGGAGGTTGTGTCCGCGGTGGTGGCGGGATACTCAACTAAAGAGATCGCACAGTACTTTAAGATCGGCGAGCACACGGTCACGCACCATTTGGGCAATATTTTCAACAAGCTAGGAGTGTTCACGCATGTGGAGTTGGCGCTGTTCGCGGTGAACCAGTCACTTCCCCTTCGTCTGTTCGAGGTGAGCCAGTCACTTCCCGTTCGCCAATGCCGTCCGCGCGACGAACCACGAAGGCAGAATACTTACCCTAGTATAGACGCCGATTTCGAGCACCGGGACTTCGGGGAACCCTTGCTCGGCGTGTTTTTGATCCTCTTGCCCTGGGTAGTATTTGCCGTCGTCCTGTTATGGCCGAGTGGAGCAACACACTAGACCACAAAAAATTCTGAGACTTAAACTCGATGTGAAATAAAGGGCGCGCAACAGGCGGGGCCTCGAGTTCGTCCTTCGGCAAGCCCGTGTCGACGAGACGGCAAGCCGCATCCGCACGCCGGGCAAGACGGGAAGGATTAATGTCCACGAAGAAGCAGCAGCCGCAGACCAAGCGCAAAGCGAAGACGACGGCGGCTCTTGGACCGATCGCCATCGCCCACGACATAAGCTGGGTGACGGAGCAGATCGCAATCGGAAGCTGTATTCGGGATGCCGCCAAAATGGCCGAGGCGTCCCGGCAGGGCATTACTCACATCCTGAACCTTAGCCGCTTCGATAACACGAAACTCGCCAAGCTCCACGGGATACGCATTCTCTGGAACCATCTCGCCGCCGACCAGTTCTGGCGCCAGCGGTTTGCCGATTGTGCCCTGATAGGTGAGGATCATAGGCTAGCCTTCCAACGCGAAGCGGGATAGCCGAGCGCCCGCGACTGCTCTAAGTAACGGTATTCTCCTGGCGCTCCAAAGTGCAGGCCGAGGCTATCGAAGCCGACCACTTGCATACGTCGGCCCGCTAGCCCTAGCAGGCGGGCGGGATGACCCCCGAGTACCCGAGCCTGTTCTAAGCACCGATAACTGTCGCGCAGATGGCTCATCTCAGCGTTGTACTCATTCCATATAGTCGTAACGCACATGAGACAGATAGAAGCCGAGGCTTTTACGAATACCGGCAAGAGAGGTCGATCTTCTTTGCCGCAAAACGAACAGCGCTTCGGGTCCAACCTTCCCTCAGTCATGGCTTCACCATTGTGCACAACCTTTGCATGGAAGGTCGGAATTGTCTCCACAGGTATGAGGAATCCGCGTTTTTTCCCAGCGCTCAGGATTCCTGAATGCCTGGTCTGCTTGATGTAAACGGAACTTCTCAAAAGGAGGATGAGTGAACCCTGGCGGAAAGTGCGGTGGGAGAGTCGCGCCCATGGCGATCTCTCTAGACGGTGGAGCCGGTGGAGCAGGCTGACCGCCGAGGACTCGGGCTTGTTCTAAAAAACTACGCAGGCGCTTCTCTGCCTGTTTCAGGTTAAACGAATTCACTACGTTGTGAGCACATACTACGCAGATAGAGGCATAGGCGCTCGTGTACAAGGTAAGCCATCCTGTCCCTTCTGGTATCCCGCAGAATGAACAGCGCTCCGGTCTCTTAGTTATTTGTGGTTTCCTCTTGGCAAACTCTACGCTGAGGGTGTATCCCTCAAGCTGCTGCCGGAGCATGTTGTTGGACTTCTTCAGTTCTTCGAGATACTCGGTTTCTTGCGACGTCATGGCTTCACCTCCCTGAACGTGAGCGCCCAGACGTGCGGAT
>JBEKXC010000379.1:0-5302 GCA_049512435.1 Terriglobales bacterium | reverse complement strand
TCGCCTGCAACGTGAATACCTGAACGAGTTGCGGCGAGTGTTCGTATCGGAGGCTGCAGGTCACAGCCTGATCCTCGATCTCAAAGACTTGCGATTGGTGGACCACGCCGTCGTCGCTTTTCTCGCGGATTACGAAGCAAGCGGCGCAAGTATGCGGAATTGTCCTGCCTATATTCGGGAATGGATCGGCGCCGAACAGGCAGCCACAGAATCTTACCGGAGTGAGTCCCCACGCATCCGTCCTTCTCCCGGCCTCTTCTCTCTAGATTTCGTGAATCCCCGAGCCTTCGTGAACTGACCATCCTCGCAAATCAAATCAGATCAGCAAGTTAGCTTTGGCTCGTGGGTTGCATTCTCCCCACCGAGCGACGACGAAGTGAGAGGTCGCCGAAATAATCTAGGAGGATGTCATGAAAAAGAAACTAAATGCGGCGCTGAGCCTGGCTCTGATCACTCTGCTCTCGCTGAGCCTTAGCAGCACGGTCTTCGCAGACCAGCCGCCGGACAATGTACAGGGAAACTGGACGATTTACTCGACCAGCATTCAAAACGGCGAGACTATCGTGAAGCACGTCCAGATCGCGCAATACGGCAATCACCTCACGGGATATTTTGAGGGCCCCGACCAATCGGGTCCGATTCAAGGTGAGGTCAACGGACACAACATCAGATTTAATACGGTAACTCGCACTGTTCTCCATTTTCGGGGACAGGTCTTTGGCGATAGTATGTCGGGCGAGTACGGGATTCGCGGCAAGCACGCGCAGTGGCAAGCTACACGTCCCGCCACGGTTCCACCGCCAGCTCCGCCAAGTAACGGAGCGGCCTACCAGACTGAGCCGATCTTAGCGCCGCCGGTGACGACGGCCGCCTACCAATCTCCGGCTCCCGCGCCCGGGCCGCAGTATGCCGAGCAGCAGGCGACGAACTACGACACGCAAGGCAGCTCAACTGGTTATGCCCAGCAGACCAGCTCCGATCCGTCGGCGCAAGGCAGTTCCGCGCCGGCGCCGGCCCCTCTTTCCGCCGATCAGCTCGAGTCTCTGGTTGCCCCCATCGCGCTCTACCCCGATGCGCTGGTGGCACAGGTGCTGGCAGCCGCAACGAACCCAGATCAGTTGACCTACGCGGACGACTGGCTCGCGCAGAATAGAAACCTGACGGGCTCAGCGCTCGCGCAGGCTGTTGATCAGCAATCCTGGGATCCCAGCATCAAGGCCTTGACACAGTTTCCTTCTGTGATGGACAACCTTGCGCATAACCTTTCGTGGACATCGAGCCTCGGGCAGGCTTTCGCGAATCAGCAGTCCGATGTGATGGCAGCGGTGCAGGCGATGCGCGCGAAAGCGCAAGCGGCAGGGACGCTGCAATCGAACTCGCAGATCACGGTCACTCAGCCAACGTCCAACACGATCGTGATTCAACCGGCGAGCCCGCAGGTTGTGTACGTTCCGCAGTACAACCCGGCGGTGGTATTTGGTGCGCCCGTGGTGGTGCCGTACTACGTTGCTCCGCCGCTGCCCGTGGCTTCCTTCGGTCTTTACTTTGGGACTGGTATCACCATCGGAGCGTCGTTCGACGGCGGTGGATGGGTTGGTGGAGGATTCGGTTGGGGCTGGCATGCCTGGGGTGTGAACTGGGGCTGCTGCGGTGGCGGTGGTTCAACCACGATCATCTACAACCACAACACCTATATCAACACCCACGTTTGGAACAACAGAAATTACAACGGCTATCATCCTTGGGCAAACGGAGCGGCCGGATCACAAAATCATGCCTGGTATGGCAACAACGGCACCTTTCACCCCGATGGCAACTACAAGCCGGGCGAAGACACGCACTATGGTCCCAACGGCGCCTATCACCCGAACGGGTATTTCGGCCCTGACGGCGGATGGCACCAGGATAAGAACGCCGGACAGCAACTGCCCAATGGCGGCAACAACGGAAATCACGGCCTGATCGGTGGTAACGGCGGCGTGGAGCATGCAAATGTGGCTCCCAACGGCGGCGCGGTCGGGTCGCAAAATCATGCCTGGTACGGCAACAACGGCACCTTTCACCCCGACGGTAACTATAAGCCGGGCGAAGACACGCACTATGGCCCTAACGGCGCCTATCACCCAAATGAGTATTACGGTCCTGACGGTGGATTGCACCAGGACAAGAACGCCGGCCAGCAACTGCCCAACGGCGGCAACAACGGAAATCACGGCCTGATCGGCGGCAATGGCGGAGAACAGCACGCAACCGACAATGGCGGCGGCCAAATGCTCGGTCAGAACCGCGACAACCACGTTGCCGGTGCCGAGCAGAACCGCTCCCGTTTCAGCGGAGACGGCGCGGCCAATCGCACGGAAAGCAATCGCGGGCGCGGAAGCATGGCGGGACGTCGCCCAGAGCGGCATATGGCAAGGCAGCATGCACCTGCTCAGCACCGCTCAGGTGGAGGCGGCGGCCGCCGTCGGTAATGGGCCAGCAAGTTACGGTCATTCATGTGAACAAGACAACGAAGAAGTGGAAGCAGGTTGGGATCGGGTTGCTGACCCTCGCACTCGTCGCCGTCCTGATTCTAAAGCTGAAAACCGAAATCACCGCGAAGGCCGGGGACGTCCAGATTACGTTTCAGACGCCGGCCGAGGCCGGAGCCGTGCTGGCCGAGGCAGCAAGGAACGGCGATGAAACCGCACTTGAAAAAATTCTGGGACTTAACACAAAGGCCCTCCTCAGTACGGGAGACAGAGACGCAGATAAAGCTGCGATGGACGCTTTTGCCATTAAATACGCAAAGATGAATCGCTGGGTAGATATGACTGACGAAAGTCGCGTTCTCTACATCGGAGCGGACAACTTTGCTTTCCCAGTGCCGCTCGCGAAGAATTCGTCGGGTCAGTGGTACTTCGATGGAATCGCCGGCGCGGAAGAGGTTCGTAGCCGTAACATCGGGCGAAATGAATTGCTGACGATCGACGCTTGCTCCGCCCTGGCAGCCGCGCAACAGATGTATTTTACTGCTGGTGGTGAATCGGGCGAATACGCGCAGCACATCATCAGCACTTCGGGCAAACAGGACGGGCTGTATTGGCCCGCTTCGGAGAATCAAGCCTTGAGCCCGCTTGCGAGCCTGAACGAATTCCCCAAGTCTTCGCTCGCTTCGATTTCTCCGGGCCAACCGCTGGTCATCGATGGATATACCCTGCGCATCCTGACTGCTCAGGGCGACGAGGTTCCCGGCGGCGCGATGAGCTACATCGTGAATGGAAAGATGACCGGCGGCTTCGCCGTCCTGGCAACGCCTGTTAAGTACGCAGAAACCGGCATCATCACTTTCATGACGGGTAGCGACGGCTCGGTCTACGAGCGGGATCTAGGTCCCGATACGGCCAAGATCGCGGCGTCCATTCAACAATTCAACCCGACCGACGATTGGTCGGAGGTGGAGTAAGGGAAGAACCCCGACGTTCAAAACCAGGACAAGGAGATTAAAGATGAACTGCAAATGGCAACGCTCGGGGTTTTTATCGGCGTACCGCATGGAAATCATCATGTGGGTTCTCGTCGTCGAGATTCTTGCCTCGCCGCTCGCAGATACTCATCCTCGCGCCGGTGCTGTGCTGGGACTCGCGGTGTTATGCATCGTAGTTTCAGGCATCCGCTATATGGCAGATCGAGCCATCGTTCGCCGTATCGTCCTTCCCTTGGCGGGGATCTGGATGGTCACACGAATCGGAGAGGCTTTCGGAAACCGCCACGAACTGAGGGCTAATCTCTCTCCGTTTGTGGGCTTGATGTTCTCGTGTTCGATCCTGTGGGCTATCTTCGATCATTTTCATTCCCGGTCGCACAATCCGCGGAGTGCGATTGCCGAAGCGTTTATCGGCTACCTTGTGATAGCCACAGCTTACTCACAGGTCTATTGGATTTTGAATCGTTTCGTCGACCATGCCTTCAACCAGGCGATTCCAGCCACGCAGAATGGAACGATGTTGTATTTCAGTATGGTGACCCTGACGAGCGTAGGCTACGGAGGAATTGTACCGATCGATCCTTACGTGCGAATGATTGCAGCGCTCGAAAGCATGTCGGGAATTTTTTTCGTGGCAGTGGTGGTGGCGCGTCTTGTCTCGAGCTATGGCCCAAAGGCGGCGCAGGAAGATCGTGCTCTCGCTGATAAGGTCAGATAGATCCAAATGGGGTTTCCGCTGTGAGCATATCTGCCAAGACGTCGGACATGATTTCGTCCTTTTAGTCTTCTTTTTCGTCCGGGTAGATTGTGAAGTCATGGGGACTTATCACCATGGTATGACTTCGGTTCGAGAAAATTTATGAATCATTGGCGGGGTACACGCCCGTTGCAGGTTTCTCTAGGTGCATTGGATCTGCATCGCGGCCCTGACAGCGGCAAACACCGCGCTCCTGCGGCTGTCCTCTAGCTGTCCAATAACGATTCCCTAGCGCTTCTTACAAGGCTTTTCGAGGGCCACCCGCGTCTTGTAAGTTGTTGGGATTCCTATTCCCTGTGGGCTCATGACCTAACGCTTCCACGGATTCCCTGGAGTTTCCTGGGCATCCTTGATCGGTTTTCAGTCCAATTTCATTCTTCCGAAGAAGGATTTCGTTCTCTTCTTTAGGTATTACGACCAGTATCGGGCCCTGGCTACTGTAAAGGGGGCACGATTGTTTTCGGAGGATCGTGGACACTCTAATTCCCAAAAGCGCGGCCGTCCAAGCCTTCATTTGGTTGAGGGCCGGGGATTGAAGTTAGCCGGCCGAGGAGGAAAAATATCTGCGCTGGGAGTCGGTGACTATAGTGTTTTTCAAATGCCACACTGGCCGGCATTGCTGGTTTGCTCGGAGGAGCGTAGTTGGGCTGGGGAGAGGGCTCTGTTGCCATAGCACACCGTGTTTGATGTATGTAGTACAAGACTGAAATCTCGTCAAACGGACGAATTACCGGACGCCAGAGCCACTGCGCTGGACACTTGAAGGAGAATGTGGCCATTCTTGCCGATTCTTAAGGAGTTAGCGTGTCGCTGGAGTGCGTAGGCGGCATCTGGCTGTGGCCACGAAATGGGTGGTGACAGGTAAGCCGCACACGAATAGCGAAACTGGTACCCAGGAGCGGGTTTTGTACTAAGAACGTGCGGCGCGTCTCACGACTTTTCAATATGTGGAGGTTTAGGTTGGTTGCGGGGGGTGGATTTGAACCACCGACCTTTGGGTTATGAGCCCAACGAGCTACCAGACTGCTCCACCCCGCAAGAAAAGAATAACACAGTGTGGTGAAGCAGGAGGTCAAAGC
>JBEKXC010000378.1:0-2812 GCA_049512435.1 Terriglobales bacterium | reverse complement strand
ATCCGTTATAATTCCTGAGCGACTTCAGCAGCCAATCTGAAACTGCGCCCTTAGCTCAGCTGGATAGAGCGTCTGGCTACGAACACCTCTCTGGGTTCCGCAGACTTTTCAATAACTTACAGCCCTTTCGTAACTTGCCCAGACGGTTGTGCCTCTGCCACTTTGATTGAAAGCAAACAACTTAGGTTAGGACCGCGTACACGATACGTTGCTAAGACGGTTGCAACCGCCAAATCGATCAAAGAAACGAGGGACCAGACGGTGCAAAATTCAAGGAATGGCGATCTCAATCAGCACGGTGAAGTCCGCAGAGCACCTGCAGTACAGGCCGAGAATTTCAAAGGGGCGTGGGAGGTTAAGCAAGGCGATTTGCTTTGGCAGGATGCGGAGAGCCAATTTCTTCGCAGCCGAAAGCTTGGGATTTACGGCGCGACACGCGCAGTCAAGCCGCGCACTATCGAAGAATACCGTTGGGACCTGAAGCAGCTTTTTGATTTCATGCGTGAGCGCGGTGTTAATCATTACGGGCAATTGTCGGAAAAGCTGGTGCTAGATTATGTCGAATATCTGCAGAACAAAAACTGGAGTGTTGCGACACAGCGAAAGTACCTGATTTCCCTTCGTGCATTCCTGCGTTGGGTTGAGCGTGACCCTTCCTGCCGTGGTTTAGAATCGTTCGTTCGCTTCCTGCCACGTATTCCCAAAGCGGTGCGCAAAAACTTCGTACCAAGTGTGGAGCACATGGAGGCGTTCCGGGCAGGGTTTGACAGGAAAGTGATATGGGGTCTGCGGGATTACACAGCCGTTTCGTTTATGCTGGACACAGGAGCGCGAGTTGGGGAGGTTTGCAACTTAGAAGAAACCGATTTCAAGTGGGAGGTTTGTTTGGTGAACCTAGACGGCAAGACGGGCGAAAGGCTGGTGCCGTTCGATAGGGAAACCACAGGGCACTTTTTTCGAAATTGGATGAAGGCGCGAGTTCAGTTTGCTCACCCCGACTGCCACAAAGTTTTCATTAACCGTTTTGGAGGACGTTGCACACCGGACACCTTCCGGCAGTCCTTCGCGGATAACCTTAAGCGCACCGGGTTGAACAAGCTGCTGGGCGATGACACCACCATTTCATGCCACACCGTGCGCCACTTTTTCTGCACCATGTATCTTGTGAACGGCGGTACGTTGCATGGATTGCAGCGCATCACAGGGCACAAGAATCTGGAAACCCTGATGATCTACGTACATTTAGCGAATCAGATAAACGCAATAACCAAAGAGCACTCCGACGCGTCTCCTCTGAAGCATTTGGTAAACCGTGAAGTGCTACGGGAAAGCAAACAGCGTAGGATGGTGCGATTCTGAAGAGGAGAACGCAATGTTAAAACTTGAAAAGGCCAAGGGACAAGACCATAGCGACGGTAAGAGATTGTTAGTCTTCAAAAATGGCGTGCAGATAGGTGCCATTTGCATCATAGACGATGACAACGCATGGCACTTTCGCATCAGCACCACTAAGGATTTGACGCAGGGCCAACCACTGGTTGATTTGACAGGTGAAGAACTGAAAAACCTGTACGACGCGGTAGACACCAAGACAATTCCTTAACATACAAAACCATGACCTTGCGCACAATCAAGTCCGCACTGGTGTTCGGCGTGGCCATTTTTTATTCGTTCGTGGTCTTCAACAATATCACCGATTATAACTCCAACTACCAGTTTGAGCGACACGTGATGATGATGGACTCGACTTTTCCTGGAAATCACGGAATGTGGCGCGCCATAAATACGCCGCTATGGCACACCGCATGTTACGTATCGGTCATCGCCTGGGAAACGCTAACCATGATTTTATGTTGGTGGGGCGGCTTGCTCATGGTGCGGGCGTTGCGTGGGACCGTCTCTGCGTTTAACCATGCCAAGCGCGTTTCCCTCGTCGCGCTGGCGCTCAGCCTAACCATGTGGTTAGTCGTGTTCCTGTCCGTAGGAGGCGAGTGGTTTTTAATGTGGCAATCGAAATCGTGGAACGGTCAGGAGGTGGCGTTTCGAATGTTCACGGTAGTAGGCATCGTGCTGTTAGTCGTGGCTCAGCCGGAGATTGCGGACCAACCGTAGCTCCCGTGCGAGCGGCTGTTACGGATAGACAAGGCGACTACCTCGGATTTTGCAATAGGAAGCCCCAGGAGCGAGGGCAATTTTGACATGCAGAATAGTCCGGCCTGGGTAATCCTTCGCCACAGCGGCCAAATCTACTGGGCCAGCATTCGGGATTCCGGGGGTGAAGGCAAAGCGAAAGTCCTTGGGGCCGGAGCTGGCCGGAGAGGACTCAAGGGCGACGCTGTGCGCCTATGCGTGACGCAACAGCGTTGGCTTCGCCACGTCAGTGATCTCAGCGATTGCGCTCCACAAGCCCTCAGCGCGTAGACGTTGTACCTTTCGCCGTTGGGATGCAGACTGTGGGACGACCCAAGACATTGACGCCCCGCCTACGCTCCGCAGTGCCAGAACTTACTTCGGTTACCTATCAATCATTGTCGCTGAAGGACTAGGGTCAAACCTGTTCACAACTCGAACGGGAGAAACCAACATGCGCCTAGCGATGAAACCGCTGTTGCCCTTAGTGGTAGTCTTTGCGGCTCTAACCTTGTCTCTCGCTTCTTCCCAGAACCAATCGACAGCCGGGCAGGGATCGAGCATCACCAATGCCCGGATAATCGAAATGTCGAAACTTGGTCTGGACGATGACATCATAATTGCCAAGATCAAGAGCGAGAGCTGCGAATTTCAAATGGGGGATACTGACCTCGTTGATCTC
>JBEKXC010000377.1:0-2828 GCA_049512435.1 Terriglobales bacterium | reverse complement strand
GCCCCCGGCGATTGGCTGATTGTCTTCACCGACGGATTGGTCGAGGCCGAAAACGCTCACCAGGATGAATACGGTGAAACCCGCTTACTCAGTGCAATCGCGGCGGGCACCGCATCGACTCCTGCAGAAATGCTCAATCGCCTGATGGCAGAACTAGATTTATTCGTGGGCAACACCCCGCAGCACGATGATGTAACCTGCCTGCTGGTAAGAGCGGAGTGATTCTGTTAGAGGACGCTACGATCGCTCGGCTCGGACGGCGCCAACATCACGTCCGAGCTTTCTTGGAACTGAGGTTACTTCCGTGCCCCGCCCTCAAGCGCCATCCGTTGAAGAGGCGCCGATGCATCCCATATGATCGGCATGGGAAGTCTGCACATTCGGTATGGTCGAGCCCATCGTGAATACAGCCACAGATCCAGTCAACGACTCTAGGGTTCACCCTGCAGACCGCCTGCTCAGAATTCTGGTCGCCACACTATTTGGCCTCCTCATTCTTCTTGCCTGGGTCGGCTTGCCTTTTGAGATCCAGTACATCGGCTATGGCCTCGCGAGCGCCTTCGTATTTCAAATTGCGGTGAGGCCGCGTCGCTGGGAAGTCCTTGCTGTTGTGCTCGGGGGCGCCGCTCTCGCCTTGTTTGACCAATTCGTCGTTCACCAGGGAAGCAAGCCAGATTTCCAGATCAGCACGTGCTTTGGCTTCCTCGGGTTGGTCAGCTTCCTGGTCGTGGGCTTCCGAGCAATCTGGGCCCGGGCTGAAGAGCAACAACAACTCAAATCAATCTTGATCCCGGCCGCCGCCCTCACCTTTTTTGTTTTTGTGTCGCAGAGGCTCTTGAATCTGGCCGGGCTCCTCTTCCCCAACACCGCAGACCTTTATGCCTACGCGTTTGACGGCAGTTTGGGTTTTCAACCGAGCTTCGTGATTGGCAGGCTCTTCCGGGATTATCCGGTGGTCGAGACAGTTGGACGTTTTACGTATTATTCCCTGCCGATCCCAATGGCGCTGGTTTACGCGGCTCATTTGCGGCGCAAGAAGACCGCACCGTTGTTCATCTTCGAGCTCTTTATGACCGCTGGGATACTCGGGTATTTCCTGTACCTGATGTTCCCGGCGACCGGTCCGGTGTACACCGTCGGTTCCGAGTTTCCTGGTTCCCCTTTGTCTCTTTCCGACTTGCATGGGCTGGTCCTGCGGACGGTTCCCATCAACTGGATGATCCCCCGTAACGCCATGCCATCGATGCATATGACTTGGGCGTTCCTCATCTGGTTCAACTGCAAGCCACTTCCGCGTCTGGCACGGGCACTGGCCTTCACTCTCGTGCTCACAATCGTGTTCGACACGCTCGGAACAGGCGAACACTATTTCATTGATCTCGTAGTTGCCTTTCCTTTCGCAGTTGCCATACAGGCTCTCTGTACTCGCTCCCTCCCGCTGCGAGCGCCCCTTCGTTTTACCCCGTTGATAGGCGGAGCCACTCTCACTCTGCTTTGGCTGATCCTGCTCCGCTATGGCACAAGCATTTTTCTGTTGACGCCTCTCGTACCCTGGGCTTGTGTCATCTCCTCCACGGCTCTGGCTGTGCTCTGGATGAAACGGATACTGTCTGTGGAGGAGAGTGAGCCAAGAGGTACCACCGGGAGGGCTCACGCGACCGCGGCAGGAGCGTGATCCTACTTGCCTTACATTTGCGAGTCTCTGGTCCAGCGGCACTCTCTGTGTTGACCACTCGTGCCGTGGTCATCCTGCTGGCCGCAACCGTTTCTTCAGGTATTGCTATCCGCGCATGGCGGCTCTGGAAGCACTTTGCGATTGCATGTTTGGCAGCTGGCTCAGTCGGTTTTAATGCAAGCAGAAGTCAGCACCTGCGCAGCAGACTGCTGGGCTTTTACTAGGTCGTGCGAAATCCGCTGCGCGTGTGCATAGGCGTCCTCCGCCTCTGCCAGGTGACCGGTTCGGCGTAAGGCCTGTCCTAGCAGGAGATAGCCCACATCAGTGGGTTCGACCTTTATCGCATGAGAAATCTGCTCCACCGCGAACGTGAAATCACCGTCCCGTTCTGCCAGCAAGCCGCTGCCGACGAGAGCAACACCGTTGTCAGGATTCTCCCGCAGTGCGTAGGCGTAGCTCATCTTTGCGCGGGGGATATCACCCATCTGCGTGAAGGCTGAACCCAGCAGGTTTAGGGCAACGGCTCGCGTATTCGAATCCGGCGAGTTGTCTAGCGCTCGCCTGTATTGCTCAATTGCCTCCTGCACATGACCATGAGTTTGCTCGTAGAAACCGAACCTGACCATCTCCGCCGCGGAATAGGCATCTAGACTCTCGGCTGCATTGAACTCAACCATTGCTTCTTCCACTCGACCCTGATCCGCCAATGCATGCCCAAGGGCGTCGTGCGCCGCATAGTTCCGCTGGGTGACGCTCAGTGTGTGTCTCCAGAGACTCTCGCTGTCATGCCAATATGCAAGCTGATAACGGCTGACCATGCCAAGGGTGAACAAGACCAAAACTGCAGGTACTCCTAACCATACAGCCGAGATCTTCCGCTCTCGTGCCGTCTCTGCCACCCCCCAAATCACGCACACAAACAGACCAATGTAGGGTAAGTATGCATAACGGTCGGCCATTGCCTGCGTGCTGACCTGGACCAGGCCGATCACCGGGACCAGCGTACCCAGGAACCAGAACCAACCTACCACCAGATAACGATGATCGCGCCAGCGCAGGACAAGGCCAGTGGACAGGAGCAACACCGCGGCAGAGGCCAGGATTTCCCAAATCGGAAGAAGGCGGCCCGGATGCGGATACGGCACCGCAAGCC
>JBEKXC010000376.1:0-2836 GCA_049512435.1 Terriglobales bacterium | reverse complement strand
GCCAAGCATGGTCATGGCCAGCGAGTCGCCGACCAGGGCAATGTCGATGCCGGCCTCATCGACCAGGCGCGCCGTCGCATAGTCGTAGGCCGTCAGGCAGGTGATGGGTTCGTGGTGAAATTTCTTTTCGCGGATAGTAGCTGTAGTGATCTTGTGGCTGTGGGGAAGCCCGCCGATAGGTGTGAGACTCACAATGTCCTCCAGTGCCCCTCCGCAAACTTGGCGGATAGAGCCTGTTACGCGTCGTCCTTCGGTCGTTGGATGACGCTGGGGGGATTATAGCTGCAAAAGGGGTGTTTGGCGATGGTCGTCGGTAGGTGGTAGGGCGACTAGGAACTCACGGCAGAACGGCCGCCTGCACGGTATAGCGTCCGGGCTTGTGTCTACGCTTGCGCCTGTCTTTGGTGTTGCGATGCGTCCTCTCATGCGCTATATTTGAGTGGTACGTTTGAGTCCGCTATGGCTTACGAAGTGTTTAAGAGGACCGGGGTGAGGGTTGAGTCGCCCGCGTTATCAATTGTTCCCGACGGAAGAATAGCTATTAATGCAGCAGCAGCTCGATGCCTGACTGAAAGAGGCATAAAGTCGGTAGTCTTGCTCTGGGATCGGACTAATCACAAGATGGCGATCAAAGCAGCACAGAAGGGTGACACGGACGCTTATGCGGTATCGATCTCTGGGGGGAAGTACTCAGGCAGCCTTCGGGCTAGAGCGTTTATAACTCACATCGGGTGGAGCGCACCTAAGCGGGAGAGGATACCGACAACCTGGAACGAAAAGGAAAAAATGTTCGAGTTGACGCTTCCCGAGAAATTTCTGGAATCAAGATAGCGGAATCCCGAGTAGGAGTCCGTATGGCGGGAAAAGGCAATCGTGATTTAGAGCGCCGCATCGACGGGTTCTACGCCGTTTGCGAAAAGATCCTCCTGCGGACTCTGATCTTCGGATGCTTCGTTCTTGAACTCGGCAGATTTGCCAGATGGTTATTGCGCTAAGCCGATACCGAACCGTGCAATTTGCTGGCTTCATTCCGATGGGCAACGTATTCTTGAATTCGATCGTAACCGCATCCTGGAGATGACAATGACGCACCCCAAAAAACCATCGCGCAGCGTAAACACCCAGGATCTGCGATTCAACATTGAGACGGAACGCGAGACGGACGGCCGCTGGATTGCCGAAATTTCGGACATGCCTGGCGTGCTGGCATACGGAAAAACAGAAGCGGAAGCCCGCGCCAAGGCCTATGCGCTCGCGCTTAGAGTGGTCGCGGATGACGTCGAGAAATCAAAGGACGTCCCCGCGTCGATCAGCGTTACCTGCGAATCGGCATGACGCAGTGGCCGAGCACGAAGGCCCGCCGTGTTTATCGCGCGCTCCTGAAAATTGGCTTGGGAGCCGCTTTCGCAGACTGGATCGCACATCAAGCTACGTCACCGCGCGTCCAAGTATCCGGATTACATCTGGGCATTCCACGACAAGGAAGAAATCGGCCCTCGCATGATGGTCCGCATCGCCAAACATACGGGACTGCAGCCGTCCGATCTGTAAAGTCGACGCGGGTTAGCGTCTCCGTTTGCTCTTCGCGTTCTCCCGCAGCCACGCGGTGTAACCACCTTCATCGAGCGTGCCGGCCGCCAGCGCCATGACCGCCTGCGTGGCGTCCGCCTCGCTGGCCTTGAAGTCGAAGCCGTGGAGTTCGAGGAAGAGCACTCCGATCACAAACCCCGTCCGTTTGTTGCCATCGACAAAAGGATGATTGCGAACGATGGCGGCCGTGTACAACGCGGCCATTTCGACAACGTCCGGCGTTTTCGCGTAGGTGTAATGCTGGCGGGGACGCGCCAAAGCTGACTCCAAAAGGCCCCGGTCGCGCAGCCCGATTGCGCCGCCGTGGAGCGCCAGGAGCCGGTCGTGGATCGCCAGCGCATCGCGCTCTTCGATCCAGCGTGGTTCTTTGTTCTTCACTTTGTCTCTTTACTTTGTTCTTTACTTGGAAAGAGCGTGCAGTGTGTTGCGATAACGGGACATGATTTCTTCCGCCTTCGCCATTTTCTTCTCGAATGCGGGATCGTAAGGCGTGAGCCGGTAATCGCCGTCCCCGGACTCGACAAGAAAAAGCCGCTCTCCGTTGCCGGTCTGCAAACGGTCGATCACTTCTTTCGGCAGAACCACACCCAGCGAATTGCCGAACTTACGGATCTTGAGTTCAACCATAGCGCCCTCTAATGTTATTACAATTGTAATAACACAGAAGGATGGCGTCAAGGTTAAACAAGGTTAAAAAGGTTAAAGATGACCACCGCGGAAGACGGTCTGTATTGACCATCTATCTATAAGCCCGAGCCTCATACTGGAGATCGTACAGCTTTCGATCGAAATCAGAATTGAGGGTAACTATAATGTGGCAAATCAAGACCGTGGCCCCTTGGGCTCACAAATTAGCAACGCGCAGTCTGCTTCTGGCCGGCACTACAACCTTACTCGGGGCCTTGGCCTTGGCGCCAACGGCTAACGCACAAGTCGTAATCAGCTTAACTCCGCCCGTCTGTGCCTACGGCTACTACGGCTATGCGCCGTACGGATGCGCACCCATGGGCTATTATGGACCCGGCTATTTCTATGGCGGCGTCTTCCTGGGCGTGGGCCCGTGGGCGAACTGGGGCTATGGCCACGGCTGGGGTGAGCATCGCTTCAGCGGCGGCGGCGGAGGAATCTACGTCGAAGGCCGTGGAAACGGCGGTGGACGGGCTTATGCAGCCAATCGCGGAGGTGGCGCATCGACCGTGCGCACCAGCCGCAGTACCGAGTCCCGCGGTAGTGCCTCCCATGCCGC
>JBEKXC010000375.1:0-2841 GCA_049512435.1 Terriglobales bacterium | reverse complement strand
CAATTCCGGCAAATGACTGACCCAAACGCTTACTTGCGAGAGTATGAGATTGAAGCCGAAGCAGCACTAGGACGATTAATCTTCAATCTGGATGAAGAGGCAACCTGTGAGAAATCTTTTCCGATCCCGCAGAAGTGGACGCGAAGAATGGCGCTCGACCCGCACCCCTCCGTCCCTCATGCAATGCTCTGGGTTGCAACTGATCCCTGGAATGATCGCTGGTACTATCGCGAACTGTGGCCGTCCCGTGCTTGCTATCGGTACGATGACAACCGTCTTTATGGCCTACCCGGCGCCTGCCCAGACGACGAAGCGGTGATGCGGATCAAGGATTACGTGGAGACTATGAAGTGGCTGGAGTCCACCGAGAATCCTCAGAATCTGGGCAAGGAAGAAAAAGCCTTTGACGAGAAGATTCAAGCTCGGGTAATTGACTATGCCGCCCGCGCGTTTGGCCAAGGCACTAACGACGACGCCGAGCAGCCGAACTTTCAGATGCGCTTTGAGTCGTACATGTGCTCGCCGGAATTGCGAGTATCTTGCCCCGTCTTTGAAGATGCCAAGAAAGATCACGACGTAGGCTTTGAGATGGTCAACGCCGGACTCAAGCCGCGCATGGTCATGGGGAATGACGGCGAGCCGGTCAAACGCAGCCGCATTCATATCTTCCGCGACCGCTGCCCGGAGCTCCTGTTTCAGTTGAAGAATATTCGCCGAGCGCAACTCACGCCCGTGCAGGCTTTGACCAAAGACCCTACCGGCAAAGCGGTGCTGGTTCGGAGCCATTTAGCAGACTGTTTTCGTTATCTCGAAATGGCAAATCCGACCTACATGAATCCAGCGCCCCAAAAGAGCACCTGGAAGCCGCTGGTGGATGGGATCGCTTACTAGCCGCTACATACGAGGGCAAAGTGGTGATGAACATATCTCGAGATGGCGAATCCCGTCTGTCTAAATCCAGTAGCACAGAAGAGTAATTGGAAGCCGACGGTGGATGGGATCGCTTACTAGCCGCTACATACACCATCGTGATCGCCTCATATAAAACTTTCCCATCCTTCAAGCACAGTAATGACGGGTTTGCGCGAAGCATCTCTCTAACCAAATTATCAATCTCCGGGCCTCTAAACATCAATGGAATGTCACCGACTAGATCGACTAAATCGTCCATCAGTGGCATTGGTTCAATTTCCGGCACAAGGATTTCTGCTGGAAAGCTGAATACTCGAAACGGATACGTCCTCACTGCAGCAACCGCAGCAACTCCGCCGATCATCATTCCGAGAAAGCCGCGCCGGTTCATCGCATGAAGTCTATCATCGCAGTTCTCTTTTGTTGCAGTTTGGCCGTTGCGCAAGGTCCGCCTTATCCCTACACCGTCACACTCACTTGGGTTCCGTCATCTAGCGCTGGCGTGACAACGCAAAACGTCACACGCGCGGTTTATGCAGGCTCGTGCGGCACGTTCGTAGTAATTGCTAGCGGACTAGCTCCAACCGTGAACAGCTTTGTGGATGGCTCGCCGGTTCCGAACAGCGTTTACTGCTACGAAATTGAGGCAATCGCCACTGACGGAACGGCTACCTCACAGCCTGTGGCGAACGTGCAAATCCCGCCAGCGCCGCCCACGGGCATCACAGTGTCAATAGTCGCGCCATCACAAGTGCAAGCAGCCGTTAACAAGGCGAAATAATCCATGGCCGTCGTAAGCCCCATTAACGCCGTCTCCGAAATCATCATGCGCCGCGATGAGTCGAAAAAATGGCTGCGTTTCAACTACTGGGATGAGTGGGTAGAAACTTGGCGAATGATCAAGTGCCGGACCAAACCGATTCGAAAGATAGACTCTGCCGGGAAGGAAATGGAAGAGGAAGACAAGTCTCGGACTAACGTAGAAAGCGGTCTGGCGAATCTGATCTTCCGCAAGAACGTTGCCCGCCTCAGTGCGCAGCCTTATACCTTGCGAGTGCGTGGGGGCAGCGATCCCAGCCGAGCGGCACGCTTGAGCGCTTTACTAGGTCAGCAATATGACCAGAGTCAGGAGCGGGCCGAAGATGTCCGGGTACGCATGGCGGCCGAGGCTTTAGGGATTGGCGTTTCCAAACTCTACTGGGATTTCGTCTCCCGCACCATGGTCTTCCGCAAAGCCGTATTGAAAGAGGGCAAAGTGGTGATGAACAGCCGCGAAGCCTTCATGCAATCTCGCCAAGCGCCCGATGCCGAGATTCAACAGGCGGTGGAAGAGTACGGCGCCAACATGACCGACGAAGAAGTGCAGGAGTTCATGGGCAAGAGCGGGACTGAGATCACGGTTCCGCAGTCGGTGCAGAAATACGAAGGTCCACGCGTCAAAGCCTGTTTCCCTGGAGATGTGTACTGGGAGCCATTTGCGCGAACGTTGCGCCAGTCCAGTTTCATCATTGAATGCTATCGAGAGACCGATTTGTGGCTCAAGAAGATGCTGGGCTTGAAGTACAAAGATCCCGAAACCGGCGAACAGACTCCTGCGTTTGATCCCGATGCGGTGGCCGGATTGATGCGGCTTGATCCCGAGCCGGTAGTGATCAAGGGCGAATTTCAGGAGTTGAAAGATTTGTTCCGCACCGCCATTGGCCGGCAGGATCAGGTGCAATATCAGTTCCCGCGCAACCTGAGAGTCAGGAAGTTATATGACATTTTGGAAGAACACAAGCAAGACGATGACGGACGAATGTGGATTACCTGGTGCTCGGAGAATTACCGCGATAAGGTTCTGGGCAAAATGCCTTATCCATTTGAGTTCTATGGCGACACTGCATTTACTGACGAAGTTCCGCTGCCTGATCTGAATGACGCCATCGG
>JBEKXC010000374.1:0-2851 GCA_049512435.1 Terriglobales bacterium | reverse complement strand
TCCAGGATTGCCTTGCGTGGGCTCATCCAAAGAAGCTTCGAGGAGAGATCGATAGGATTGACGCGCTGGATAATGGCGTAATCCCAGTTGATCTCGGGGGCATAGCGGCGCACATCCTCGGCGATGTCCCGGACGGTGTTTGGGTTGGGATTGTTGGGATTGCTGCTGGCAGCCTGAGAGGGCGGTTGACTGCCCGAAGGAGGATTGCCGCCTTTCGAAGAATCGGCTTCGGATGGGTTTTGCTCGTTCTGTGCGTAGATCGCATCCGCCAGATTTGAGGAACCCGCTGCATCGGGCAAGAACTCTGGAGAATTGGGATTCTGAGTTGAGTCCGGAACGCCAGGTGTTGCGGTGCTTTTGGGCGTGGTCCCATTGGACGGTTGTTGATTCGGTGTGGAGCGGTTGCTTTGCGTCGGCGTAGGTGGTGCCTGAAGGGGATATTCGGTGGCGCGACCATTGACGATAGCGGCACGATTGCGCCAATAGCGGCGAGTCAGCAACGCCTGGGGGCTAGGAATCAGATCGCTGATGCGCATGCCCGGCTTCCAGGGATAGCGCCCAGGGTTGGCAACATTGCCCCGTAGGGTAACGGTATCCTCGAAACGTGGAACGATGGAAAAAGCGCGGACAATATCACCATCCTGCAGTGGCAGAGCGCGAGACTGGGTATCGTAGGGAAACTCCAGAGTCTTACGCGCCTGGTGATCCACGAAGCGATCGATGGTGATTTTGTTGGTATCTGCGACGGTGCTCAGGTCGCCGGCAATCTCAATCAAGTCGCTCAGGGTAGACTTGTCTTTCATTTCGTAGATGGCAGGTGAGTTTACGGAGCCGGAGATGGCCACGAGGGGACCAACGTGAGGAATGTAGAGGACATCGCCGGGCAGCAGACGGACATCCTTTGACTTGTCGCCTTCGATAAGAAGGTCATAGAAATCGAAATCGGTGATGGTAGCGCCATCGCGGCGCACCTGGATGTGGCGCAACGAGCCCTGCGGGGTGGGGCCGCCGGAAGCGAAAATCGCATTGACCAGCGTACTCAGCGAACTGATCGTATAGGTGCCGGGATAACGAGCGTTGCCAACAACAATTATCTGGATGGATCGAAGCCGGCCGATGCTTGCGGTGACATTGAAGTTCTTAAATATCTTCGAAATCTCACTTTTCAAGTGTTGTTCCAGATCTCCATAGTGGATGCCTGCAACGGATACTTGTCCGACCTGCGGGATGTAAATTTGGCCAGACCGATCCACGATGACTCGCAAGTTGGCTTCAACTTGGCCCCAAACCCTGATCTGTAGTTCGTCGCCCGGGCCGATGATGTAGTCGCTCGGAACCTGCATGAAATCCACCGGAGAGAACGTACTGGGAGCCTGGACGAACAAGGACTGGCCGAACAAGGGCAGTGGTCGGCCCACCGAGTCGGCTACCATCTGTTCGAATTCGGTTTCTGGCCGAGTCGGCGCCGGGCGGCGCCAGATTTGCGATGGATTGAGCGGAGCCCTGGTCGGAGTGTACTGGTCCGGACTAAAACCGTAAGGTGTTGTCAACATCGGTACGCGCATTGACGAAGATGAATTGTCGAGTAATTGCGTGCTGTTGGATCTTTGAGACTGCACACCGCTGCATAATGCGCTTCCTGCCATCGATGGATCAGAGCAGTCCACCTGGGTGCCCTGAGACGGCGCGCCTTGAGACAAAGGATCGTTGAGGGACTGCGAAAAACAAAACCCAACGGTGAAAGCGATGAACAACGCGAGCAGCGGCGACTTTTGCATGATGGACTCAGGAATCCTGTAGATCCGTGAAATGTAGGGGTAGCACCTGGTCATTCTACCAACACCCCGATGCAAGCGGAATGGCTAGATCGGACGCGAGAATCAAGAATGACGTTTGCAGCGAGTGTTCATCGTATGTGCATCGCGTACCGGTTTTGAAGCCAAAGAGACTGCGCCATGCTCCACAGCACCGTGTTGAGCGTCTCGGAGTACAGAAGCAGAGCGGCTGGAACCTTTTGCGGCCCAGGTCCTCGGATCTTCCCAGGACTCTGCCCCAGGCGCATCTTCTGACCAACGGGATACGACCCGGCCCCGGCATTAAGTCGATGTTCCGAGTCTGCCTTTGCCCGCCAGTCCATGAGTGATCAAGTTTTTCTCCTTCACCGCTACCGCCCGACGTATGGTCCCCAAATTCTGGCTGGTTGAGTTCTTCGAGCGCAGGAGAGAGTCTGTAAAACAGTCGGCAAGCATACAAATCATTACTTTACATTTCCATCTCTTCACGTATGATTTTCCGCGAATCAGAGATGGTCTGCCGCGAAATTCAAGGGCGCAGCTTTGGGCCGGCCAGGCTTTCAATTCTAGAGGGACAACCAGAAAATGAAACAATCGGTTCCGCTACAGCCGCTCTGTTTGTTAGTGACGTTTGTTTTGTGCGGTTTCACGATTGCCTGCGGGGGAGGAGGCGGAACCAGCGACTCTGCACTCCGAACGTACGTCCAAGCCACCGCCAACCCTTTGGTAGCGCAGTATTCGGTCGCAAGCCCCTGTCCGGGACAGGCCATGGTTGAATTCGGCCCCGATACCTCCTACGGCAGGAGCACGGCTTGGTATCCCGTCTCGCCGATGTTCTCCACTTCCCGTACCTTTCAGCCGACCAATATTCTGGTCGCAGGTATGCGAGCCTCGACCACCTATCACATGCGCTCCCAAGTTCAGTGCACGGGCGGAGCGGTTGTCACCACTCCGGACCTAACTTACACAACCGGACCACTTCCCTCCCTGCCTTTTCCAACGCTTACCGTGACCCGCCCCAATCCTTCTTCAAGCTCTCCCGAGAACCCGGGGATCGA
>JBEKXC010000373.1:0-2865 GCA_049512435.1 Terriglobales bacterium | reverse complement strand
CAGGTGTTCTCTTTACCCGGGGCACACCAGCAATCCCGTCCCCAATCGCGAAAGGATTCGACGAGCGTGCGCAGCAGGGGCTTGTTCGTCAAGACGCACCCGCCTTCGCCCATGGTGATGTGATGCGCGGGATAGAAGCTGACGGTCGCGAGATCGCCGAAGGTTCCGACTTTCTGGCCGCGATAGGTCGAGCCGAGGGCGTCACAGCAGTCTTCGATCAGCCACAAGCCGTGCTTCTTCGCGAACGCGGTGACGGTGTCGAGATCGAACGGATTCCCCAGCGTGTGGGCAAAGATGACGGCACGCGTGCGGCTGGATAGGGCCGCTTCCAGATAACTGACATCCACATTGAACGTGGGAATTTGAACATCGACGAAGACGGGAACCAGTCCGTTCTGGAGAATGGGATTGACGGTGGTGGGAAATCCCGCAGCCAGAGTGATGACTTCGTCTCCGGGGCGGAGCCGGCGATCGCCGAGTTTCGGCGAGGTCAGGGCGGTGACCGCCAGCAGATTGGCCGACGAGCCCGAGTTCACCAGCACGGCCTCACGCACCCCTACAAATTTCGCGAACTCACGTTCGAACTGTTCGGCGAAACGTCCGGTGGTTAGCCAGAAATCGAGCGAGGAGTCGACCAGCAGTTCGAGTTCCTGCTCGTCGAAGACACGGCCGGAAATGGGCACGGGGGACGATCCCGGCACGAATGCTTGCGCAGGGAAGGCCTCACGGTAGTACTCGCCAACCATTCCACGTATCCGCTCGCGCAACTCGTCGGCTCGTGACACTACTTCAGCGCCTCCCGATACCATGCGATGGTCTTTTCCAAGCCTTTGTCCAGCGTGAACATGGGCTTCCAGTTCAACTCCGTGCGAGCCCGCTCGGCACTCAGAAACTGATGGCGGATCTCATTCGAAGCCTGGTTCTGAATCTCGGGCTTCAACTTCGATTCCATTTTCGCTAGGATCGCATTCACCAGTTCCAGCACGCTGATCTGCGCTTCATTCGAAAAGTTATAGGCTGCGCCGGCAAGCTTCGAATTCTGCATGAGGCGCTCCGCCAGCAGCATGTAGGCTGCGGCGCCGTCTTCTACGTAGAAGTAGTCGCGCACGTATTTTCCGTCGGAGCGAATAATGGGCCGCTCGCCACGAATTACGGAGCGGATCGTACCGGGCACGACGCGGTTCCAGTTGAGGTCTCCGCCGCCGTAAAAATTGCCGCAGCGCGTGATCGCCAGTGGGACGCCAAAAGTGTGCGCGTAAGACTGCGCAATCAGGTCGGCACACGACTTGCTGACATCGTAGGGATGCTTGCCCTGCAACGGCATATCTTCCTTATAGGGAAGTACGGTCTGATCGCCGTACGCCTTGTCCGAAGAAGCGAGGATGACCGACTTGACCACGGGCGAACGCCGGCAAGCCTCCAGAAGATTCCACGTTCCACGGATGTTGCTCTCGAAAGTTGAAAGCGGATTGCGGTTGGCGATGCCTACGATGGTCTGGGCGGCGAGATGAAAGACGACTTCGATTTCGTACTCGCCGAGCACCCGTTCCAGCAGATAGGGACTGCTGAGACCGCCGCGCACTATGTTTACGCGGTCGGCAAGTCCCTGGTGCACAAATTCGCTGGCGGGAACCCAGTCGCGCACCAGCGCGGTCACGGACGCGCCCTGTTCCAGCAGGTGCTTCGTCAACCATCCGCCTACCAGTCCCGTGGCGCCGGTGATAAAGACGGCACGGTCGCGCCAGAAGCCATTCTTCATTGTGCGAGCCAAATTAGTCCTGCCAAGCTTATTTCTGCCAGACTTATTCCTGCCAAACTTAATCTTGCCAAATCTTCCACGGCGCCTGGTTCGCGCTCCATAACTGGTTCAAATATTCGTACTCGCGATAGGTATCCATAGCGTAGAAGAAGCCGTCATGCTGATAGGCCATCAACTGCCCGTCATTGGCAAGGCGCTCCAGCGGTTCCTTCTCAAAGATGCAATCGTCACCGCCGAGATAATTGAACACACGGCGATCGAGTACGAAAAAGCCTGCGCTGGCGCGACCGCTGATTTTTGCCTTTTCCTTAAACTTGGTGACGCGGCCTGTCGAGTTTGCCTCGATGACTCCGAAGCGGGAACTCGGCGTGATGGTCGTGACCGTGGCCAGCTTCCCATGGCTCTTGTGGAACTCGACGAGTTGCCGGATATTCACATCGCCCACGCCATCGCCATAGGTCAGCATGAAGAGATCTTCATTTTGATCAATGTACTTCTCGATCCTCTTTACCCGTCCGCCGGTCATAGTTGACGGTCCGGTATCGACGAGCGTGACCTGGAAATCCTGTTCGCGATGGACGTTTTTATACTCAACCTTGGAGTTCCGGCCGAGGCAGAGGGAGAAATCGTTGTTCATGGCCTCGTAGTTCAGGAAATATTCCTTAATCATGTTGCCGCGGTATCCGAGGCAGAACACAAAATCAGTGAATCCATTGTGGGCATACAACTTCATGATATGCCACAAAATCGGACGACCACCGATTTCCACCATGGGCTTGGGCCGATACTCCGTTTCCTCGCGCAAGCGGGTACCGAGCCCGCCGCAGAGCATAACTACTTTCACGAGATTTTTCTCCTGGCAGGCGCTGGTGCTGGTTTCCCGAGGTATGGTCCGCGGCAGACCGCACCAAAACTAATCTACCCGGAGTGCAACGCAATTGCCAAGAATACAGTTTGCCCGAGGTTGGCGCTTACGGTTCTGATTTCAATTCGTTGTAAGCAGGATCGGAGCGGCTTCCGCAGCGGAAGGGCGGCTCCGAATCGAGTGTTTCTCCCCACTAACGGCGCGTTTTGCCCCGTCGCAACTTGCCGTCTGTTGCCGGTTT
>JBEKXC010000372.1:0-2871 GCA_049512435.1 Terriglobales bacterium | reverse complement strand
GTTCTGGGTGTAATTGCTTTCGGCCTCGTCGGCTTGTTGTGGCTGCTGCTGCCTTTCTTTGAGAGTGACCAACCCTCACATATGAAACGGTGGATCACTGGGCTTTCTGTCTTTGCTCTTGCGTACGTTGCAGGTATGAGTGTTTATGGCCTTCTTGCGAAATAAGCTCCGACCGTTCAACGTCTCCATTATCGGGCTGGCCGGCCTCGTCGTGTTCGCAGCTTGCCTGGGCTACGGGCAAACCAAGAACTCTTGCCTGGATTGTCACTCCACCTTGCCAGATCCCCTGGGAGTGAGCCAGGAGAAGTTCAGTCAGGACATACACGCACAAAAAGGCTTGACTTGCGCCAGTTGCCACGGAGGCGACCCAACCAGCGACGATGCAGACAAAGCCATGAGCCGAAAGGCGGGCTGGAAAGACAACATTGATCGAAAACAGATCCCGCAGCTGTGCGGAAGTTGCCATTCGGATCCAGCCTATATTCGGCAGTTCGACCCCAGTTTGCGCACCGACCAGTTGGACCAGTACCGCACCAGTGTGCACGGCAAGCGCTTCGCGGCTGGAGACACGAAGGTAGCAGTGTGCACGGATTGTCATAGTGTCCACGATCTAAGGGCGCCGAGCGATCCCCGCTCCACGGTTAACCCGGTCAACGTGGCGAACACGTGCGCCCGCTGCCATGCTGACGCCAGTTACATGCAGGGATATTCCATTCCCACGGATCAGTTCGCCAAGTACAGCACCAGCGTGCACCATGAAGCGCTGGCGGTGCGAGGCGATCTGAGTGCGCCCACCTGCACAACCTGTCATGGAAACCATGGCGCGGCGCCGCCAGGCGTAGACAAGGTTCAGAATGTGTGCTCGAACTGTCACGCTTTCCAAGCCCAGATGTACGAAAAAAGTACGCACAAAAAGGCCTTTGACGCGGCTTCTCTTCCCGGATGCGTCGTGTGTCATAGCAACCATGGCATCAGACATCCAACCGACTCGATGCTGGGCACTGGTCCCGACGCCGTCTGCATGCGGTGTCATACCCCGGGTGACCATTGTGATCAAGCCCGGGCAGGATTACTGAGCAGCTTGCGTCGATTGGACGATGCCAATAAAAGTGCAGACTCGGTTCTCCGTGTCGCCGAGTCTTCTGGCATGGAGGTGAGCGAGGCTCGGCTGGGACAGGATCAGGCACGGGATTCACTGACCAAGGCGCGGGTCACGATCCATAGCTTCCGGACGGACCTGGTGGATCAGGATATTCAAGCTGGCCTGAAAATCGCCGCTCAGAACCTGCAAGCCGGGAAGGATGCCATGGTGGAACGCAACTATCGCCGTCTCGGATTCGGAATATCCGTCATTGCCATCGGGATAGTGTTGGCCGGGCTTCGGCTATACATCAAGAAAATAGAGAGTTAGGCGCACACATGCGCCCCCTCTCATCACGGGGAATGTTTAATTGGTTGGGATGATTGTGGTAAGAGCGGCGCTGGACGTGCCATTTGCTCGCCGACTTCCACTATCCTGGCGATTTCGCTCATCTGGCCAGCGCCAAGGCGACGACGTAAAGAAGACGTTTTTCAGAAGAGTGCGAACGCTTTCGCCAGCATCAGAACTTCGCCCAATAGGCACCACACAAATACGTCTCTATGCGCCTAGGACTACGAGTGGTTACCTTGGTGCCTCATGCATCCGTGCCTGACTCGTTTGGGCTATTTCGCTGCATTCTAATTTGCCGCACACTATTTTGTAGATAGCTCGTGTCTGGAATTAGTCACTTACAAAGTCTCCTCCTGGAACCAGGATTCCCGATGACGCAAAACCTAGTCCCGGTAACACAAGACCTGGCGCAGGAAACCTGGCGCTGGCAGGACAAAACGGCAAAGTTGTCGCTCAAATTCTCCGATGACGTCTTACGGGAAGTGGCCTTGAGCGGGGGCGTGGTTACGATCGGTCGCCAGCCGGACAACCTGCTCCAGATCGATAATCCCATCGTCTCCGGCCACCATGCCAGGATCTTCTGGGAAAAAAGTCACTATGTTCTTGAAGACAACGAAAGCTTCAACGGCACCTACCTCAACAATCGCAGCGTCTCGAGGGCGGTGCTTGGCGATGGGGACGTCATCGTAATCGGCAAACACCGAATCGAATTTCACAGTGAGGTCGGAAAGCGTGATGCGTCGTCCTCGTCTGTGACCCAAGATCGCACCAGCGGCTGGCAGGCTCAAGTAGAAAAAGCCGCGCCCCCGCAGCTGGAAGCTACCATGGTGCTGGATACCAACAAGCTCAAAGAAATGATGGCCAAAATGGCCTCCGCCGCTGCGACTGTCCGGCCATCGGGCATCGCATTGGTGACAGCCTGCGAATCTAGGGCGGTGAGACCGCGACAAATAGGCATGCTTACCATCGTCGCCGGCCGAACCGACCGGCAGCAGTATCTTCTCTCCAGCAAGCTCAGCGTGATTGGCAAATCCATGATGGCCAGCATTCGGCTGAAACGATGGTTTGCTCCCCGCGTCGCCGCCTCGATTCACCAGCGAGAAGACGGATACTTCCTCGTGCGGGCAGCAAAGAACATCCGGATTAAAGTCAACAATGCCGAAGTAACACAAGGCCAACAGGAGCTCAGAAGCGGCGACCAATTTGAAGTCGCCGGAATTGTCGCCAAGTTTGGCTATGAAAACGGGTAAATAGCGGGCGTTAGGCTCAAACCCCGGTCAATGAGTGGAATCAGTGGATGCCATGTGAGTGTGTGAAGTGCGAGTGTCGGCTCTGAACCTGAACGAGGGCACTGAGGTTTAGATCTACTGTGATGTGCCACTCCTGTAGCAACCATTCTGGGACATAACACCGATTCTTGTTTCGCTTGCACCAGGTGT
>JBEKXC010000371.1:0-2881 GCA_049512435.1 Terriglobales bacterium | reverse complement strand
GAGCTGCTGATCGTGGTTGCCATCATCCTGATCATTGCAGCTATCGCTATTCCTAACCTGATGCGCGCCAAGATGGCTGCCAACACTTCGTCTGCGGCCGCTTCCGAGCGCACCATCGTCACTGGCGAAATTGCCTATTTCGCGGCCTTTCCTACGATTGGCTACACTACTACATTGGTGACCCTGGGTAGCACTATTGGCGCAGCTTGCTCTCCGAGCTCGGGCACAGCCTGCTTGATCGATTCCAACCTGGCCAACAACGGTACGCCCGCCAACTCCGGCAAGAGCGGTTACACCTTTGTCGAGACGGGGAGCAACAATGGCTCCGGCGCCGCCGCCGTTAACAACCAGTTCATAACCAGCGCTGCCGCCCTCGCCCTGACGACTGGTACCACGGCATTTTGCGCGGTTGATGACGGTGTAGTGCGTAGTGAGCCTTCCAACATCGCCGCCACCACCGCCGTCACCGTCTACGCTACGTGCCAAGGGTTGAACCCTCTGGCGAACTAACGTAGTTCAGTTTGGCAAAGTACCTGGGGGAGGGTACAAGCCGGGAGCAGCGAAGGCAACTTCGCTGCTCTCTTGTTTTTTGCTTTCGCAACGCGTCACTTCCGCATTCTCTTTCGACGTACTTCGGTAACAGAGACCTCTCGTCACCGCAGTCGTAGAATTACCAGGAGCTCGCCTTTCGATGGCGGTACTTTCTTTTAGTGGGAAGTTACAAGTATGGCGTGGGAAAAACTCACTCTTTCGCGACGGAATTTGCTCGCTCCTTTAGTTGGCCTGTCGATCGTTTGGGCAGCGCTCGTGATTGCCGGAGCGGTACTGACCAATTTCGATGAGCCTTACCTGCCATTCGCCATTGCTGGTACGCTCGCCTTCTTCTTGCGCGGCGCTCCCTCACGTTGGGAAATCTACACTTGGCTGTCGACTTCCGTGGTCTTCGTCAAGATCATCCACCTGTCGCAGATTCCATTCTGGGTGCTTCGCGTGGCGAGCGCCTTTGCGGTCCTTGGTTTCGGAGCGCTCCTGCTGCTTGGTCTCCGCGCTTTATGGTCGGAGCGGGAAGGGCGCGAAAATGCTTTGGCGCTGCTGGTGCCGGCGCTGGTTCTGGTTCTCTTCATATTTGTTTCAGGCAACGTGCTCCGGTTCTCCGGCGGCCTCAATCCCCAGACAGACGATGCCTGGCTGTATGCCTTCGACGGAAGTCTGGGTTTTCAGCCCAGTTTTTTCTTGGGAAGGATCATGTTCAACAGCATCGTGTTGACTCGGAGCGCGCTCCTGACTTACCTGTCGTTGCCATTCGCCATGGCCGTTGTGTGCGCTTGGCAAGTTCCTCTGGCAGCACGAAAGATCTCGTGGCACATGTTGACTGTGCTGTCGCTTGCCGGGGTTGCCGGATGGCTCTTGTATAACGTCGTGCCAGGCACTGGGCCGCTGTACGCTTTTGGACGAGACTTCCCCTGGAACGCCCTTCCATACAAGCATTTATCGACATTCCCGCTGGATAAGATGTCGATCCCGACAGGCATCCCTCGCAATGCCATGCCCTCTTTGCATATGGGGTGGGTAGTGCTGCTGTTTTGGAATAGTAGAGGTCTTCCGCGCGCTCTGCGTGCCGCCCTTCTTCTCTACGTTTGCCTAACCGTGGTTGCGACGCTGGGAGGCGGACAGCACTATTTAGTCGACTTGGTCGCGAGCTTACCCTTTGTGTTGGCAGTTCAGTCGGCGGCACCTTATAACGTTTCCGACAGGTCGCGGCGCATCACCGCCATGGTTATAGGGCTCGGATTCACCATCGCATGGCTTCTGCTGGTACGTTTTGGTGTGTCATGGGCCCTCAAATCTCCGGTAATTCCCTGGACCTTCATCCTGGCTACGACGTCGATAACATTTTGGCTTGAGAGTTGGATGTCGAAGCGCGATTCAACCGGGGCTGCCACGGAGAATGTACCGCTCGTCCTGCCAAGACTGGCCCGCGGCGTCCGATAGACCAACGCGGACAATTTCGCCACTTTTTGGTTGTTTCCGGTCTAAGCGGTTAGGGTCGAGGCCGATGAGTAGTTCCATTCGCCAAAGTGACACAATTTGTCAACGCAGCGAAGGCGCACCGCGCATCCACCCAACGCTGCTTTGCTTCGGAAAGATTGGCTGTAGTCGGCATCGGGCTGAAAGCAAGGCGATTGCCCGGATTGGAACGGCAGTGTCTGACCGCTTCGGTTTGGCCATCCGCATGCCACTACCTTTACGTGTCTGTAGTATTTAAAACCTTGGAGCGTCCCGGAATAGAGCCCTTGGGAAAGAGAGAAAAGCGCTCGATGCAGAAACAGAATGGTTTCTCATTAATTGAGTTGCTGATTGTGATCGCCATCATTCTGATCATCGCGGCTATCGCCATTCCGAATTTCATGCGCGCCCGCATGGCAGCCAACGATTCTTCCGCAGCCGCCTCCGTTCGAATGATTAACACGGCCGAAATTGCTTATTTTGGTGCCTACCCGACACTCGGATATCCGGCGACTCTGGCCACCCTGGGCGGCGCATCCCCTTGCGCTCCAAGCACGGCTACTGCTTGCGTGATCGATAACTATCTGGCCACCAACGGCGGTGGAAACGGTAAGAGCGGCTACAGTTTCAACGCAACCGGGTCGCCTAGCGCGGGGAGCACCGTCAACGACCAATTCTATTCAACGGGCACGCCTTTGGGCTCCTACACTGGCACTCGCTCCTATTGCTCGATTCAGGACGCGGTATTGCGCCTCCAGCCCGCAGGCAACATCACTCTGGTGCCGGACTATCCCACTTGTCTGGGATTGAACCCGATGGGCAACTAGTCTGGCAGCATTCTGATGACTACGGTAGACCGCTTTCCAGTCTCGGG
>JBEKXC010000370.1:0-2886 GCA_049512435.1 Terriglobales bacterium | reverse complement strand
CAAAAAGACGCGACGACCGTTCACATCTCGAAAGATCCGGTCGAAATGGCCGCCAGCAATGTCGACCTACAGCCGGGCGACACCGTTGTAGTTCCGAAAGCGGGTATCGTCTACGTACTAGGTGAGGTGACTCGGCCGGGTGGATACGTGCTGAATTCAACGGGAGGAATCACGGTCTTGCAGGTCGTAGCTGTCGCCGGGGGGCCAACTCACATCGCCTCTCCCGGAAAAACAAGACTGCTTCGTCGTACCGAAAATGGGTTTCAAGAGCAACAGATAAATCTGACGAAACTGTTACGTGGCAAGGTTCACGATGTTTCCGTCCGGAACGATGACATACTCTTCATTCCCAGTAGTGCGATCAAGACCGCGCTGAATGCTAGTGCACTGGTTGGCGTTGCTGCAAGTACCGCGATATACCGTATTCCCTGATATACCGTGTTCCCTTCTACTCGTTCACGGTGTCTGGGTGTGCGAAAAGTCCGTGGTTGTGCTGGATAGTTGGTCCCGTACCAACCTGCTTCGTTTCACGACGAGGCAGCACTCTTCAGCTTCGACGTTAATCTTGATAAGCTGTGTCTGAAAAATAGCTGCGAGCACAGAGGTCCGAGAAGGCCGTCAAGGGGGCGCCTTTGTGTTGACGACTGGTCCGTAAGCAGCGGGCGACCAAGGCCCTCCGCAGCAGAAGCTAAATTCAATGCAGGTACTTCAGAAGCTCATCAAATTCGCGCGAAAATCCCCTCGCGAAAAATTGGAGGCCCTCCGCTACCATGCCGTCCGCTACCATAACCGTTTGACAACAGAAACGGATTGGTATTGGAAGGTCCATCATCCGGGGAACGACAGAACGGCTTATGTTATTGGACTGTTCGGCACCGGACGTTTGTATATCTCTGAACTGATCCGGCAGAACATCGGAGAAAGGACGAAATATTTTAGGTATGTGATCCGCGTTCATTCAGTTCCGACATCTATGATCTACTGCGAACATGCCACAATCAGGTACGTTTCTCGCGCTCAGGTATTGCCAGCGGTAACGAGCCGTATATTGGAAACCGTCAGATCGGGATTTGCCGATTTGATTTTTGTCTATCGTCATCCCCTCGATTCGTTGCTGACAAATTGGGTTTGGTGGCGGGGATATATTCGCTACCACGCCCTGAATTCTGATATCTCGCTGGTTTATAAGAACACAGACGATCTATGTGCCGATTTGGAGCAGAATTTTCTTGAATTCAAGGCCTTTGCCGAGGGCGACCCTGATTTCTTCGCGGCCGTGCCAGGCCCGCGATTTTTGTCTTTCGCGGAATTTGTAGAGGAAACTGAGCTTTATCTCCAATCCGCCACGCTCGCGCTGCGGCTGGAGGACTTCATGATCGATCCGCTCAAGGAGTTTTCTAAGATCGCTGAAGTTATGTCGGTTGATCTTGATTTGAGCCGTTTGCGTTTAGCCCTTCCGAGAACCAAGCGTTATGGCTTTTTGGCTGTTAAAGAAAAAGTTCCTCGATTCAGAGACTATATCAATGGGCTGGATGCAGAAACAAAACGGCGGATTGAGAAAATCGGCTATGGCTAGGCGAGCCACGAGAATCAGAGACGCTCCGCGAGTAGGCTAGCACCACCTCCGCCGCGCCATAATCCGGCAGTCGAAATTACATCGTCACTGCCGCTAGCAGTGCAAATGTTGTTGTCCGGCGCGATTTCGGGATGATCCAGAAACGTGAACGGTGAGCCGCGATGCTTGCCTCACTCGCCATGCCGGTCACCGGAGTGCCTATGCGCGCCGCGCCACCCAGGCGCGAGTCATATAGGTTGTCTCGATCGCCGTGAGACCCGGCGAATTGACGCCAACTACCTCGTATCCTCCTTCCGAACAGATCGAGTTCCGAGATGATACCGCACCTTGAGTTAATGAAAGAGCCTGAGTCAGGCTCGACTACTCGTGTTTCTGCTCCGCTCGATCGCACAAATCATTTGCGGAATGAGCAACTCCTTCGAGAATCGTTTCCCCAGTTCGGCCGTCGCCGGCGAAACAGTTATTCCGCCTCGCATAGCATGCAAGATGTTTGCCACAACTCCGTCTACATCAGCGTGCGCGGAAACGTACGCTTCCGGCCCGGCTTGGCGGATGATGTCCCGCACGTGACTCTCCGTTGGACCAATGTAAAGGAATGCTCTGTTTGCGGCTAGCACGTTGTAGATTTTGCAGGGGTGGACGATGCCTACATACTTGTTTCCCATCACTACAACGTGCAGGTCGGCCGCGGACAACGATGCCGATAACTTCTCTATCGGTTGGTAAGGAAGGCACAGCACGTTACGCATGCCACGGTCTCGCGCACGCTCCTGCACCTTTCGGAACTCGCTTCCGCCCCCGATAAAGCAAAAAGCGATATCTTCATGATCGACAAGTCGCTCAGCGGCCTGAAGGAGCGTCTCCAAAGGGTGGCACGGGCTATGGTTTCCCGAGTACATTACGACGAATCTACGGGAAAGCTCATAGATGGCCCGGAACTCTTCTCTGCCCGCTGGATCGAACCTGACGCGGTCATCCTGCGACCAAGGCGGCACGACCAGGACCTTTTCCGCAGGGATGCCCTTCGCCTGAATGCGGTCTTTCATGAACCGATCCAGCGCTACGATGCGATCAGCTCGTTGCAAGCTGTGCAACAACATGCGGGATAGCAGACGCGCGACGGGGGATTTAGCTCGCAGCCATCCCGCAGCGATTGCCTCGTCGGGGTTGAGGTCCATTGACCAGCACACAAGACTGCGAGCACCGCCTGGCACAGCCAAAGCCGCGACAAAAGAAATTAGAGGCGGCGAGGTCATCGCAACGACAACGTCAAACTGAGGCAATGACCACAGACGAAACACACAACTTGC
>JBEKXC010000369.1:0-2892 GCA_049512435.1 Terriglobales bacterium | reverse complement strand
TGCGGCGGCATGCCGAGGCTGCGGGAAGTCCGCCAGCAGTTTGGTCCGCGGGTGGCAAAAATTGTAGAGGGTTGTACGGATTCATTCGGCGAGCCTAGACCGGAATGGATGAAACGGAAAAAAGAGTACCTGCGTGAAGTGAAGCATGCCGACGCTGAGACGCGCCTGGTTTCGGCATCGGACAAATTGCACAACGTCCGCACGATTCTGGCGGATTACCGGCGGGATGGCGAAGCGATCTGGAAGCGGTTCAGCGGGAAAAAGAAAGGCACGCTCTGGTACTATCGCGCCTTGAGCGATGAATATCGGCAGCGCAACCCGAACCGTATTACCCGCGAACTCGAGATTGCAGTCATGGAATTGGAATCTGCGGTGAAGAAGAAACCACGGAAGTTGAAAGAGAGCAAGAAAGAGTTCACGAAAGAGTTCACGACAAAGTTCGCGAAAAAGTTCGCGAAGAAGAAATCTCTTGCCCGCAAATTCCGGGAGATGAACTATGCCCCGAATGCTTGATCTGATCCGCAACTCCGAGGTTCCGTCTAACCTGATGCAATCAGCGGCACGCGGATCCCTCTCGGTGCCGCCTGATGAGATGATTGAGATCCTCGTCTATCTGGCGCTCCATAACAAACTGTTCAGTGAGCGGGCGCGTCTGACGTTGGCCGGCTGGGACGAAAAAGCCAGTCTGGCCGCGGCCGCTAATCCAAAGACCAGCGCCGAGGTTCTGGGCTATTTCGTTTCCCTGGAAAATCTGCGCCCTTCTCTGCTGCCGGCGCTGGCCGAGAATTTGTCGGTGCGCGAAGACTCGCTGGCTGCACTTGCCGTGACGGGAGCGCGTTCCACGCTGGAAATTCTGTTGATGAGCCCGCGCGCGATGAATTCTCCGGGGATGTTGCGGGCGTTGCAGTCGAATCCGAACCTGCGTCCGAATGAGCAGGCTGAGATTGGAAAGAAGTTGGCTGGTTTGGAAGCGATTCCGACCGCAGCGCCTCCCGACGCCGATGCTCCCGACGAAGTTGTCGAAGGCGCAGTGATTAAATATCTGGAAGAGAATGCGGCGGAGTTGGCCGTTGAAACAAACAAACCGTTCCAGCCCATAGGAATGGCCCACGAAGAAACCGACCACGAACGAAGGGCCCACGAAGAGACGCACGGCGAGGCAACGATTGTCGAAGAAAAGATTGTAGCGGAGCCTCAAGCCGCTGGGGCCAGCGCGATTGCAGGTGCGGAGGCGGACGGGAAATCAGCTGCGGATGTTATGGCGAAATCCGTGGTGAAATCCTCGACCACGGCTGCCGCGGGAAAGTCCGGAGCGGCCGCCGCCGCTGCCGCTATTCATGCAAAAAAGCATCACGTTCCCGTTGTGGAAGAACGCCGCGACAGTACGCTGCAGAAAATCTCCAAGCTTGATATTAAGGGCCGGATCGCTCTAGCGATGCGCGGAAGCAAGGAGGAACGATCGATCCTGGTTCGCGATTCCACCAAGCTGGTTGCGGTCGCTGTGCTGGAGTCACCCAAAGTTACCGATGGCGAGGTAGAAAAGTTTGCGCTACAGAAAAACGTCTTGGAGGCGGTGCTGCGCACGATTCCGATGAAGCGGAAGTTCGCGAAGAACTACAGCATCATGCGGAACCTGGTCTATAATCCGCGCACGCCGCTTGATCTCTCGCTGACATTGATGAAAAACCTGCTCATTCACGATCTGAAGAATCTATCGGACAACAAAGAGGTTTCGGATACGATTCGTAAGCTGGCGCTGCGGATGTTCAAGCAGAAGATGGAAAAAAAGGGCTGAAGGAAAACGGAGCGGCCGCGATTGCAGCCATCGGATCCCATTTATGAACTGTTAGCGCGGGCGAAGACGATTGCCGTGGTTGGATTGTCGGATAGTCCAATGCGGCCGAGTCACGGCGTTTCCGCATACATGCAGGCGGCGGGATACAAGATTATCCCCGTGAATCCACAGATTACGGAGGCGCTCGGGGAGATGGCGTATCCGTCATTACTCGAAGTGCCGCTCGATGTGGCGGCGAAGATTGATCTGGTGGATGTGTTCCGGCGGCCGGAATATGTGGATGAGATTGTGGAGCAAGCGATCCAGTTGAAGATTCCCGCGCTTTGGCTGCAGGAAGACGTGATCAACGAACGCGCGGCGGAGAAGGCGCGCGAGGCCGGAATTTTTGTGGTGATGGACCGCTGCGTGTTGAAAGAGCACCGTGCGAGATTCGGATAGTCGATTTGTCAGACGGGGTTCGGGAACGTGAATTCCTGGATGAGTGGAGGGCTCTGATCGAAGTCACTGTAGCGAATCCACCTGGGCCTGACTACGAAGTACACGATTCCAGGCCACGCGAGGTGAGTTTGGCATTCGGGCCATGCTTGGAAGTACACCGCTTGGCAGCGTTTCAACTCCTGCCCTTGAAGTTCTGTCGCTTCGCCTTCGTATTGCACGGTTTGCTCACCCGCCCAGCCGATGACGAACGAACAGCGGTGCCTGGCGCTGAGATTCGGATATTTCCTAGAGGTCTTGACCGTGTCGAAGATAATCTCGAGATTTGGAGTGACGGCGATGCCCACCAGCGCCGACTGGGGCGCGCCGGTTTCAGCAAGGGTTGACAACACGCCGAGTTTGCTTTGCGCGATGAAGCGATGAAGGTCTGCTTGGGTCATGCGGCGACCTCGATGCCTAGGTTGCGCGCGCCCGTACCAGAATCACGGTAGCATCGTCGCGCAGACCCGTTCCGTTGGCAAATTTCCTGACATCCGCGAGCAGACCGTCCAGCGTAACGTCCGGCGATTGCAGTTGGGCGAGCAGCCGCTCCGCGCCGTATTCTTCGCCAGAATCGATTTCAGCCTCGGTGATTCCGTCGGAATAAAACGCGATGCGCGAAT
>JBEKXC010000368.1:0-2924 GCA_049512435.1 Terriglobales bacterium | reverse complement strand
GGCGCAGGTGCAAGACGCGATCGAGATAGACACGATCGAGAACGACACGATCGAGCAGGTCATCCTGCAGCGCGGCTCCACTCGAACCTTCGATCCGACGGCATCCATCACACTGGCGCAACTCTCAACCATCTTCGACCGCGCTACACGTGGTATTCCCGCTGACTTCCTTCAGCCTCCCGGCGCCGAGCTCAACGATCTTTACCTGATCGTGCATTCCGTGCAGGGGCTCAAGCCGGGCGCTTACTTTTTCCGGCGCGACCAGAACACCCTTGAGCTCCTGAAGGAGGGTAAATTCCGCGCCCAGGCCTACCATCTTGGACTGGAGCAGCAGTTGCCGGCGGACGCTTCCGTGGACATCTTCTTTCTCGCCGATTTAAGACGCATTCTGGAGCGATACGGGAACCGCGGCTACCGGGCCGTCCAGATGGAGGCGGGTGCCATCGGTGGCAGGATCTACCTGGCTGCATACGCCCAGCACCTGGGGGCCACCGGGCTGACTTTCTTCGACGACGATGCGATTGACTTCTTTTCACCGCACGCAAAAGACAAGAGTGCTATCTTCCTGCTCGCGATAGGCAAGCCGCTGAAGCGCAAACCACCGCCGGCCTGATTGCTCAACATCGCAGTCCGCGCTACAGTAAACGGCGCGGGGTGATCCTTCAGGCGTGGGAGAAGCGCGCCCGATCACGAGAGCAAATACAACACTGGACATCCACATCCAAATCCAAATCCAATGACGGATCCGGGGAAAACAGAGCAGATGTTCTTGGCGCCGACTGCGGGTAGTGCCATCTTTCAAGCTTTTTGCAGAGTGTTTTTCACCGGTTACTGTCGTCTGACGGTTGCGGGGCGGCATCACCTTCCGCCATCCCCGTTCATCATCTGCAGCAATCATGCGAGCCATATCGATAGTGCAGTTCTGATGACCGCTTCCGGGCTTCCATTCTCCGATTTCGCACTGCTCGGCGCCAGCGATTATTTCTTTGACTCCTGGCGGACCAGGTTCTTAGTCTCTAGATTCATGAATGTCATACCGATTGATCGCGATGCGCAACCCAAATCGCTGCGCCGGAGTTTGGCGATGTGTGAGAATTTTCTACAGCAAATGCACGGTAATCTGATTCTCTATCCGGAAGGTACACGGTCGCCTGACGGCGAGATCCAGACATTTAAAAGAGGTGCTGGGCTGTTTGCGGTCGACCTCGGAGTACCCGTCGTGCCCGCGTATATCGAGGGTGCTCATAACATTCTGGCCAAGGGAAGATTCATGCCGCGGCCGGGAGCCGTCACCGTCCGCTTCGGAGAGCCCATTATGTTCGAAGCGAATCAGTTCAATCCTCTGCCAAGGCGCGGGCTTCGGAGGGCTGCTGTCGAATTGCTCGAAGAGCGCATCCGCGGGCTGCGACCGAGATCGTCCGCCGAAGACGTGATCGGACTGCCTGAAGAACCTGAACAGCCCGTAGACCCCGTTTTGGAAGGGCACGGCCTCACAGCATGCGGAAAAATGCAGGCTCGACCCGGGTTTGGGAAGTCACAGTCTGCCGAAGATTTCAAGTAGAGACGGGGCTTGCCCCGTCTAGACCAGCCCGAGAACTATGGGCGAGCAAGAACAGGAAGGGCACGGCTTCACAGCCTGCGGAAAAACCCGATTTTGCATTTGATTTTGGGTGGCGCAGCGGTTTACCGCTGCGGTAGCTGCATGGTTTTGAATGCGGCTTTAGCTGTGGTGTGTCAAGAGGTTGTTGACATCGAGACCGGATCGGCTGATAGGTGGTTTCTGATCCAGGCTGGCGTGAGGACGATGCCAGTTGTAACGGTGGGTCCAGGGCTGGAGTTCGTCGCGGCGCTGGGCTGAGTTTTCGTAACGACAAGCGTAAGCCCATTCCCGGATGGCGGTCTGGATGAACCGCTCTGCTTTGCCGTTGGTCCGTGGCGTGTAGGGCCGAGTGCGCTTGGGAGTGAGGTTGAGATCGCGACAGGCCTGAAGAAATTTGCGCCCATAGAAGCAAGGACCGTTGTCGGTAAGCACGCGGCGGGTGCGGATGCCAAAGCGCTGGAAGTAAGCGACGGCCTGTCGCAGGAAGTCTGCCGAAGAGGCGGCTTTTTCGTTCCTGTACATGGCGGTAAAAGCCAGCCTCGAGTGATCGTCGACGGCAACGTAGAGAAACTCCCAGCCGGCGCCGCGAGTTTCGTCTTTGGGATCGCCGGTGATGCGGTGGCCAGGCTTGACGATGCGGGCGAGCTTCTTGATGTCGAGATGCAGCAGATCGCCAGGCGCGGCGTGCTCGTAGCGGACGACGGGGATTTTCGCTTCCAGCATGTGCCTCCGGTTGAGTTGCAGACGGGTCAGGATGCGGCTCACGGTGGCTTGGCTCAGGCCCAACTGCTGAGCGATGCGGATCCCGGTCCAGCGTTCCCGCCGCAACCTCTCCACGCGCTCGACCAGTTCCGAAGAGGTGCGTCGCGGGGAGCGCTGGGGACGCGAAGATCGATCCCTGAGTCCAGAGCGACCCGCCTCGCGATAACGCCGGACCCACTTGGAGGCGCTTTGCCGACTGAGCCTGTGCGCGGCGGCCGCCTCGCACAGGCCCAGCCGGCCTTCCACGACCGCTTTTGCTAAAAGCTCTCGACTGTAGATCGTCAGTCGCGCATGATAGTGATAGTCCATTCGATCTCCTGAGTCGCTGTTTGTTCGCAACTTCAGCATCCCAGTTCTCGATCGAATGGACAACAACCTATTGAAACTTCACATTTAGCCGCTGAGGGACGGCAATTTTCAACTGCACTGATGAGGGCGCTATGTACACCGCCAAACATATGAAATGGTGGGGATGGGGAGATGAAGAGGTCGGCTTCGACTCCCGCGCCCATCCTGGTCTTTGGCCTTACGCCAAAGCGGTACTCGGTATAGAAGAAGACGA
>JBEKXC010000367.1:0-2943 GCA_049512435.1 Terriglobales bacterium | reverse complement strand
TCCTACAAAGCAATCCACATGCGAAGGATCCCATCCTGTACATGCTCTATTCCGGTCATGACGCTGCCGCCGGTGATGCGGGATGTGGGACAGACTTTGGCGGTGACTCCGGCCTCTGTGCTCTGCGTGTGCAGAAGCTGGCTGGTTTATTCACGTTTCCGGACGGCAGCGATTTAGACGCGGTGTGCCAAGAGTATGGTATCGATGCATTCGTAGTGGAGGATTTGGACCGCGTATGGCGGGAGCCGTCATCTTGGGTTTGGAGTCGACGCCCGGTAGTCGCCAATGATTACGTCAGGGCGTTTCGCTGTGGCCAGGCGGCTGGCAATTCCCACTAGCGGAGACCGGCGTGTAGATGTCGGAACATAACAGCCTTAACGCCATAATGTCGAGGTATTTCAAGTAATGAGCGCGCTCCGGGAAGTATTAGGTCTATTAAGGCTACGCGCGCTACAGTTGTTTGCCCTTTCATTCTTGTTGATCCTAATGGCAGCGATTGCCTTCGAATCCAGAACAACGGTTCGCGACCCCGATCTTTGGTGGCATCTGAAAGTCGGCGATTGGATCGTCGAACACCATGCCGTTCCTTTCGTCGGAATTTTCTCCCGCACTGCCGGAACTCACCCTTGGATTGCCTATAGTTGGGGCTATGAGGTGCTGCTGTCGCGCTCTTATGCCTGGTTCGGGCTGGTTGGACTCGCCCTGTTCGGAGTTTTGTTGACCGTGGCCGTTGCCTTTGTGCTTTTCTGGATGTTGCACAGACTTTCCGGAAGATTCTGGGTGGCATGGATTCTTTCGCTGGTCGGATGCCTGGCTTATTTGTTTAGTCTCATGCCCAGGCCTGTGTTTGTCACGATGATCCTGTTCACGATCGTGCTTGCTCTTCTCCTGGAGGCGCAACGGACGGGGAGGATGCAGTTGCTGTGGTGGTTGCCATTGCTTTTTGTCCTCTGGGCCAATATCCACATCCAGTTCATCTATGGATTGTTCGTAGTGGGGCTGTTCATGGGGATCAACCTGCTTCAACGACTGGCAAGTTGGGTTGGAATCCAACTTGCGTTTCTTCAGCCACCCACGCTTCCTCTTTCAGAGCTTATGGGGATTCTTTTCGCCTGTTTCGCTGCTACTTTCTTTGGACCGTACACGTATCACCTGTATCACGTGGTGGCGGCGTATTCGAACTCGCACGTGCCCTATTTCATTATTCAAGAATTATCCGCCTTCTCCTTCAAGACCTTTAATCACTACCTGGTGCTGTTGTTGACGGCGGGTGCGTTTTTCGCCGTAGGATGGCCGAAGAAACTGGACCTGTTCAAGCTTTCGCTGCTGATCATTGCCAGCGTGGTTGCCTTCCGCACCGCGCGCGATGCGTGGTTTGTGTGCATTTGCGCCGCGGCCTTTATTGCCGACCTACCTGCTGGGGAACGCCCACGGACACCGGCTCTGAAGCTTCCGGAGTTGGCCGGGGTCGGGGTCGTCTTCGCGATATTGCTGTGGCTGACTGCGCGCAACGTCGGCTTCAATACCCCCGACTTGGATCGGGCCATCAGCCGGGAGTATCCGGTGGATGCCGCCAACTTTGTACGTCGAAACTCGCTTCCAGGTCCCCTATACAACCATCTCGACTGGGGCGGCTTTCTGATTTGGTACCTGCCACAATACCCGGTGGTGGTCGATGGACGAAACGATCTGTACGGAGATGAACTGGATCTGCTCGTCTATAAAAGCTCTCAAGGCGAATCGTATACCTCGGATCCCTACCTGAATGAGGCCGGACTGGTGCTGCTGCCCCAGAAACTCCCGCTGGCAAAACTCCTGACCATTGATTCCCGATTCCGCCTGGTCTATCAGGACCCGCTTTCCGTGGTGTTTGTTCGCAAGTAGCGATGCAGAAGAACGCGCCGGAGCGTACTTCGGGCGACAGCCCTCGGAATTCGTTCTCATTATTCGTTATTACTGCCGAACCACAACCGCAGCCACATCGTCCTGATATGCCACCCGGAATTGTTCACGCAACGCCGGCAGCGTTGTCAGCGCTTTCAGCATGCCGGAATCCCGTTCGAGTAGGATGATGCGGGCACCCGTGAAACCTGGATCCGTTTCGAGACGCTGAGTACCGTCGATCACTTTGAAATATCTCTCATTGATTTCGTCGCCGTATAGATTCAAACGGCCATCGATAGAGACCGGGTATTCCGGCAAATACCAAGTCAGGAAACCACCCCAGGAATATGCGTTGAACATTGGCCCCGGAAGCTGATTCGCCCGAATAAAATCGCAGGCTTTCACGGGAAAGACTCGACTAACCTGGTTCATGAGTGCTTCGCTGCCGGGGATGCGGATCGCGGCTGCCAGAAACACCACCAAAACGAGGACCGCAAGCAGAGGCGTCTCCCATTTCCATGTCTGTTTCGAGCGTCGGCCGCTCTTCCGCAGTTCAGGCTCGTGTTGCCAGCCCGCCACAGCGTCGGCGATTACGGCGATTGCCGGAAAGACCACGCACCACACATCTCGTTGAACTCGGAATGTAAGCATTACGAAGATACTGATCACGCTAAGTTTGAACAAATCCCGCGAGCGCTGCCGCCCGAGTGCAAGAAATGCCGCCATGACTAGTAGCAACAACACAAAATGCTGGGGTCGCCGGAAAGCAAAGGCCTGCATCTCCTGGAAATTCTCGAACAGAACTTTGCCGTAGGCAGTTTCGAACGCGCCCTTAAAGAGCTGAAACGAGTAGGGTGTCAGCAGTGTTGCGATTACCGAAAGACCGGCGATCGCGGCCACTTTCGCCAGAGAGTGGGCGGGCGCCGAAAACGCACTTACACCGGAAATGTGCAGCAGATATTCCGTGACCTCGGCCGCCAGGTACAAGCCCAGCAAAAGCAGTCCGTTCAAAAATTGTCCGTGCAGGTTAGCCCAGAAGAAGAAAAGCACGGGCAACCA
>JBEKXC010000366.1:0-2957 GCA_049512435.1 Terriglobales bacterium | reverse complement strand
GCGGCGAACATTCACTGAGGAAACCGCCTTGTTTCCCATACTGCACTCCACTCCGCCGCCATCAAGCGGCAAAACGCTGTTTCACGGAAAGTGCTGGCGCTTCAACGCGTTTACGTGATCGACGATAGGCACCGCTTTGTCGCAAACAAACATCATCCGTTCGATATTGCAGTCACCCAGCGGAGACTAATTTTGTTGACGCGGCTAAAGTTAACCTGCGTAAACATCGAAGCGCTGTCTGGCGCGCCGCAGTTCCCAACTTGGGGGTGACGTGTCGTAGCGTCAACCCGATGCCGTAGGCAGCGTGCTTGCACCACCACAACTGGCGGGGCAGGCAGGGCAGTCGGCATCGAATCTGGCAAGATGCAGCGAATGAAAGAGTCGTACGGCGAAGGCCTAGCAAGCCACGCCGGCTCCGAGTCTTGCGGGCATGGCCGCAAGGCTAGATACGAAGCGTAGACAGGAGGAACTACGGGCCAGGCTATTGAGCCGCGAAATACCCCTAACTTCAGGACGCCGACGCCCTGACACAACGCGGAAGGCAACATCCTGCTGAGCGTCATCGCTAGCTTGGCTGGAGTCCTGCGCGGTCTGTGACCCTGGCACGTAGGGACACATCTTGCACGGAAGTTGAGAGATCCCGGGTTCCCCCGAGGGCGGCCAGTGCGCTCGGGACGCATCGGGAAGTTCAAGGACAGGAGCCGATGATGAACGAACACGGGAAGTCGGACAGACCCATAGTACCGGGGAAGTCTCCGAACAAAACCAGAGTATCGGCGGCGGAGGAGATGGAGGGAAGGGGTCTGGCCAAGGGGAACCTGGGCCAACAAAACGCGTTCCGGACTCAGAGCCGGGTAGACGCGCCAAGCGAGTTGGCGCAGGTACGACAAACGGCAAAAGGAAACAAGGATGTGAGGTTCACCGCTCTGCTGCATCACATCTGCCGGATCGACACTCTGCGGTTTGCGTACTTCCAGTTGAAGAGGCACGCGGCAGCCGGTGTAGACGGTGAGACGTGGCGGCACTACGGCGTGGTCCTTGAGCAAAATCTCCAGGACCTCTCCCATAGACTGAAGCGCGGAGCGTACCGGGCCAAGCCGGTGCGTAGGGTGTACATTCCGAAGGCGGATGGGCGGCAGCGACCGCTCGGCGTCACGGCGCTCGAAGACAAGCTTGTTCAACGAGCGACGGTGGAAGTGCTCAACGCAATTTACGAAACCGACTTCCTCGGCTTCTCTTATGGGTTCCGGCCAAGACGACACCAGCACAAAGCGCTGGACGCCCTGTTCTGTGGACTCCATGAGCGACGTGTGAACTGGGTGCTGGACCTGGACGTGCGCAGCTTCTTTGATCGGCTGTCGCACGCATGGCTGGTCCGGTTCCTCCAGCATCGGATAGCGGACCGGCGCGTCGTGCGGCTCATCCAGAAATGGCTGAACGCGGGCGTGCTGGAAAAGGGTACGCGAACGTTCGTGGAGGCAGGTTCGCCGCAAGGCGGAAGTGCATCGCCGCTGCTGGCGAATATCTACCTCCATTACGTCTTCGATCTCTGGGTTCAAGCATGGCGCAAGAAGCGGGCGCACGGCGATGTGATCGTGGTGCGTTACGCCGACGACATCGTGGTTGGATTCGAGTTCAAAGACGAGGCCGAAAGGTTCTGGGCGGAACTGAAAGAACGAATGCAGAAGTTCCAACTGGAACTGCACCCGGAGAAGACGCGGCTTATCGAGTTCGGACGCCATGCGGCGGCCAACCGAAAGCGGTTCGGTCTGGGCAGGCCGGAGACCTTCGACTTCCTCGGCTTCAAGCATATCTGTGGGAAGACGAAGAAGGGACGGTTTCTGGTGCTTCGGCAGACAGTTCGCAAACGAATGCAGGCCAAGCTGCAGCAGGTGAAAATCGAGTTGCGGCGGCGCATGCATGACCCTGTTCCTGAAGTTGGCGAGTGGTTGAAGTCCGTTGTGGGCGGGCATATCCGATACTTCGGAGTGCCGGGCAATCGATACGCCCTGGCCCACTTTCGTTTCACCGTGAGCAACCTCTGGCATCGAACGCTGTGCAGAAGAAGCCAGCATGGTCGCGTTCTGTGGGAGCGAATGAACCGGCTCATCCGCCGCTGGCTGCCTCCGGCGCATATCTGCCATCCTTATCCTTCGCGCCGTCTGCGCGTCACTACCTGAGGCAAGAGCCGTATGCGGGAAATCCGCCCGTACGGATCTGTGCGGGGGGTACGGAGAAATCCGTATCCCTACCGCGACCACATTTCTTCCGGTGCGAAGCACCGCGTTCTTACAGCTCGCCGTATTCGAGCACCTGAGCTTCCCACGTATGAATCACTTCGGGGGCCTGCCATGCGCGTCGAAACAGATTCCGGATCGACTGCCAGTGTGCCATCGGGAATCGGAATGTGATTCCGTTCTCACGCGCAAAGAAAAACACTCCCATCTCCTCATTGTCCAGGATCGCCGTGTGCGCATAGAAGTAGTACCCTTGCCATTGGCAAAGGACCCGCTCCAAATCAAGCTCTTCCAGCATCCTTCGGAACTCCGCAATCCTCGGGTATCCACACACCGGATAGCGCGGGGCAAGTGGTCCGGGAAACTGCCAACGAGGGGAGAATTCATTTCCCTCTTCCCGCACCAGATCGAGGCGGTATCCGCCTTCTTCCAAGGAGGGCAATGCCGGCTGCACCGCAAGCTCAAAATCCTCGTCGTTTGTCTCCGCAGGCAACTTCTCTCGCAGGGGCTTGCGGTGAAGGGAATAGTGGCCGCGCGCGCACACCCGCCACAGGGCTGGCCAGTGCGGCCAAAGTGCATCGTTCACCTTCTCAATATTCGAGAACGTCTCCTCATCGAGAAGTCGGTAGAGATTCCGCACGGCGAGGATCGGTTTGCGCCGCTTTTGAGCCGGGTTCCTCAGCATTTGAATGGTGTGATTCACCACCCGGCGCACGTCAT
>JBEKXC010000365.1:0-2996 GCA_049512435.1 Terriglobales bacterium | reverse complement strand
GTGTAAATGATGATCGAAAACGGCAGCACCTGAGCACCGGAGCGCGTTGATCGAAAACGGCAGCACCTGACCATCCCTGGATCTGTTCTGTCCAGCTTCAAGGCTTCGAGCCGGAGCGGACGAGCAGACGGGAGAAAGGTGCACACCGACATGGACGAATGGACCGAGATCCGGCGGAAGGTCCTGGTAGAAGGAGCGTCGAAGCGTTCGATCCTTCGCGACTACGGGATCGGGCACCAGGCCCTGGCGAAGATCCTCGCCAACCCCGAGCCCCCCGGCTATCAGATGACAGAGGCGCGCCGAAAGCCCGTGCTCGGGCCCTTCCTGGGCGTGATCGACGAGATCCTTGCCGCCGACAGAGAGGCCCCGCCCAAGCAGCGCCACACCGCCAAGCGGATCTTCGAGCGCCTGCGGGCCGAGTACGGCTACACCGGCTGCTACTCGCAGGTCCAGACGGCTGTCGCCTCTGCCAGGCGCTACTCGAAAGAGGCCTTCGTCCCCCTCTCACACCCGCCCGGCCATGCCCAGTTCGACTTCGGCGTCGCCGTGGTCGAGATCGCCGGCGTGCGCACCAAGGCCGCGCTCGGGGTCATCACGCTGCCGTACTCGGACACCTACTTCCTCTCCGCCTATCCGAGAGAGTGCACAGAGACCTTCCAGGCAGCTCACGTGGCGGGCTTCGAGTTCTTCGATGGGGTGCCGCTTCGCACGAGCTATGACAACACGACCATCGCGGTCACGAAGGTCATGGGCCGCGAGCGTGAGCTCACTAGGGCCTTTCTGGCACTCGAGAGCCACTACCTCTTCGCTCACCATTTCTGCCGGGTGGGAAGGGGCAACGAGAAGGGTCACGTCGAGAACCACGTCGGCTACTCGAGGCGCAACCTCCTGGTCCCGGTGCCGTCCTTCTCGTCGTGGGCTTCTCTCAACGAGTACCTGGCAGCGTGCTGCTATGCGGACCTCTTCCGTCGGGTCCGAGGGAAGGTCGGGACCAAGGCCGAGCGACTGGCAGAGGACCGCGCGGCGATGCTCGGGCTGCCGAAGGAGGCCTTCGAGCCCCGACGCGTCACACAGGGACACGCCAACTCTCTCTCCTTGGTGCGCTTCGACAGGAACGACTACTCGGTGCCGACGGCCTATGCCCATCACGAGGTGACCGTGATCGGCGGGATCGAAGACATCGCCATCACGAGCGGGACGGCCGTCGTCGCCAGGCACCGCAGGCACTGGGGCAAGGAGCACACGAGCTTCGACCCGCTGCACTACCTGGCCCTCTTGGAACGTAAACCCGGTGCCATCGACTTCGCCCGGCCACTCGAGTCCTGGGAGCTGCCCGGATGCTTCGCAACCTTGCGCCGGCGACTCGAGGCCGACCTCGGACACCCAGGCACACGTGAGTTCATCAAGGTGCTGCGGCTCTTGGAGAGCTCCACGCTGCCCGCGCTCACGAAAGCGGTCGAGGCGGCACTCGACATCGGGGCCACCGGGTCAGACGCCATAGCCCTCATCCTCTTCCACCACGCTGAGCAGCCCGTCGGGCTGTTCAGCCTCGACGGCCACCCGCATTTGAAGTCCTTCGTCATGGACCCACCCGACCTGTCCGGCTATCGGACGCTCACCCAACAAGGAGCAGCTGCATCATGAAGACCACAGAGACCAAGTCCCTCGTGCTCCTGCACCACCACCTGAAGGCCCTGCGGCTTCCGACGGTGGCGGCCGAGTGCGAGAAGGTGGCCGCCCAGGCTGCCGCCGACAACGCGGACCACCTCTCCTACCTGCTGCGGATCACAGAGCTCGAGCTGCTCGAACGAGAGAAGCGCTCTGCCGAACGACGGGTGAAATCGGCGCGCTTTCCGACCATGAAGACGCTCGAGACCTTCGACTTCGCCGCGCGGCCGTCGGTCAACAAGGTCCTCATCGCCGAGCTCATGAGATGTGAGTACATAGACAAGAAGGAGAACATCCTCCTGGTCGGCAACCCAGGGACCGGCAAGAGCCACCTGGCCACCGCGCTAGCCGCCCAGGCGTGCGCCAAGGGATACCGGGTCCGTTTCATCCGCACCACCGAGCTCGTCACCGCCCTCATCGAGGCAAGAGACGAGCGGAGCTTCCTGCGACTCAAGGGGCAGTTCGCCAAGCTCGACCTACTCGTCCTCGACGAGCTGGGCTACGTGCCCGCCTCCAAAGTGGGATCGGAGCTGCTCTTCGACGTCATCTCCACCGCCTATGAGCGCACGAGCTTGATCGTGACCACGAACCTGCCCTTCGAATCCTGGACCGAGGTGCTCGGCTCGGAGCGTCTCACCGGTGCCACCCTCGACCGGCTCACGCACCGCTGCCGGATCATCGAGACCAAGGGCGAGAGCTACAGGCTCCAAGATGCCAAGGCCCGGAGCAGCCGGCGTGCCAAATCAGTTCTCGACACTGTGGACGAACCGAAGACCCCAAGCTAACTTCACATCACCAAAGTGCTGCCGTTTTCGACCGGCGCGCGCTGCTGTTTTGGATCGTTATTTACACCTGGGCACTCGGGACCGGTGACGAGACCGTTTGGCGTCTCTACCTGGCGACCGCTTCGGTGACGAGGGTCGCGTGGAGCTTCGACGCACCGGTGCTTTGCTCGTACAACGAGACTGTTCGGAAGGGAACCTGACGCCCGCCCCGAGCGGTCGACCTCGGTCGAGCGGTTGCGCTAGATCTCGTCGCCTTGAAGGAAGCTCGAAGAGCGGGAGGGGCCTGCCTCGGCCTCAGGGGGCCTTGTACTGGAAACAGCGGGGCGCGGTACCGCACCACCGGCGGCTTCGCCGCCGAACAGGCGAGCAACCTCTTGCTCGACCTGTTGGTAGGCGGTGGCGGCATTCTGCAAGAGAGATGCGATCCCACTGATCGACTTCTGCATCTCGGCCGCCGCCCGCTCCCACTTGGAGCACAACCCGGAGAACTGCTGGTAGCCGGCGCCCGTCCAGTCGGCGGAGACGGCTTCTATGACGTGCACG
>JBEKXC010000364.1:0-3345 GCA_049512435.1 Terriglobales bacterium | reverse complement strand
GGCTAAACATCGCTTATCAGGAACACGACATCGTGCTGGTCACTCTCCGGGTCGACTACACGATGGATTCGCTGCGCTCCGATCGGCGCTATGCGGAACTGGTGCGCAAAATCGGATTCCCGCAATAGTGTGAACTGTTATAAGCCGAGCGAGGGGTCCGCAGTCCGCGGCAAGATACAGATCCCTCCCCTTCGGCTCCGCTCAGGGTCGGGATGACAAAACCTGGTAGTGGCTTACGGCGCGGCTGAAGCCGTGCCCTTTCAAAACCGATTCAAACTGCACAACCACCAAATCTTGTTTACTTGGCCGGCTGGTTAGCTGCTTGCTCTGGCTCTTCTTCAGTCTTGGCTGCTTGCTCTGGCTCTTCTTCAGTCTTGTTCCAACCGGAGCTGAGATCGTATTCCTTCATGCCTTTAGCGACAACGTCGGTCTTCTTGCCAAGATCCTTCTCATACACGACTCCATCCTGGTCAACGACGAAGGTCATCACGCCCGACGACCTGTATTCCGCCGGATAGGCGACGAAAGCGAAGCCCGCAGTCATTTTGCCATTCACGGTGAAGCTCTTCGCACCACCTGGGCTATGCTTTCCCTGACGCTCAAGGACGTGAAAATAGTAGCCGCGGTAGGGAGTCGGAGCGCCCTCCTGGCTCTTGGCATAGCCCTCGGCCACTGCCGATGCCACCAGGGGTCCGATGGGGCTCTGCGGTTCGCCATTGGCAGCCTTCCAATAAAGGCCATTGTGCTGCCCTTCATCACTGAAGATTTTCTGCGCGTACTCGCCGTGCTGCGCGAAGTACTCCTTTTGCGCAGTTACGAGTTCCTCACAAACGCGGATGGCGGATAGCTCATTCCGGCCAACGCGCCGGTATAAAATTTCTTTTTTGCCCGCTTCGGTGTCGAAATACCACGAATTCCCTTTCTGCACGAGCGGGATGGGAGTCGGCCAATTGTGCGCGCCGATATACAAAATCGTGGTTCCATCCGGCTCTTTTACCAGACGGTGCATTTCCCGATATCTCTTCGCGAAATTAGCCCGGCTCTCGGCGTCCTCGGCATCGTCTCCGGAGGAGACGACTCGCTTGCCGTCCGGTCCCAGGATTGCGAGCATCGCTTTTTCATCATTACTCTCTGCCGCCGTGACCAGCGCATTGCTCGCCTTTTCCGCCGATGAAAACGTCTTCTGGCCCGGTTGCTGCGCCATCGAGGCTCTGGGCAAGCACATCGTCAAAGCGATCGTGACCACGCCTAATTTAGGAAGATTGGCCCAATGAAATTTATCGAAGTTCAGCTTCATCCGCCGCATATGGCTCATCTCCATCTCCAAATTTTTCACGCTACCAGGAACCTAACTAACACTCGATCATGATCCCGATCGTCATCTCGATCGTCGTCTCGATTAACGACGCCCGCCACCGCCGCCGCGGGCTCCTCCACCACCGTGAAATCCGCCCCCGCCGCCCATGCTGGCGCTTCCGCGTGAGGAAAAGCCCCTGGTCTGTCCGCCACGGTCGTAGCCGCTGAAGGCTCCCGAGCGCGTGCCGCTCTGACCGCGAGGTGCAGCGTATCCGCGAGCCGCCTGATGATTTCCATCGAAAGGCCTAGCCCCGGTACTGCCGTTAACTCCGCCGCGCGCCGCACCGCCGCGGTCGCCGCTCATTCCGCGCTGCACGTTCCTCGCTACGCCCCCCTCGCCTCTTCCTCGGTAGTAACTGTTTCGGTCGTAAAACGTCCGGCTCTGGGAGTAGTACCTGCCGCCGTTATACATTGCGTAATGGCCACCCCAATTGAATCCCCAATGACCCCAGCCCCAGCCAAAGCCGCCAAACCAGCCGATTCCGAAGCCGATTCCGAACGAGAGATACGGGCCGCCAAACCAGATTCCGGGATACGGATACCACCCCGGCCACGCCACGATGGGATATCCATAAATCAGCCACGGATCATACGCCGGGACGTAAACCACATCCGGGTCAGCCGGCGCAATGACGACATCCGAGCCTTGCGTCGTTACGACCTGCTGCGACGTGGTCTTTAGATTGCCGGCTTGTTGCGCTTTCTGGCGCATCGCCTGCACGGCGTCCATTACATCCTGTTGCTGATTGTAATAAGCGTCGCCGAGAGATGACGTCCAGGAAAGATTCTTGTCCATATTTCCGAGGACCGACGGAAATGCCGTGAGCGCCTTGACGCTCGGGTCCCAGGGTTGCTGATCGACAGCTTTACCCAAAGCGTCGCCCTTCAAATCAGGATTCGCCTGCACCCATCGGTCAGCCTCGACGACTTCATCGGGAAACGTGGACGCGGCCAGGACCTGCGCCACCAGCGAATCCGGATACAATGCAATCGGTGCTACCAGCCGTTGCAACTGCTCGGGAGTCTGCTGCGCATAGGGTGGCGCCTGCCCGTCCTGCGCCGGGGCTTGCGTGTCTTGTGCCGGCGGGGCTTGCGCATCCTGATCTTGGGCCAACAGGTTTGGCGGAAACGTCACGAACAAGAGCGCCATCGACAAAACGAAAACCAAACTCTGCTTACCTAATCGAAGCATTTCAAATCCTGCGGTATCTCCAAAAGTATTCATGTTTTTGGAACCTCCTCTGCATCGCTGTCACCCGAGGCCCTCTATAGTTAAGAGATGCAAAAAGTGCAATTCAGGCTGCAAATTTACGTTTCTACACAATACTCCGCAACTGCTACCGCAACAATGCTCCCAGTTCGCGCGGAGTCTCCACCAGCACATCCGGAGGCACCTCGTCCAGCGAGTGCGGAGCGAAGCCATACATCACACCGCAAGTCCACAGCCCGGCGTTGCGCCCCGTCAAAACGTCAATGGACGAATCTCCAATCATCAATGCGTCAGCCGCCGCCACACCAGTTTCCTGCAAAATAGTCTGCACCCCCAGCGGATCGGGCTTCTTCGCCGTAAAGCTGTTGCCGCCGTAAACCCGCACAAAAAAGTCCCCCAGTCCGAGCGCGCGCACAATATCGCGCGAAGGATTGACGGGCTTATTCGAGAGCACCGCCATTAGCCTCTGTTCTCCATTCGACGCCTCTGCCAGCCTAGCCAGCGTCTCCGGAATTCCGTCATAAACCGTGGTGTGATCGAGCTTGTGCAGCCGGTAGTAGCCCAGAAAATACTCCAGAGCGACACGAAACAATGCCTCGTCTTCCGTATTCCCAGGCGCCGTATTCCCAAGCGCGCGTCGTACCAGTGCGGGAGCGCCATCTCCCACATAGCTCGCAATCACGTCGTCTTCCAGTTCGGAACGGCCGATATGCCGCATGGTTGCATTCACGGAGTGAATCAGATCCAAGCGCGAGTCAATCAGGGTGCCATCGAGATCA
>JBEKXC010000363.1:0-3016 GCA_049512435.1 Terriglobales bacterium | reverse complement strand
TAAGAACCAGCAAATAGCCGCAAGAATTATATGCACCAGATTCCTTCCAGACTGAGAACCGAGAACTGAGAACTGAGAACCGACTCCCGAGCGCCGAAGCGCAGCGTCGTCTTGCTTATTGCAACCAGCGCCGCGACGCAATCGTTTCGACCATCCGTGAATTAGTCGAAATCGAATCTCCGAGCGACAACAAAGTCGCAGTGAACCGCATCGCGGAGGCGGTCGCCGAGAAATTTTCGTGCCTCGGCGGCGAGGTGCGCTTCCACCGGACGAAGGACTTCGGCAGTCACCTGCAGGTGAACTTCGCTGGCAAGCCGGCCAAGCCTGTGCTGTTGCTTGGCCATTACGACACCGTATATCCGCTGGGCACGCTCGCCACCATGCCATGCCGCGTCACGGGCAACAAACTGACCGGCCCCGGCGTCCTCGATATGAAATCGGGTATCGCCCTGATGCTCCACGCGCTCGCCGCTCTGCAGGAGTGGCATAAAGAAGACGAGCAATTACCGCGGCCGGTTAACGTCCTGCTCGTCTCTGACGAAGAAGTGGGCAGCGAATCGTCGCGGAGGATCACCGAGGCACTGGCGAAACGAGCAGCGGCCGTGCTCGTCCTCGAGCCCTCCTATGGACGCCAAGGCGCAGTAAAAACGGCGCGCAAAGGGGTTGGCGATTACCAGGTGAAAGTTACCGGTAAGGCTTCCCACGCCGGCCTCGATTTCCAGAAAGGTGTGAATGCGATTCTTGAGCTGGCACGCCAGATCGAAAAAATCTCCGGCTTCACCGAACTGAAAAAAGGTCTGACAGTAAACGTCGGAATCGTAAGCGGAGGATCGCGAACCAACGTGGTCCCAGCCGAAGCGGCGGCCCAGGTCGACGTGCGCATCGCACGCATGAAAGACGCAGCCGGAATCGATAGGAAGATGCATAGCCTCCGCGCCTTCAACCGGAAGTGCAAAATCGAGATCACGGGAGGCATCAATCGTCCGCCCATGGAACGCACTGCCGGAGTGGCAGCCTTGTACGTACAAGCCGCAGCCATCGCGCGAGAGTTGGGATGGAAGCTAGGCGAAGCCGCAGTGGGCGGCGGTTCCGACGGAAACTTCACCGCAGGCTTGGGCATCCCAACCTTGGACGGCCTCGGCGGAGTAGGCGACGGAGCCCACGCCCCACACGAGCACATCCTAATCTCAGAGTTGCCGCGCCGCGCCGCGCTGATTGCCGGCCTGATCGAGCTGTGCTGATTGGAGTTAGCTGAATCGGGCCAGGCTGACCGAGGCCTGAGATGGTGGTAGTGTGACCAATTTCACAAAGTCCGGTGACGAATATCACAGGCAGCTTTGACCTGAGGGCGCACACTAACCTAGAATTCATGTTGGGGTCCTTAAGCAAATGCTGCGCCCATGAGGGGTGCCGGGCAACCCCGCTGGAGGATTTATGGGTGAAGGACTGTTTCAGCCGCTGCATATTCTGTTGATTATTGGCATCGCGCTGCTGCTTTTTGGACCAAGTAAGTTTGCCGACCTAGGCAAAGGGCTGGGCGAAGGCATCCGGAATTTCAAGGCTTCGATGAAAGAGCCGGACGAAAAGCCAAAAGAAACGCCCAAGCCGCCAACAGCCTGAAGTTCTCAGTTCCCGGTTCTCAGTAAGAACTCAAGAGCCGGAGGTTTTCTGAGAACCGAGAACTGAGAACTGGGAACTGACTTCCCGCAACATGCGAAATACCAGCGCCACTGGTAATCCGACCACGTTGTTGTAATCCCCTTCGATGCGAGAAATCCAGCGGGAAGCGATGCCCTGAATCGCGTAGGCTCCCGCCTTATCCATAGGCTCGCCGCTCGAAATGTAGTCGGCGATGTCTTTATCGGTGATTTCACTCATGGTAACAAGCGTGGTTTCGCTCGCCACCGACGGCTTTCCGTCGACCACCAGACACACACCCGTAATCACCTGATGCTCGCGTCCGGAAAGCAGTCGCAGCATGCGCGCTGCGTCAGCGGCATCGGAGGGCTTGCCGAGAAGCTGGCCATCAACCTCGCCACCAATGACAACCACAGTGTCGGCTCCGAGCACGACATCATGCGGACGTTGACCGGCAACCGCGAGCGCCTTCTCGCGCCCCAGGCGTTCGGCACATGCCCTCGGGGCCTCTCCAGGCAATGGGTCTTCGGCGATATGCGCGGGCTGCACTTCGAATGCGATCCGAGCGTTGCGTAATAATTCCTGACGACGCGGCGAGGCGGAAGCGAGCACTAGCATGGCACCATTCTAGACTGCTCATCATTTTTGATTGTGCGGGCAGTTCGCGGACAGGAGTGTCCGCGCTACACAAACCAGCGCTACTCCAGTGCTTCGGGCTCGATGGAAATATTCTTCTCGCCTTGGGCTCGCTTTTCCCAGTATTTTTTTACCCAGGCTTCGTAGCTCTTGCCGGCGGCGGTGTCGCGTCCGGTGAACGCGATGGCGGCGATTTCGGAGTAGGGAATCGCCGGACGCTCGTTGCTGGTGGCGAGCATCAGACGAACTACGGAGTTTTCCAGCGTTGGGCCGATGCGGCGGTCGAAAAGATAGCCTGTCACTTCCGAACCGTTCTTGCTTGTGATGGTTACGTCGCCGCGATAGTCAAATGCTTTTTCGATGACGGCTCGAATATCGGCTTCAGTGGCGAGTTGCGGAATCCATCCTTGCAGATTTTCGCGCTCGAATCCGGGGACAACTTCGAGTTCGTCGGTGGCGCGTGGCGGCGCGACGACTGCTTGCGCACTGTGGGGCATCGTGGGATCGTGCCCATGCTCGCGTCCGCTCATGCGCGGCTTTCTTCTACCTGCGGAGAACGTGCTTCAATCTGCGCGTCTATCTGGGCATCTATCTGAACTAGCGGATTGTAGGAGTGCACTGGCCGCACTTCGCGATCGAGGTCGTTGAGCGCGTCCTTGTCGGGATAGAGCGAGAAGGTTGCCTTGACCGTGTCCGCGAATCCGCGCAGCGATCCAAAGGTGTCGTCGACTGACGATGGCTC
>JBEKXC010000362.1:0-3045 GCA_049512435.1 Terriglobales bacterium | reverse complement strand
CCGCTGGTCGATGGGCAGGGGAACTTTGGCTCGGTCGATGGCGATCCTCCGGCGGCGGATCGATACACCGAAGCTCGTTTGACGCGCGTCTCTACCGCGCTGCTTGAGGATCTCGATAAAGAAGCGGTCGACTTTTATCCGAACTACGATGGCACAGAAACGCAGCCTGCAGTTCTGCCGGCGCGTTATCCCAACTTGCTGGTCAATGGATCGGACGGCATTGCCGTTGGCATGGCCACCAAGATTCCGCCGCACAACCTTGCCGAGATTGTCGATGCGACGATTACGTTGGTGAACAATCCCACGGCGCAGTTGCCGGAAATTCTGAAATTTGTGCAGGGGCCGGACTTTCCTACAGCGGCCATTATTCACGGACGCGCCGGAATCTTCGAAGCTTACCGCACTGGCCGCGGCCGGTTCATGATGCGCGCCCGCGCCGCCATCGAGAACATCAACAAAGACAAGCAGGCGATCATTGTCACCGAGATTCCTTACCAGGTGAATAAGGCTCGGCTGATTGAGCGCATTGCCGATCTGGTTAACGACAAGACCATCGACGACATCTCCGACATTCGCGACGAAAGCGATCGCGACGGCATGCGCATCGTGATCGAGCTCAAGCGCGGAGCCGAACCGCAGATCGTGCTCAACCAGCTTTTCAAGCACACCTCGATGCAGGAAGGCTTCAGCATGATTCTGCTGGCCGTGGTCAACAGCCAGCCGAAAGAAATGGGGCTGATCCAGGCCATCAAACACTTCATCGACCATCGTGTCGATGTGGTGCGGCGCCGCACTTCGTACTTGCTCAACAAAGCGCGCGATCGCGAGCACATTTTGGAAGGCTACCTGACCGCGCTCGATTACCTCGATAACGTGATCGTGATCATTCGCGGCAGTGCCAACCGCGCCGACGCCCGGGAGAATTTGGTCGCTTACTTTGGCGGCAAAAAGATTGACATCAACACTACGGGTCGCGCTCCGAAGCTTGATCCCGAGAAGCCATTCACTTCGAAGCAGGCCGACGCCATCCTCGAACTGCAACTGCACCGCTTGACCAAGCTCTCGATCGATGAAATCTCAAACGAGTTGAAGCAAGTCCGCGAAGCCATTGCCGAGTACGAATCGATTCTTGCGTCCGAATCGAAGCTACGAAAAGTCATCATCAAGGAACTGGAAGAGGTCAAGAAACTTTACGGCGACGCGCGACGCACGGTGATCGAAGACGAAGCCGCGGAAATCATGCTGGAAGACTTGATCGCCGACGAGCAGGTTGCGGTCACGGTCAGCCACTCCGGCTACATGAAGCGGACTCCGATCTCGACTTACCGTATGCAGCGGCGCGGCGGCACCGGGCGCACCGGCATGAAGACGCGCGACGAGGATTTTGTCGAGCATCTGTTCATCGCCTCGACTCACGCTTACATTCTGATTTTCACCAACACCGGACGTGTCTACTGGCTGAAGGTGTATGAGATTCCCGACATCGCCGCCGCCGGCAAGGGGAAGCACGTTGGCAACCTGGTGGGCCTGCAAGCGGGCGAAACCGTGCGTACCATGCTAGCCGTGCGTGATCTGGAAGAAGAAAATCGCTACGTCTTCTTCGCCACGCACAACGGCACAGTGAAAAAGACCGAGGTGAAAGACTTCTCGCACGTGATGTCGCGCGGCATCATCGCCATCAACATCGAACCTGGCGACGAACTGGTAGCCGCCTCGCTGACCGACGGCAACCAGATCGTCTTCCTTGCCTCGCATGATGGCCAAGCAATCCGCTTCGACGAGAACGACGTCCGCCCCATGGGACGCAACGCCACGGGCGTGCGCGGCATGAATCTCGCCGAGAAAGATTACATTGTCGGCATGGCTACTACGATCAAGCCGGAGGCGAAGGCGATTCTGAAAGAAGGCGAGGTCGCACCCGAAATCGCCGACCTGGTTCCGGAAAAGGGCTCGCTCATTCTTTCGGTTACCGAGAATGGATACGGCAAGCGCACTCCCGCCGACGAGTATCGGCTGACCAATCGCGGCGGCAAGGGCGTGATCAACGTCAAGACCACGGCGCGCAACGGCAAGGTCGTCGGCATTTCGCAAGTGACTGAGAAGTCTGAAGTTATGCTGATCAGCCAGTACGGCAAGATCATCCGCATCGAATCGAAGTTTATTCGCGAGTCGGGGCGGTCGGCGCAGGGGGTGCGTTTGCTGAACGTTGAGCCGGGAGACCGGGTGGCGGCGGCGGTGGTGATTCCTCCGGAAGAGCCGAATGGGAATGGGACGCTGATTCAATGAGCTAGGGCTCAGGTGTATGTACGATGTTTCACGTGAAACATTTTGCAGGTAAATATGTATGTACAATGGCAGTCCCTTGCATTGAGTAGATTTTCTGACGGCGCTGAGCGGGGTTGCAAATCATTGATAATGCTCAGTGTCGGTTGTGGTTAAAGAGACACAACCGTGTAATATTTACACTGTAATTATTACACGGCCCGTTATTTGGCGGGTTGGCATGAGAAAACTGATCATGTGGAATCTGATTACCCTCGACGGCTTCTTCGAGGGTACAGAGAGTTGGTCGTTAGACTGGCTCCACGAGATTTGGAGCGAGGACCAGCAACGCTTCTCGCTGGAGCAGTTACGCTCGGCCGACGCGCTTTTGTTTGGGCGGGTCACCTATGAGGGCATGGCTGCGTACTGGCAATCGGCACAGGGTGAAGTTGCCGACTTCATGAACAGCCTGCCGAAATTCGTCTTCTCGCGAACCCTTGACCGGGCGGAATGGAAGAACACGAAACTTGTCAAAGGCGACGCGGCGTCCGAAGTAAGGGAGCTGAAGCGCCAAGGGGATAGAAACATGTTCGTGTTTGGCAGTGCCAACCTGTCCACAACTCTGACGGAGCAGGGACTGTTCGACGAGTATCGCCTCGGCATTGTCCCGATCGTGCTGGGGAGCGGCAACCCACTATTCGGACGCAACCTGAACCGGCTGAAGATGAAGCTTCTGGAAGCTCGCCCCATGGGCTCGGGATGCGTCGTTCTTCGCTATGAGCC
>JBEKXC010000361.1:0-3047 GCA_049512435.1 Terriglobales bacterium | reverse complement strand
AAAAAGTAATCAACAGAACGAGAATAACCACCAAGCTTATTCCACGCAGTTTCATCATGTGTTAACCCCTATAGATAATAAATGTCCTGATCGCCCATGCCATTGGGGAATGGCTGCTCTTCAATCCAGCACCTTCGTTTCCAAATGGATAGATCACGCCATCGACAGTGCCCGGGGGGTGCACTTGGCCGCCCTGGTAAGTCCAGCTTGCAGAAGTGGATTGGTGCAAGTCAAGCGCAATCAAATAGCAACACGACATCGGGCTGGGACTGGGTCGGCAGGTACACTGTTCGGGGAGCATTCGATGTGCAACAGAATGCACATAAATTCCCTATTATGGTGCACCTCATCGAGAATTCCTGGGATGCCGCGTCGTCTCGAAAGGGGCTGGGAATTTGCAACCATCAAGTCGTAAGAGTTCGGTGGTATTGACAACGGTACTGGGGATGATATTCTGCGCTGAAGCAGTCGGTATCCCCTATCGACTGGTCCGAACCAGGTTGAGTGGGACAGAATTCCCAAGGGTATTTACAAATTGAGATGGTCTTCGGGAAACAAGATCAACCCAACTTCTGCCAAGAGCGAGGCCGGAACCGGTATGAAAATCCCTAGAATCCTGATCGTCCTATTGTTGGGAACAGCTTCCAGCCTGAGTGCGCAACTGACCCCCACGACGACTACTCTTTCGTCTTCGCTGAATCCGTCCATTTATGGGCAGCCGGTGACTTTTACCGCGGTGGTTACTCCTGCGCCGCCGAATGGGGAAACCGTTACGTTCATGCAGGGAAAGAACGAACTGGGAACGGGGGCGCTGAGTAGTGGCTCGGCCACTTTTACGATCTCGACATTAACGACGGGTGGCACGGATAGCATCCAGGCGGTGTACGGCGGTGACTCAAACTTCGCTGGCAGCAAGTCCAATGTGGTGAGCCAGAAGGTAACCGCAGCCACGACTACGACCACTTTGGTTTCCTCGCAGAATCCGTCAAATGTTGGGCAGTCTGTGACCTTTACAGCGAGCGTGGCGCCGGAGTTCAGCGGCACCGTCACTGGCAAAGTTGGGTTTTACAATGGGAACACGAGGCTGGCGAATCTAGCGCTTTCCGGCGGTGTAAGCTCCTACACGACTACAAAGTTAGGGACCGGCGATTACACGATTACGGCGGTCTACGACGGCGACAGTTCCTACACCACCAGCACCTCAAGCCCGGTGGACCAGACCGTGGGTGCCGGAACGACCATTGATGCCACGATGTCCTGGGACAACGTCACTCGTTATTACGAACTCTTTGTGCCAACGGCTCTGCCTGCGAGTCCGCCCATGTTGCTGATGCTGCATGGAACGAAGTTCAATATTCCGCCGAGTAATCCCAGCACACTAGATTGGGGCTGGCAACCGATCGCCAACGAGTACGGTTTTATCCTGGTTCAACCGGCTTCCACCTATGACCCGGTTTCGGGGCAGTGGAACTGGAATGCGTATTTCATGGACTCAGCTTTTTCCGCGGGCGAGGCCGGGACGTGTACCGAACCACCTGCCACCGGTTGCCCCGACGATGCCGGCTTTCTACGAGCGCTGATAACCAGTCTGATGGGTCCGTACAACGTAAATCCCAATGAAATTTACGTTACCGGCATGTCCTCGGGTGGGCAAATGACGGAGCGCGTCGGCGTCGAACTATCGGATCTCGTGGCGGCGATTGCTCCCACGTCGGGTCAGATGGAGGGTCAGTTGGCTGCGCCTCCTCCGGTGGATGTGCCGGGCAATGCGGTCGCGCCCATTTCCGTTCAAGAGTGGCACGGCACGCTCGATGAAAACTTGTGGCCCTGCAACTACGGCAAGACCAAGTATTCTTCCGCTACCTTCTATCTGGATACGGTCGATGACACTTTCAACTACTGGACGGGACCGCTTGCCAATGCCTGCACTGTGTTTCAAACCACGCAGACTCTATGTTTGAATAATGAGCCCAACAACGCGAACGACGCGCCCACTCCGGGCATGCCGGGCGACACGGGTAATATTGCCACGGGCTGCGCATCCCCCAACGGCCAGAATGTCGAAGTCCAATTCATTTGGGAAAAAGGCGTAGCGCACTCCTGGGACGGGGCAAACAACACCGCAAGATGGCTGTTTCTTTCCTCTCATCCCAAGCAATCGGCACCATCACGCTAGGGAGAGGCCGAATTCAGGTTTGCAAAGATTGAAGAGAAAGATGAAGATGAACTTGCAACATAAAGACAATGGTCTCGAAGGCAACCAGAGCCCTGGGGAAAGTCAATCATGGGAGTTGAGCAGGTAGCAGATAGCAGCGAAATGATGAAGGAGTTAACCGGCTACATTGCGGAAAAAGTAATCAAGGGCAAAAGTGAAATCACCGAGGACACGCCGCTGGTCTCTTCCGGTTTAGTCGACTCCTTCGCGCTGATCGAGATCTTTTTGGAACTTCAGAGAATCGCGGGACGCAAGGTTCCGGCCAGCAAGGTGCAAGCGAAAGATATGGACACCGTGCGGCTCATGTTTGCTACTGCCGAGAGGTTTGGCAAGCCCGTCAAGAACTAAAATTCCAATTTCAATTTCAAATTTGAAAGACCACATTGAAGATGTCAGCTTATGCCGAAAATCCGTAAGACGATTCTGCCCAGAGTCAAAAAAGCGCTCAAAGAAAGAGGAGTGCTCGGAACGGTATGGGCGTGTTTGCGCGGACCCTGGACCCTGATCGCGGAATATAAGAGGGCCAAGAAAATTTTTAATCGTCCTGTGGTGCAGGATGAATTCGATCTCCGCTATGGGGTTGAGACCAGCACCCGTGTGCATCTCACCGATCTCAAGATTGACAGCCCGAACTGGGTCTATGCTGGCGCCTATTGGCCCACTTCTACGAAGATCATTCATGAAGCCCTGGCCGCGCTGCCGATTCGTTACGAGGATTTTGTGTTTATCGATTTCGGTTCGGGAAAGGGTAGGGTTCTGTTGCAGGCTTCCGACTTGCCATTCCGCAGAATCATCGGCGTGGAATTTGCCTCCGAGCTTCACGACATTGCGG
>JBEKXC010000360.1:0-3060 GCA_049512435.1 Terriglobales bacterium | reverse complement strand
CTTGCCAGACGGTAAGCCCCCGCAGCCAAGGGAAATCAGGTATAGACCCGACAAAACAAGAAGAGGCACAACGGGGGGAAGTGTAACACGGGACATTGTCCTTATCCGATCTCACCACCAAAGTCCGACGACGTGGCCTAACAAACAAATACTAGGGCGGATCGATAAGGGAGGGAAGAGACCAGAAGGGCACCTGAGGAGAGGTGAAGGATGGTAGATGGCCATGCCCAATGAGACATGTCCCGACAGCGACCGAGATGCCTGCTGCTTACTGCGTAAGGTTTTTGGTCATTCCCTTATCCGATAGTTCTTACTACGGCTGCCATGTGGTTGTGCATGGCATCCCGCGCACAGCGTGATTAGATTAGAATCCTCATCCGAACCCTGCTGACTCCGTAGTTGCTGGCCGTGCACCTGCAGATTGTTTCTTGAGCCACAGATTTGGCATTTCCCGTTGTCTCGTGCTGAGACCTGGCGACAAAGCTCCTGTAACGAGTGGGGATCTAACCGCAAGCGTGGACGCTTCGGAAGAATTCCGGTCACGAAGCTTTCTGATCTAGGCAGGACAGGAGCTTCTGCCGCTGCTCTCCGGGCAGAAGGTTGAAGAATCTCATCATTGAATTCAGCAGCATCTGCGGATCTCCGCTGTCCAGGTTGGCCTCGGCCAAAAAAGCATTTTCGCGCAAGGAGCAAGACGCCTATGGCGATTTCAGTTAAACAAAGACTTACCCCTTTTCTACGGGAAGGTGCAAGAGTTGACTGGAGCAACGAAGATCTTCCAGTCTGTCCAATCCGACAGAAAACAACTGGGCTCGATGCCAATCGCCGTTATTTCAATCATCCCGAGTGGGCTGAGAATTACCTCAAGTACTGCCACCGTAGCGACCGCTTTCGTTCTCGGTGGCAAGCCGCTTCAGGATCGTGGGACGACAAAATTGTCGTTGATGTTGGTTGCGGTCCGGGAAACATCTTTGCGACGGTGGGCGGTCACCCCAAGCTGCTTATCGGCGTGGATGTTTCCCCTGGCGCCTTAGAAATTGCTCGAAAGTTGGGTTATATGCCGCTGTTGGGTGATGCTCACGATCTTCCCTTCATCTCGGGCTTTGCCGACATTGTGGCGCTAAATGCCGCTCTGCATCATTGTGACCACATGGACCAAGTCCTGGCTGAGGCGGCCCGATTGGTTGCTCCAGGAGGCATTTTGGTCACCGATCATGACCCCCAGTTAAGCGCGTGGAATTTTAGAGGCTTGGCCAAGCTCGCCTGGAATTTTCGATTGCCGCTTTACCTTTTGTTCAAAAAAGGCTTTCATCGCTCACGCGAGGAGCAATCCATTGTTCTCGCCTCCGAAATTCATCATGAACCGGGGCAAGGCGTGACGCCTGAACTCTTCCGAAATGTGCTGGAACCCATGGAATTTCGGGTCGAGCTGTATCCGCATAACCATGACACAGGAGCGGAAGTGTTGCAGGGCCAAATGGGGCGATCGGACCGAAAATTCCGGATCGCTCAACGGCTTTCCGGATTGAATCCCGATTCCGCTGAGGCCGGGCTTTCCATTCTCTCTCGGGCCACTCGTCTGGCGGGCTGATCGGGCAAAACTCTTGGCCTGACGCGGGAGTTGTGTTTTCCAGTGGCGATTCCCGAGGCTAAAGAAGTCTTGGACGAGAATAACAACATGTTGTACGCTACCGACTCTTATACGGCAGCCTCCCACTGCGACGCGCTGCTGATCCTGACCGAGTGGAAGCAGTTCGCGCAGTTGGATCTGGAGAAGCTTCGTTCAGTCTTGAGTATCCTATCGTGATCGACGGCAGAAATCTGTATCGGCCAAAGGAGATGGCGCGGGCCGGATTTGTCTATCACAGTGTCGGTCGGCCGGTAGCTGATTCCCGAAAACATGTCCTTCGAGGACAAATCGGACGCAATGCATCGGGAATCCACAATTCGCTCTGCCGCTACTGCTGGCTGGCGCCCGGAACTGGGGCAACCAGTCAAATCGGCCAGTCAGCCTCTCTAAGATTTAACGGTTCACTCTGTAACACATCTGGAGCAAACCTCTTGTTTGTTTCAGCGGTGATGTGCAATGTTGTGGCAAGCGGTGCAAAGCGTAATCAGGTTCTGCTCGGAATTATCGCCGGAATGACTCCGAAACTGTTTGTGGTGGGCCTCCAGGTTCGACATGGTGCCGCACGATTGACACCGCCAGCCGTCGCGCCGTAGGATCTGCTGCCGCAGCCGCTCGTAGGACGTCGGATCCGGCCGCAAGTGGGAAGAGTCGGAGCGTACTGGGCTCACGATGCCTTCTCGCTCAGTCCCCCCAGAAATGCCTGCCGCTGCTCTTCAGGCAGAAACTTAAAGAACCTCGTCATCGAGAACAGCAGCATCTTCGGATCTCCGTTGTCCAGGTTGGCCCCGGCCAGGAAATCCGCGCAGATCATTTCCAAACAGTAGGCTCGAGATCGGTCGCTGCCCAACATCAGAGCTGCCGTCTCGATCGCCCGCTCAATGACCGGGGTCTGGCTCTTGTACAATTTGAAATAGATAATTTCCCAGGGCTCCGTTTCCCGCCCCGTCAGTTCCTTCTCGACCTCCTGCTTAAACTGCTCCTTGGGCATTTCCCGTGCCCGGTGCAACCAGGTTGCACAATCGAAGTGCTGCCTGTCCCTCCTGGCCAGTTTGGCCAACTCCAGTCCCTTCGTCCATCCCACTTCCTTCAGCTGCTTTCTTGCCTGCGGCGGCAGGTGTTCATGAATCGACATCAGGTAGTAGGCCTTCCGCCGCGACCCCGGAAACCGCCTCTCCAGGAACTCGTCGAAGCACTTTAGTTCCTCCAGCCTCCAGTACTGTCCCGCCCGCACCTCGCATAGGTAGCGCCCCAGTTCCACGAACTTGGTGTCCCTCTCTGTCTCCTTGCGCTGCTCCCAGGCCAGAATCTCGTCAATCTTGCCCAGTACGAACAGGGCGCGGCGGCGATTGAACTTCGGAGGCATGGGCGGGTTCTTAGTAATTAAGCTCGTCAAGCCAATCAAGACTCTCTGCTCCTGGACGCCGCACCAA
>JBEKXC010000359.1:0-3071 GCA_049512435.1 Terriglobales bacterium | reverse complement strand
CAGATGGATGGGAAGAGCGACCGTCGAGAATTAGAGGTCGAATCCCGTGGTGGTATTGTCGGAGGTAAGAACGGTATACGGGCCGAGGCGATTCAGAAGACGCATGTAACTCCACTCGGAGGCAACAAGTTTCAGTTGGGCACTGAAACCCTGAAGAAGGGCGAATACATCATTTATGTTGTCGGATCTCCTGATTCGGTAAAGGGGATATACGGAAAGGGATACGACTTTACCGTAGCGGCCTTTAATCCTCTTTCAACGCAGGCGCCTGCAGTTGCGCCAGCTACGCAACGAGTAGTCGCAACGACTGCTGGGACTCCAACTCCGTCAGCATGCCGTTCGATAAGCGTTGATAGTAAAGGTAACGAAACGTGTTTGAGTTACGTAGAACAACACTAACGGTAGCAGGACTCTCGAAGACAAAATAGCCGCACTGTGAGCCTTCGCTCATGTGCGGCTGTTGTGTTTCTGGTGGTCCGTTTCTCCGCCGTCGTCAATCCTGCCTCGCCTTGCTTCAGGATGGCGATGATCTGCTCTTCGCTGTGTCGCATGCCCTTCATGGCGGTTCTCCTCTCCTGGGTTAGGTCTTCACGGCTGCCCAGTGGAGTTGCTTCCTGCTGTTCGCTGCGGGACCGCGCCACGGCGTCAATCAGAACAACACCCCTGATTCTTTTTCGCGTCTTAGCAGCCATGCGCGGATTGTAGCACCCGACTCGCCGCGACGGTGAGGTTTAACAACCACGGATAGGCACATGAAAACTAACGCAGCGGAATTGTCTGCCCTTTATTTACATTCCCAAATGTACTGTGAGGAATCCACGCCCATAGTCGCAGTGCAGTCCTTGGTGAGTTTAACTTTGCTGAGCAAGCCTTCGGATTTTCTGAACCTTACGAAACCAGACAATCGCCTGTCAGATTCTTTGATTAGACTGACCTGTTCAACTGTAAAACCCCGCTTCTCAAAATCAGTTTTGATAGCCGCTTCAGTGTTTACAATGTCGTCTCCGCTAAATCTAGAACTGCACGAGGTGGCAAACGCAAAGAGAAGAACGATAACACCAGCGCAGAGCGACAACGGCTTCATAACACCCACCTCGACAGCAGTGTGGCTGGGTCGGCAATCGTCGGGCAAGATTACAAGGGTAATGGGGAAAGACTAAAGCCCGCTCGTCCGTGCACAGCACAGTGTGCCAGCAGGTGGCAGAACTTACTTCGGTTATCTTCCAATCGTTACCACTGAAGGGGGAGGATCGACTCGAAGCCCTCCTCTGGCTTAGGTAACTATGGATGCGATCTGGAATGGCATTGGATTCGCTGTCGGCCTAGTCGTTGGTCTCGCGGCAATTTTCTTCCTTGTTCGTTGGCTGCGATTTCGATGGTACTTAACACCGTGGGCAGATGGAGAAAAAATGCCATTTGATATAAGGCAGAGAATGTTGCGGACTGCCATCGCAGGTTTTAGAAAAAAGCGGCCCACCATGTCAGCAGAAAAGAGAAGAGAGGCTGCGGTGCTGATGTTGTCAGCCATTGGCACCGATACGCCGATTGAAGCGGAGATACAAGACGAGCTGATAGCCGAAGCATTTAAAATGTGGCCGCTGAGTTAAACGTTCTAATGGACCCTTTCTTAGTCTCTACGATAATTCTTGCAGTGTGGGGTGCGCTCGGGCCACTCGTGGGTGTTCGTTACGGTCATGAGTTGGCGAAACGATCACAGAAGGAACACTGGATTGATGACAATGCGAAGGAGGAATATCGAGAACTTATAGGCGCTTTGTTTGAGGCTGCTAATGTATCGATCTTGAACAGATGCTTGGGCCGCGAGACTACGATTGAGGAAGACTCTACGGAAGAGAGGTGCGAACATCTTCTCTACGCGGTGATATATACCCGATTATTTATACGCGAATTCGTTGAGAAAGAACAGATAATGGAGAGATGGAAAACAGCCTTTACGGAACACAGCAAAACGCACGATCTAGAAGTACTACGCAAAACTCTCCGTGAACTTATTGAAGTGGTAGTTGACCATGCTACGAAGTTGAAGGATTAGGTTGCCCGTGACAATTGCGTCGCAAAACAGAGAGTCTCCGTACGGGTCGTACTAAGAGGTGCCTGCCATCCCGACCTGCGTGCTGTCCATGAGGTTTTCCACGAGAATGAGACGGGAGTAAAATACCTTTGAGGTTTTGAAAATGGCAGATTCTATTAGGTTTCACAATGAGGACATCGTTGAAGAGATTGCGACGAAACGGCGAGGCAAAATTGACGGTATTGATAGCGCTATCACGGCGGGATTTAAAACACCCAATCGATGGCGCGTGCAATTCCATGATGGTAAAGAGCCACTTCTAAAGTATTTCAAGATTCAGGAAGAGCTGCGTCTTGCAAAGGCGTCTAACGAATCTGCCGCAAAGAAAAACCTAGAACTAAGCAAGATGAGGGAACAAGAGCAAGAGTGGATGGAGTGGAGAGCGACTCTCTACGCCTTGCGTGCGGCAGGAGCCAAAGGCAGTGATGAAGGTGGAGGCTGGAGCAGTATCTTCTCTGGGAACACTAACGACGCACTAGACAAGCGCAGCAGGTTGGCTTCAGAGAAAGCAGTGGAAGATGCCCAACGTTCCTCACGGAAGGCACCACCAGATTACCTTAAAGATGACTACGACAACCCAGAACGCAACACTGCTCTACTGAAAACTCAGGATGCGGTGACGTTTGTTGATAACGATGAAAAAGAGGAAGTAATTGAACAGGCTCAAGAAGTGAGCACTACTGAGGAATTGCTACGGGAAGAAGAATCCGACCTGTGGCAAGCACTTGACAAGAAATCAGCACCCAAGAGTACGCGTGGGAAAGATTTCAAGAAAACTGCAGACATCTACCGCGCCACGACACGCGTAGGTTTTCCTTACCCGTGGTTAGCCAAGCAGATTCCAGCAGTGCCCGTTACCCTCCGTGCCAACATCTCTGAGACAGTTTAGTACTCTTAATTAATGAGCAGTAGGGCGAGAAAGAAAAAGGAAGAGATGAACGGGAATTCTCTTGGTGTTGTTCTTTCCCCTGGGGGTTTG
>JBEKXC010000358.1:0-3082 GCA_049512435.1 Terriglobales bacterium | reverse complement strand
CCGTATGACGAACCGTCCACTATGCGGTTCTGCCAGCAGTGCCACTTCGATTTGTCGAGCGAGTACTACGGCGCCACTAATGTCGGAACGGCGTACTAGCCTGTTTGCTTTTTGAGCCTGTCTTAGTTGTGAAGCTTGCTTTCAGTGTGGTTCACCTCCGACGTGAGATACTGTGTCGTGGAAAACTACTGCGTGGCCGCTACGCCGCGCGCCCGCAGAGATCCAACAGGGTTGCCTCTTCTGACGATTGCATCCGAAGGCGTTCAGGTGCAGCATTCAGCACATCCCTGAAGAAAACATGGAGAGTTCGATTTCGTCCGCCACACCTCCGCCGGGCTCTCAGCCTTGGTTTCGCGCATTTGCCTCACGCGATTTTTATCTGGCGATTGGCACGACCTTGCTGCTCTCGGCACTGCTATGCACGTTAAGTTTTGGCCGAATTGGCGACTCAGTGCGGCTTTTCAATCTATTCCAGAACATCGCGGTCGTCTTCTTCGCGTTGACATTACTCCGACAGTTGCCTCGCCCCAAGCAGGTAAGAGATGGGCGGATAAACCTGGTGGCACCAGAAGCAAAGGGATCAGCCGGTTTACTGGTCGCACTCACCGTGGGAACCTTGGCATATATCACAACTGTTCCGTTTTTCTTCATAAGCGACGATTTTGATCATCTTAACCTGGTCCGGCATTCGTTCATGACAGCGATATGGCCACAGATTACAAAAGGACAGTTCGATGGAACTACCTACATCTTCTATCGCCCGCTTGGTTTCCTCAGTCTATTTCTGGATTATCGACTTTGGCACAACTGGGCTCCTGGGTACCACCTTACGAATATCTTGCTTCATCTGCTATGCATCGCGGCGGTCTTCTTCTTTTGCAAAGAGATCGGACTCAGGAATGATACTTGTGTGGCAGCTTCGCTCGTTTTCGCCCTTCTTCCTGTCAACGTTCAGGCCATCACATGGATCGCATGCCGGTTCGATCAGCTGGCGACCACATTGGGAATGTGGTCCCTGGTATTCGCGGCGCGCTTCCGAAGAACAGGCCAAGTCCGTTCCTACGGGATGGCAATTCTCCTGTTTGTGCTTGCCATACTCTCGAAGGAAAGCGCATATGTAATCCCGGTCCTGTGGTTGGCGCTCGAATTGATACCGCGGAATGAGCGAACGAAGCGGCTTCCGCCCGCGAAGAGATTCGCAGCACTGCTTGGTTACATAGCAGTTCCTATGCTGATGTGGCTCCATCGGTTCTACACGCTGGGCGGGATCGGAGGATACCGCGCCGAAACGGGCACTCCAATCGCGCGGCTATTTACAATGCAGTCTCTGATCGGTGTTCTCGTTCGCGCACCTGGAGAAACGCTGTTTGGCTACAACTGGTGGATTCATACGGACGACCGAACCCTGAGCTTAGCTGCCGGAGTGACGGCCGCCATTTTTCTGGCGCTGTGTCTGCTCGCAAAACCGAACTTGACTTCGAGACGCATCACCTGGTTTTGCTTGATTTGGGTGTTTATCGCAGCCCTCCCAGCCCACTTTTACTTCCGGGCCCCGGATCCAGGATTGGTTTTTTCCAGAGCTTTAAATTTTGGCTCGATTGGGATTGCGATTCTAATCGCTGTGCTTCTCGGGCAGATGTTCAGTAATCCGAAGATCTGCCTCAGTTGGGTTTTTGCAATTAGTGCGCTGTCGTTTGTTGCAGTTCAACACAATATCAGTGCCTGGCAGCTTGCCTCGTCGGGTTCGCGTAGTGTGCTAGCGGATATCGACCGGGTTCAGCCCGCCCCTCCCCCGAACGCCACCTTTTACATCACAGGCATTCCGGTGGGTATCGACGGAGTACCGTTTTTCTCAGTTGGACTGGAGAGCGCGGTTCGGTTCAGTTACTCCTGGCGGGACGACATTCGTGTAAATCCTCGGAGTTCGAGCCCCGATCCTAGTGCGATCGTGATCGACTTCACTTCGCGGCAGTAACACCCACGATCAGTCATCGACTCTTCATCTTGCGAGATTGAACAACCCCGATTCACTCTCGATGGTGACAGCCGTCACTTACAAGCGTGATCCGCAACATAGACAAGCGCCTGTGAAGTTCGGCACGTCTGCACGTGACTTGCGGTACTGAACTTAGCTTCTGAGAGCACTAGACTTTGGCCGAACGCTCGAACGTGCAAGAAATCAAACAGGAGGATTTACAAAGTGAAAAAGCTAGCGCTAGCAGCTCTATTTGTAGCTCTTGTTAGTACTCTGGCCATGGCAAGTGCCGGCGTAATCGGCAATCTCAATTACGTTCCAACCAGTGATGTCATGGGCGCGCACGAAAACGGCGGGCGTGGCTGCGCGGGCTGCCATGCTCCACACAGCGGCGGACGCGGCTCTGGCGGCGTCCTCGGTAGTTCAGGTGTACCCGGGTATCAACGAACCACTCCCAACGGCACGGCAGAAGGCGATAGCGGCCTGTGGGGCACCGACACCAGCGCGATCGAGACCGGTTATGCCGGCGGCACGATCACCTTTGATGGTAGCTACGTAACCAGCATCTCTGGCCTGAACTGGGGCAGCGGCGCTGTGTACACGGGCGTGGTCACTTGCTTGAGCTGCCATGACGGCAACGTCTCCAAGGGCGCCATGATGAGCGGCGTTTCCTACGAGCAAGCGTGGGGCCTGCTGAACTTTGCTACGAGTCAAGGTTCCAACGGACTAGTCTCGGTTACCCTCTATGGTCCCAACCAGATCCCAACCCTGCTTGGCAACGACGGTGGCACGCTCGGCGACTATTCCAACGATCACCCCCTCGGCCCACTGGCGAACCTGGGTGCGGTTGCCGCCGCCGCTCTGGGTAACGGTCTAACCGTAACCGTCTCTGGCACCGTTGCAACCTACACTGTCGCCACTGGCACAACGTATGGTAATTTCGTTGCGAGTTACGGCATCCCGGCGGTCAGCGCGATGGCCGTCACCTCTGGCGATACCAATCCAAACGATGTATTTGTCGTGTGCACCACCTGCCACGACCAGCACGTCCAGAACGTTTACTCGCAACTTGCATACGGCGCCGCGCAGATGGGCAGCGGCAAGGTT
>JBEKXC010000357.1:0-5473 GCA_049512435.1 Terriglobales bacterium | reverse complement strand
TCTTCTATCGATGAGTTAGATGAGAAGCCCTACATCCGATTACTAGTGATCCCTGCACCGCCTAAATTCAACTATCTTCATACCTTGATACTGCTTCTAGTGGGAGTTGTGTTTGGGTTTAGTTTGCATGCGATTTTGAAAGGATTGTGATGAAGAAATTGCAGCCATGGGAACAGGCAATTTTGTTTCAATACTGCCTCGAGAAGGGCAAGGCCGGGATGCCAGATTGGGCCGAAAATCAAGAACTGAAGATTTTTGCGCGCCTGATGAATCGACCAGAGAGCTGGGCCAAAGCGGCCTATGAGCAGGCTGTTCACGCTGGAATGATGGACAGGACCGCATGAAATCTCTTCGTAAAGGTGAGATGTGCCCACCATGAAAAAGGAGAAGAAATTGTGACGAAGCAGGAATGGGTTTGCGAAGGTTGCGGGTTAAGTGGAAGCACGGAATACAAATCCTCAGATGGGGCATTCGCCGTAGTCCACGCGATTCGGGATCATCATGAACGGTTGGCAAGCCAGTATGCGCCAACTTGCCACTTCGACATTGATCAAACGCGCGTCCTCAACCCCGAACTGATGGATCAATATGCATGGAATCGCTTCGTCGCCGAGATTTCGAGAAAGACGGCTAGGAAACGCGCATGATCTTATCTCCCTCAGAACGTTGCCCACTTCACAAGAACTACAAGTGTCCTTGTCATCGCACTCAAGGACGTAAACAACCAAAGGGCTCTAAGTGGGAAACAGTCCGCCTGAATGTGTTGTGGAGGGCGATGTGAAAGTTGCCAGGAGACCAAAATGTAAGGTCGTAAGTCTCACACATCTCAGTGATGGCTGGTGGGAATTTTGGATGGAGTGCGGCCACGGTGGGAAACTGCTGCTTGGTATGGATTTTCGAGACAAAATATCGACACTCCGCTGTCACCTCTGTACAAAACAGGAGAAAACGGCATGATTCTCTCTCCCTCAGAACGCTGCCCGATTCATAGAAACTGGACATGCTCCTGTCATCGTGTCCGAACCTACAAACGCACGAATCATCCAAAGTGGGAAACGGTCAGAATGGGCGTGCGACGAATCCGAGATGAATTCGCTGACCATCCTGACGGCTACCGTTACAAACTGTCGAATGCGGAAATGCGAAAAGTCTTACTGAAGAAGATTGAGGAACAGCATGGGAGATGTGGCCTGTGCGAGACAAGCTTCGCAACCTTGACGGGAATCGTGCCGGATCACATCAAGCCGAAAGGAATGAACTCGGCGCGGGCGGATGACAGGGCAGAAAATATTCAAGCGGCGCACTTAGGCTGCAATTTTGCTAAAGGCAGCAAGAGACTACCGGAGAAAGCGGCATGACTCCTCATCTTATTGGATCAGAATTGCCATTGACTGAAAATTCCACTTTGATTGCCAAGTGTGGCACCGAAGTTCCCCGAGCTAGATTTGTAACGGCATGGGACGCCACTGCACCCGGTCAGAAACTAGATTTCCTCCAATGGCGTAAATGCTGTTCCAAATGCAAAAGAAAACTTACTTTGGAGATGCTAGAGAGGGAAAGGTATCTCTATGGGATTGTGAGTAGAGATCAGGAAGAAAACGAGGCAGCATGACCGAGAACGAAATGAACTACATCAAGCAGCTACTCGGCGTTCATGACGCCATCGCCGCAGATGTTTGCGAGGGGAAGCGCTACGAGGTTAGGTGCGGCGAGTGTCAGAACAGTTTCGAGGTGGAACGGGAGCTCTTCTCTCACTACCTGGCACACGGCTGGCCGGTCTGCTGCGGCACGACGATGAATTTGATCAGTCTGACCACGAGCAAAGGGAGAAGTTCGGGTAGGGACCCGCTCGGCTCAAAGTTCGGAGACGGGACACGTAGAAAATGAGCCCCATAAAACTCAGATGAGGAGATGGTGAGCATGGCAACGCATGAAATCGAATCAATTGGGAAACACATCTACACGCGCGAATGCGAACAGCCTCCGCAGCGCAAAACGAAACGCTGGACCGTTGTCGCTAATGATGGAGAAATGGATCTGGGCGAAGTCAAGTGGTACGGCGCATGGCGATGCTTCGCCTACTTTCCATTAGACGACACGCTATACGAAAAAACATGTCTGCGCGACATCGCCAACTTTTGCGAGAGAAAAACGCACGAACAGTTAGCCACGAGCAAACAAGAGCTTTAAGGGTTAACCCGGATAAAACTCAGTGAGGAGATGGTAAGTATGGAAGTCAACATCAAGAATATCTCGCTCAAGCTCTAGCCTACTTACTCGAAGCGCTTCTTTTCTATGAAGTTGTGGCACGAAATAGTTCAGTGGGATGGGTCCCAAGCCCGAAAAACTCTGTGAGGAGATGGTGAGCATGAAAGAGCCAAAGCAAAGACCGAATTACCGCTGCGGATTTTGCGGAGAAGGCGTCGCTTGCAAGCACGGTTACTGCAACGTCTGTCAAATCTGCCTAGAGTGTGCGATGGAGGAACAGGAAGCTGAGAGAGCAACCGAGGGCATGTGATTACCCAAGCCCATAAAACTCAGTGAGGAGATGGTAAGTATGAGCCTGTTACCAGTGACGATCACTCTCAATCAGCGGAAGTCTGATCCCGATATTTGGGTCGCTCGCGTCAAGGAAACGGGCTGGGTCACAACCGGCAGACGCGGCGAGGCGTTACGCAATCTTGCGGCAATTATCGAATCGGAGAAAGGATCTTGTGATGGGCAAAACTAAGCGTCCGGTACTGAAAGGGCATGATCTCTTCGCTTTTGGAGACGTGACACATAGAAAATAAGCCATTGTTCACTTTTGAACAGATTGAATCTTTCTCACTTTTTTATACTGCTTTGAAAGTAACTGTTTTCTCCTTCGTTTCATGTTCGCCCGAGAGACTTCTGCGATATAGTGCTCGTTGCGGACGCATTTCTGCTCCCAGAGTGCGTCTAGCAATCCCACTCTGGAGGTAGAATATGGCAGAAACCACTCCCGTAAAACACTTCAATGTTTGGCTCGAATTGCCCAACACGCACACCATCTGCACGTTGCAGGGCGATGATCTGGGAAACCTCAAGGAAATGACGAACACCATGGTCAAGGGCGGCTGTCGCTTTGAGCCATTCGGTAGCTCAAATACCTTGCTCGTCTACAACCCAACCGACGGCGGAAAGACTCCGATCGGCTGGATTGCCGGCTACGAAATCCCCGAAGCCTTGAGCAATCGTGGGTTGGTGGGGCGGGGCATCCGGCAAGTCGCTTAGAAAGGCTTGGCCAAAGTGATCCGCGCCAGTCCAGAAATCCGAGAAAGACCTCCTCCGCCGCGGCGGTGAGCGAGAAAATTGAAGAGCCGCGATTCCGTTTCCCAAAAAAGAAAAAGGCGGACACTGATTTATGAGGTCAGTGCCCGCTTTTAGTTCGAATGCCGCGAATCTCAGAAAGGAGGTGCCAATTGACAAACAAATCTCGCCAGAAAAATGCTACGTGGACTATGGTCCTAGTAACTTCATTGTGTATCGTGATGACGGGACTTGGCAAAACACACAAGGTTTCGGCCCACTTGCTGAAGCCTTCCCTCAGCTTGCCAACCTCCCCAAATGTACGATTCCGACCAGTGCCACAATACCCATTCACTCCAGCGGAGATCATCCGCGCCTCGTAGGCCACGTATCGAGGGCGGATCAGAAAACGTGGCAAGAAAATAAGAAAGCGGCCAGTGAAGTTCTCCTCTCGGAGGCTCACCGTCCGCTTTGTTGCGTTCGATCCCTATTTTACGATGGAGGGATCGGCCTTTGCAAAACTTCTCTCTAGGCCACTTGCGTCTTGTACTGGCCCTGCATCCACTTTCTACCACTTTTGGCCGCCTCGAGCGCAAAGTGTGCAGAATAGGCACTCAGGCTCATTCCGCTGGCCTTGGCGGCTTTTGAAACCATCCGTTTGATTTTCAAATCATCGAATCGCGCGAACACGCCGGCAGATTTTGCCGTCACAGGCGTGGGCGGCACTTTCCTGCCACTGCGGGCCGCCTCACTGGCGAAATGCGCGATGTAGGGGCTCATGCCGCTCGCGGCGGCGGCTTTACGGACCAGCGCCTTCCCTGAAGTGTCGAATCGGACAAACACTCGGCGTTCGTACTCACGGGTGATGGGGGTCACTTGGGTCTTCTTGCTCTTCGTATCTTTCATTGTGATCCAAGGGTATCACCCGGAAGGATCGGAAAGCTAGGGTTTCGCAGTACGCGGAACAATGTACTGCGCCACTACGCTCTTAATTCGTGTTAGTCCTGGGCCAAGCCTATCGCCGCCATTAAGGGTAAAATAGAGTTCCACAACTGATCGCCCAAAATCATCCATCGCTTCGCCGACTGAATCTCCGTATCCAAATTCCTCGGTTTCCTCCCACCAGACGATCGTATGGTTGAACGCATCTTTTTCAACAAGCACCGGGATGGCCTGAAGTAATCGTAGTTTTGGACCAAGATTCCCTCCAAATTTGCCCGTAAAGCTGTTGCCCTGAAAACTCATCGCGCGTGCTCCTGCTTCTGATGGAGTTTCATGGCGGCTGCCGCTTGGGTCCGCGGATTGCCTGATTCGCTGAGATTTCTGGAGAACTCGATTACGGCGATCTCATGGCCGCATTCCAGGCAAATGAAAACGATTCCGGAGAAATTTCGCCCCGAATTAGGCCCGGACCGCCGCTCAATTCTATAGCTTCTGCGCATAAATGCTGCTTCGTAGTACCTGCGAACCTCTACGGCCTTGCGAAGCCTGGCAGCGTGAGGAAATCTCCAAATTGGGCGGGGAGAAGCGCTCATAAGGCAAGTCTAGCCCTTCTGAGCTCGGCGCCAAAGCGTTGTGCGGGATGGTCCAAACTTGCTGATCTTGGGACCCGGCTTCTTCGCTCCCAGCTTCTTCATGCCGTTTTTGATCCGTTCGGCGATCAAACTGCGCTCGAATTCCGCGATCGCAGCCAATAATGTGAAGACCAGGCGCCCGACCGGAGTTGAGGTATCGATCTGCTCCGTCTGAGAGATGAACTCGATTGCCTTGGCGTTAAATTTGTCCAGCACCCGGAGCATGTGCGGCGTCGAACGGAAGAAACGGTCGAATTTCCACACGATCACCCCATCAAATTTCCGCGTGGTAACCTTTTTCGGGTCCGTGGCGTCGACCGCGGCCATTAACTGATCGAAAGCCGGCCGAGATTCGGAGGCACCGCTCCAACCCTGGTCAACGTACTCGTGCTCGATTGTCCATCCCCGTGTCCGGCACATCTCGCGCAGAGGCTGCAACTGGGCTTCGGGATCTTGGCCCTTGAAATCGTGGGCTATCGTCTGATCGTGCGAAGCCTCCGTCTTGCCGCAGGTTCGGCAGGTATCCTTGGAGACGCGAGCATAGAGGACGACGAAGTTCATTTGCAGGGTAACCAATTAGTACAATTTCGGCTCAAAAACCGGGGAATCGGGTTTAGGTGAATTGAAAC
>JBEKXC010000356.1:0-3091 GCA_049512435.1 Terriglobales bacterium | reverse complement strand
AAGTACATGTTCAAGGAAGGCGAGAACGGCCGGAAGTAGGTGTCGGCTTCCGACCGGAGCCCGAAGCCAGGCGCACTCCTACAGTTTCGGCAGCACGATCCCCTTCTGCGCCTGGTATTTTCCTTTGCGGTCCTTGTAACTCGTTTCGCAGACCTCGTCGGACTGAAAGAAGAGAATCTGGCACAGGCCTTCATTCGCGTAGATCTTGGCTGGCAGCGGCGTGGTGTTTGAGATCTCGAGCGTGACGAAACCTTCCCACTCCGGCTCGAAGGGCGTGACATTTACGATGATTCCGCAGCGCGCGTAGGTCGACTTGCCCACGCAGATGGTCAGCACATCGCGGGGAATCTTGAAGTACTCGACCGAGCGCGCCAGCGCAAACGAATTCGGCGGCACGATGGCGACATCGGCATTCACGGTCACGAACGAGCGCTCGTCGAAATGCTTCGGGTCGACTATGGTGCTGTTGACGTTGGTAAAAATCTTGAACTCGTCGGCCACGCGCAAGTCATATCCGTAACTCGACACGCCGTAAGAAATCACTCCCGCGCTCACCTGCTTTTCGGAGTACGGATTAATCATGTCGTGCTCTTGCGCCATGCGCCGGATCCAGCGGTCACTCTTGATCATGAAACTCCTTGGGAATTTGTGATTGGTAATTTGTAATTGGTAATTTTGCTCTGGATGGATGCCCCGGATGGTGAAGGGGTTCAATCACAAATTACAAATTACCGATTACAAATTGCTTGGGCTGGTGTCTGCCATATTACGAGATTGATCCCCCGGTTGACAATCCAACCTATCTCCCTTAGCATCAATGACTTGAGGAACGCTAATCCTTGGGAGACGGGAGATACCCGTGATTAAGCTTGACATCATCAACGAAGTGGTCAACCGCACCGGGATCACCAAGACCAAGGCGGAGCTGGCGGTCGAAACCGTCTTCGAGAGCATGAAGAAGGCGCTCTCCGCCGGCGACCGCATTGAATTGCGCGGTTTCGGCGTATTTAACGTGCGCCCGCGCAAGACTGGCATCGGACGGAATCCGCGCACGGGCGCGGAAGTTTCCATTCCGCCGGGCAAGGCTGTCCGCTTTAAGCCGGGCAAGGAACTGCAGTCGATTGACTAGCTGCTCTCGCGATCGCAGAGGGCGGAGGTCAGATTGCGGAAGCAACCCTCACCTCTGCGATCTGCCCTCGAACCTCTGACCTCAGGTTCCTCATGTCCGAACCCACATCCCCTTTTCCGACTGCCCTTGAATGGGAACAACAGGCTCAGCCCCAGGTCTGGGTCACACGGCCGCCGCGCCAGCGCTGGGGGTTGCATCTCCTGCTTTTGGCGGCGACGTTCCTGAGCACGCTAACCGTGGGCGCACGCATCTACGCCAATTTCGCGCTTCACCAACCGGCTTTTTCGTTTAATGATGAGAATATTCCTCTGTTCCCAATCGAGTGGATGTGGCAGGCTCCGGGAAGGTTGATGCATGGGCTTTCTTTTTCGCTCAGCCTTATGTTCATATTGCTTGCGCACGAAATGGGACATTACCTTTGCGCCCGGCATTATCGGGTGCACGCGACCCTGCCATTCTTTATTCCATTTCCAAGCTTGATCGGCACATTCGGAGCCTTCATCCGCATTAAGAGCCCGATTCCCACACGCACGGCATTGTTCGATATCGGCATTGCAGGTCCTATTGCCGGCTTTATCCCCTCATGTGCGGCCGTCGTAGCAGGACTTTCGTTGTCTCATCCGCTCATGTTCGCCGGACCACTCGACAATGAGCCGGGATTTCCGCCTGCCTTTTATCTTGCCGCACGCCTGCTGCACCTTGACGTTCCGGTAACATCGCTTTCCTTGCATCCGATCGCGGTTGCGGGGTGGGTGGGAATGTTTGCGACGGCGCTGAACCTGTTGCCTGGCGGCCAACTCGATGGCGGGCACATTCTATTTTCTGTGTTTCCAAAATTACACCGCTGGGTTTCGCTGGCGATTGTGGTCGCGCTCATCCCGCTTGCAAAATACTTTTGGATGGGCTGGCTGATTTGGGCAGTGGTGTTGTGGCTAACCAGCCATCATCCGCCGATTCCGAGCCGTCCGGGAATTTCCAAGGGACGAAAGTGGCTGGCGGTTTTTGCGATTGTGATGTTGTCACTGTCGTTCACGCCAACTCCCATTACCGGCGCTTCCGGCCGGCAGAGATGGCCTGCCATGCGGGACGAGGGCATGCAGGGGTTGCGCTTCCTCCGCGACGAGGTTCGGCATCTGCTGCATCGGAAATGATTCTTGCTGAGGCTGTCCTGATTCTTGTAGAGACGGCGTGATGCGTCCTCTCTCGCGGCGGAGACGGGGCAAGCCCCGTCTCTACAGGTAAGCCCGTGCCCGGATACGCATCCTTTACATCAGCCACACCGCGTCCACATCGACGATCACTTGCGTGCGCGGAATTTTTCTTGCGGCCGCTTCTGCCAGCATCGCCCTTAGAAGTGCATTCATCTTCTCGCGACTGGGAGACTTCAGAATGAAGTGATAGCGGTAATCGCGCTTCAGGCGCGTGATCGGCGCGGTTGCCGGTCCTAGCACGCGAATGCCGTCATGCCGCGTTTTCTCAAACCAGCGCCCGAGTTCGCCCGACCAGGTCAGCGCGTCGTCTAACTTCTCGGAGCGGATGAGCACATTGGCAATCGCGCTGTAGGGCGGGTAGTGCATCCAGGCGCGAAACTGCAGCTCTTTTTCGTAGAAGCCGGCAAAGTCATGCCGCGCCGCAAACTGCACCGCGTAGTGATCCTGAAAGTAGGTCTGCAGCACAACCTTGCCTGGAGACTGGCCTCGGCCAGCGCGCCCCGCCACTTGCGTCAAAAGCTGAAACGTTCTCTCCGCCGCGCGAAAATCCGGCAGCCCGAGCGCCATGTCCGCCCCAACCACGCCGACCAAAGTCACGCCGTGAATGTCGTGGCCTTTCGCGATCATCTGCGTGCCGACAAGCATGTCGAGCGCGCCTTCATTCAGCGCGTTCAGCGCATGCTCGAAATCTTCGCGACCGCGCACTGTATCGCGATCGAGACGCCCTATTCTTGCTTGAGGAAACATGGCG
>JBEKXC010000355.1:0-3147 GCA_049512435.1 Terriglobales bacterium | reverse complement strand
CGGCCGATGTACTGGGCAGAGAAAGAGGGACGTTGGGTGCAGAACCACGACCCAGAGTCCACGCAGTCGTGCCTCTGCATTTACGAAGCTCCGATGCGCACGCCGAAGGGCTTCTCGGTCACACTGTCTCCTTTTCGACGACCGACGATCGAGACCATGCCGGTCGATGCCAAAGCCGGATGTCTTTATCCCAACAACTCCCGCTCACTTTTCGAGGCGCAGGCTCGCGGCTTCGACAATGCGATTGTTTGCGACATGCTGGGGAACGTCGCCGAGCTTGCCACCTCCAACATCTTCATGGCGAAGGACACCGTTGTCTATACGCCGGCGGCGAATGGAACCTTTCTCGCCGGCATCACGCGCCAGCGAGTAATCGGCCTGTTGCGGCAAAGCGGCGTGACCGTGGTAGAGAAAACTCTGACCTACGGGGATTTCGAAACGGCAGATGAGATCTTCGCAACCGGAAACTATTCCAAAGTTGTCCCCGTAACCCGGATCGGTGATCGCACACTTCCATTCGGTCCCCTTTATACCAAGGCGCGAGAACTGTACTGGGCTTTCGCACACTCATGATCGGCGGACTACTCGGGCAACGTGTCAGACCACATCGGGCTTCAAGGTGGACCTGCGATTTAGCGCGTAGAGGTGTAGCGTGAAACCTGTGTCCACCTCCGCAATGATCGAGGCGCTAACTCCCATCTGGCAGCGCGTGCTGCAGCTTTCGTCCGTCGGTATCGACGACAACTTCTTCGATCTTGGTGGCGATTCGGCGCTGGCTCTTGAGCTGTTCCACGAAATTGCGCTTGCCTGCGGCCGGGAATTGCCGCCGGTGATGATCTACCACGCGCCCACGATTGCCGCTTTGGCTGCGCTGCTGGAACAGCCGACCACTCCGCGCGTCCCACCACTGGTTCAACTGAAGTCTGGATCCGGCCAGCCGCCGGTTTTCATTGCGCACGGACTAGGCGGCAGCGTCATGGATTTCTATCAGATCGTGAAACACATCCAGACCCCACACGCGATTCACGGAATGCAGGCCAAGGGCATCGATGGGGTAGAAGAGCCGTTCGATCGTATCGAAGATATGGCCCGATACTCTCTCGATGCAGTCAGGCAGTTACAACCTCACGGACCGTATCTCCTCATCGGGTTCTCGCTCGGTGGACTGGTCACACTGGAAATGGCGCAGCAGTTGATCGCCGAAGGAGAAACGATCGGACTGCTGGCCATGTTGGATTCCTATCCGCATGTGAGCCGGCTGACGCGAGGACAGCGCGCGCGTTTGTCGACTCGGCAAACATGGCGCCGGGTCGCCAGAAAACTGCAATGGCTCGGTGTGAGTCCGCCTTATCAAACCACCGTCGAAGTATCGCCATCACCAGCTCTGCAACACTTCCGCGACATTTCCTATCTGGCGCTGGAACGTTATCAGCCCCGGTTCTATCCGGGCAAAATAAACTTTGTCCGAGCGGCGATTCCCACCGACTTCCCTGCCGATCCGGTTGCGGTTTGGTCGAACTTGGCACAAGAGTTAGAGCTCAACACTGTGCCGGGCGATCATTTGGGAATTATGACGACGCATTTCGAGAGCCTCGCGTCCGTGATCTCTGGCTATTTGAGAGAAGCTACTTCCGAGTAGCGAGGAGCAGCTTACTTCCAGCGGGTCAGGCTTCACCGGCTGCGGGTTGGGTAGTGCGCAAAACTCTGCATTCCCGCTTGTGGCGCCGGTTTTGCACTACTTATTCTTGACAAACGCTCGAGCGTGTAAGAAGCTTCCATCACTCCGGTCAGGCCTCTCCCCCGACAAGCCGACCTTTTACGAGCCCCCAAACTAACACTCGAAAGGGATAGGTAAGGATCATGAAATCTGAATCGATATCGGCTGGCGGCAAGCTCATGCTTGCTTTCGCGCTCGTGCTTGGGTCAGCAGCGGTCGCGACTCTGCCGGCGCATGCTCAAACCTTCAGCGTGGTTCACAACTTCACCGGCGGAAATGACGGAGGAGTTCCCTTCAACGGCCTCACGGCGGATGGAAAGATTCTCTACGGCACTGCCAGCGTCGGTGGGACTTCCAACAACGGTGTGGTATTCAAGATAAGCGCGAGCGGCGCTGAAACCGTGCTGCACAACTTCGCGGGCGGCACAGACGGGGCAACTCCAGAGGGCGAGCTGATCCGGGGCAAGGGCGCTGATTTCTATGGTACGACCACCGCTGGAGGCGCTTCAGGGACAGGAACGGTGTTTGAAATTGCCGGGAAAAAGGAGACGGTGCTGTATAGCTTCGCTGGGGGCACGGACGGGGCAGTCCCCGAAGCAGGTTTGGTCTTCGACGCGGCTGGCAATCTCTACGGCACCACCAGTGAAGGCGGCGCGAACGGCAACGGCACAGTTTTCAAGCTTGCTGCGCCTAAGACAAAGGGTGGGAGCTGGACGGAAAGCGTGCTCTACAGCTTCGGCACGGGCACCGACGGCTCAGTTCCCGTCGGCGGCGTGAGCTTCGGCTCGGCGGGCAACCTCTACGGAACGACTTCCGCAGGGGGCGCCTACGGCTTCGGCACAGTCTTCCAGTTAGTAGCCGGATCGGGTTGGACAGAAAACATTCTTTACGACTTTCAGAATGCTAATGACGGGGCTGTCCCCTATGCCGGCCTCATCTCTGATAAGGCTGGAAACTTTTATGGCGCAGCCACCGAGGGTGGCGCGAATGGAGGCGGCACAGTTTTCGAGCTGACATCCTCCAAGGGCGATTGGACTTTCAATGTGCTCTACAGCGTACCCGGGTGGGGCATCTCGGGAACTTTCCGCAACGTTGTTCTGGATGCATCGGGTAACCTTTACGCCACAACCCATTGCGACGGCGAATACAATTCCGGAACGGTTTATGAACTGACGCCATCCCGCGGTGCCTGGACATACACTCTGCTTTACACGTTTACCGGCGGCACTGACGGCCTCTACTCGGTCAGTAACCCGGTGTTGAGCCAGAACAAGATCTACGGCACGACCTTATACGGCGGCGCGGATGGCAACGGAGTCGTCTACGAGGTTACGCCCTAACTGACGCCGCAGACATGGAACGCCGGCATCCTTGATCTTGGATGCCGGCGTTTTCTTGTTGTCGAACGAGCCCTGATGGTTCAAACGTGA
>JBEKXC010000354.1:0-3188 GCA_049512435.1 Terriglobales bacterium | reverse complement strand
CTCGCCTTGGCGCGATAGGCGGAATCCATGACCGCGCGCTTTTCCACCTGCGTGATTTCCGAAGGCACGCCGATCACGATCCGCGGATGCACCAGCATCTTGCGGTTGTGCGCCTTTTGGATGAAGTAGTTCAGCATCTTCTCGGTGACCTTGAAGTCGGCGATGACGCCGTCCTTCATCGGCTTGATGGCCACGATGTTGCCGGGCGTGCGTCCCAGCATCTCCTTGGCTTCTTTGCCCACGGCCTCCACCTCGTTGGTGTTCTTATTCAACGCAACGATGGATGGTTCGTTCACGACAATGCCCTTGCCGCGCGCGAACACCAGTGTGTTGGCCGTCCCCAGATCGATGGCGAGGTCGCTCGAAAACATGCTGAACAGCGAACGCAGATTGTGCGAACGCGATGAGCCGTTATGAAAACCGTTGTTGGACATAGCAATACTTCTCTCTCTCGGGAATTCGTCCCACACTGAAACCCGTGCCTTCGTCGGTTTCCATGTGAGTCTTCTATTTTACGTTTCTTCTATTCTACTTCGATGTTGGGAGAACTGGTGGTCAACTCGGCAATCGGTTGTTCCAACCAGTACTCCGAACCTCATTTTCCAAAAATCGAATCCCTCACTGAATCACCACTTTTTCCTGGTGCGTATTCACGCCACCTTTCGCATTTTGTGCTGTCACTGTGACCAGGTTTTCTCCGTTCGGCAAAGGCGGCGTGAAATAGTGGAACGTACCATCGTCGCTGACGATCGGCACTTCCTTGCCGTTCACCATGACACGCGCTCCTGCTTCCGTCTTACCCGTGACCTCAATTACGTGTCCGTGCTGGATAAAAGGATCGAGCTCGAGCGCCAGGTCTATTTTTTCCTTCGTCTTGACAATGATCGTAAAGCGATTCTTTTCGCTTTCCACCGATTCCTTCCCCGCCGCATCGTAAGACTGGATCGACCAATAGTAAGCGCCCACGGGCAGACCCGTCACCACCACACTCGCCGTCTCCACCTTCCGGTCCAGCAGCAACGACGAAAAATACGGATTGTGCGAAATTCGGAGCCGATATCCGGCGGCGTTCGCCATGGGCGACCAGGCAAATTCCACTTCCTTCGATTTCTCCCCGGCGTTGATGAAAACCGGCATCATGTTGCCCGGCGTAATCGGCGCAGGCGGACCGATTTCCGTGGCCCGTTCCATGGTTTTCGATGCGCTCTGAAAACTCACCTTTTCCCAGTTCGACAGGTGAACCGTTTCTCCGTTGCGCTCGATTTCGCTGCTGCCCTTCTTGACCAGAATCTCATGCTGATCGTCCTTGGGATCATTGTGTACCATGGCCGATGAATCCGGAGCGAGCGACGCTTTCGCGCCCGCCACAATCACCTGTGACGTCGATCCCTGCACATACGTCGCCGTCGTCAGATCCACCGTGCCCGTCGTGACCGCCACCGACACATTGGTCTGCTGCTGATCGTTGGCCGAATTCTCCTGGATCACAATCAGCGAATCCTGTTTCACCGTGTAGTTGGTGCCGTCGTTGAAAACAATCTTGGCCATGCCTTCCGCGCCCGTCTGCACCACGTCGCCTTTTTCCAGCGGGACATTGTAGTCGGCGTTGATCCAACTGTTGCCGTTGCCCTTTCGTACGCGGATGGTGCCATCGAGCACCGTGAAGTGCGCCTGCTGCGAAACCGCCGCCGACGGTCCTTTAAGCGGAGGCGCCAGTCCCGCAACCTTTTCGAGCAGGCCCGTAGAAAGATTTGCCGCGGCCTTCACCGTTGAGTCGGTGAATTTGGGAAACGCCTCGTGCAGGACGGCGAAAAAAATGAGCGTCGCCCCGAGTATCGCCATGATCACGCTGCGATACGTCACCGTTTTCCAGGCGACGTACACTCCCGGCTTGATTTTATTCGACACGAGCCCTTACGAACCTCATTGCAAAACTCTGAGAATACGGCGTATCTCTCACTCTATGACCATCATATCTCTGCTGGGAGAGGTATTAAGCTTGGGTCGAGGGGGCAAGGGTTACGAAAGTGACCGACTCCATTCTTATCAGGATTCATCGGTACACCTTCCAAATGTGCAGAGCCAATCCTAATAGAATCATGATTGCCCAGAGTGACCCCAGAAACACCCGTATGAATCGGCTGGTTCGAGACATTTGGACCTGACGGTTCAATCCGCTCGCAATCGCCTGGACGAGGGACCAAAGAAGCGCAACTATCAGAATCCAATACCAAAGCGGGAGTGGTTTGTCGAAATCCACGGGCCGGCTAGAATACCCAATGCTAGTTCGCCCGATCCAGCGAAATTGACCCATGCGTTGACAGGCTAGTTAGTTCTCTCCCTCGCTTGCCCGTCTTCTCTCCGGGCGTTAGCATGAATGTTCTGCTCTAATCCCAGGAGGGCTTTATGCCAACCGATACCCTGACCAGCCCGATAATCGCCGGCGGCACTACTAAAACCAAAGTTTTCAAGAATTTCATTGACGGCGAATGGGTCGAATCCGCCAGCGGACAAGCTTTCGAAGACCGCAACCCCGCCGATACTCGCGAAGTCGTCGCCATCTTCCAACGTTCGAACAAGGCCGACGTGGACGCAGCCGTGGATGCGGCCAAGCGCGCGTTTGCCAAATGGCGTCTGGTGCCTGCGCCCCGCCGCGCCGAAATGGTCTTCCGCGCCGCTGAGATCCTCATTGAACGCAAAGAAGACTACGCCCGCGACATGACCCGCGAAATGGGCAAAGTGCTGAAAGAAACCCGCGGCGATGTGCAGGAAGCGATCGACGCAGCCTACTACAACGCCGGCGAAGGCCGCCGTCTGTTCGGTCCGACTGTGCCTTCGGAACTCCCCAACAAATTTGCCATGGCTATCCGCCAGCCGATCGGAGTATGCGGCATGATTACGCCCTGGAACTTCCCCATGGCCATCTCTTCGTGGAAACTGCTGCCCGCCGTCGTCTGCGGCAACACCTGTGTAATCAAACCAGCGCAGGACACGCCGCTCTCCACCTTTAACCTGGTACGGGCGCTGACCGATGCTGGCATCCCAAAAGGCGTCATCAACGTCGTGACCGGCTTCGGCTCGGAAGTGGGTACGCCACTGACCGAGCATCCGGCAGTCCGCGCCATCTCGCTTACGGGCTCTTCAGCGGTCGGCAAAATCGTGGGAGCCACGGCAGCCAAGAGCTTCAA
>JBEKXC010000353.1:0-3213 GCA_049512435.1 Terriglobales bacterium | reverse complement strand
CGGCGGCGTAGCATTCCCAGGAAATTTATCTTGCAGCGTCTGCGGTGGGAAATTGTGCTTGTGCTTGATTTTTCTTCTTCACGGGAGCGCGGAGAATCTGGGGAGTAATAAGTGGGACCCAGGCTCCCGCTGAAGGTGGTTGCTGAGATGGAAATGGGACCGGGGACGCGTTCTATGCTGGGATGACATGCTGGGTTGACAAAGATGTCTTACCGCTGGGTACACGCAGGACACGGGGGAATCTTGCTGGTAACAAGTGGGATTTGACGGTTGGTTGGGCTCGGTTCTCAGGAAGAGATTCAGCCGTCCCACCGGGACGATTTTTCGAGCCTTACTGCTGACATGAGACGGTGCTCAGTTCATTTTCGGCAGGTTCAACCTGAAATCCGGCCTGACGCAGGTCAATGAGTGTAATTGCGATGTTACGCCAACAATCGTTCCGCGTTTAGAATCTTGAGGTAACAGGTGTGGTTCGAGCCGAGAAGAGAGGGTGGATGAAATGAGAATTCCATCGTTGCTAACATCGTTGCTAACTATGACTGCCGTGTCTTTGCTTTCAGTCTCGCTAGCCGCACAAACAGCAACTGAATGGCGGGATCCTCTGGTTGATCGTATGGTCGGAACATGGAAGCTGGAAGGCCAAGTGATGGGGCGCGAGGCCCACCACGAGGTGCGCGCCGAATGGGTGCTGAATCACCAGTTCCTTCGCGTACAGGAGAAGACAGCGGCCGGTGCGCCGAATAGCGAGCGCACTTATGAGGCTTTCTGGTTCCTCGGTTACGACCCGATCAGCGAACGATACGTGTTGCACCTGATGGATGTGTTTGGAGCGCGATACTCGGAGACTCTGGGCTACGGAACCCGCGAGGGCAATCAGATTCGTTTCGTTTTTGAGTATCCCGACGGCCCGTTTCATACGACCTATGAGTGGAATCCCGAAAAGGACAGGTGGCAGTGGCTGATGGAACAGAAAGACAAGAACGGGAAATGGGTTCCATTTGCTGACCTGAAGCTCACGAGAATCGCGACTCCCTAGCTCGACCTCTTCAAGTTGGGAGTCGACGGCTGTAAAGGAGTGCCCACTTACGGCCGACAAATCGGTTGGACACAATTGATATGGGGATATTTCGCCAACTAACTATAATTTGCGGCAAGCGCTGAGCGAATTTCTCGATTGGTCATGATCGTAGCGATTTTGTCCTTCATGTACTTCATCGAAATATCATGGTGCTCCCGGTCGTAGGAATCGACGCACTCTGCTGCCACAACGAGCTTCCAGTCTCGCTGATAGGCATCAATGGCCGTCACGCGAACGCAGGCATGTGTGTTAATCCCGGCGAGAATCAACACGTCGGGCGTCAATCGATGAAGCATCTGGTCGAGCTGCGTACCAAAAAACGCGCTGTATCGCTTCTTAATCACGACAGGGTCGGTTGGAGCGGTTGCCAGCTCTGAAGCAATCTCGCAACCGACCGTCCCCTTGATGGTGATCCGAATGCTCCTGGCTTTCATTTCTGGAAAGGCATCTCGGAGATCAGGCTCGAATTCCTGGCGAACCCAAATGATTGGATAGCCACGTTGACGCATTAGGCCGACGAGCTCATTGATCGACCCGACGAGTTGCTGTTTTTGGGCCGGAGGCCATTTCGCAAGAAAATCGTTCACCATGTCAATGACAATTAGGACTGGTCGTTGCATGGTTAGAAAGGTTAGCAGATCTTCGATTTTGGATTACCGGGCGAATTCAGACGGGTCAACTGGCGTAACCATGAGTGTAATTGCGATATTACGACAAGTTAAGGTTCGGCGTGGCTTTGCACTGTGACTCTTTGCGATCACCGCACATCAAGATGTGACCTGCTTCACTGACAGGACGCGCTGCTTGGTGTTGGTATGAGTACGTCCCGCCTCCCCGAAGAGCAGTGTCCCACCATGGGGAGTGCACACCCCCCGAGGCGAGAGCTTGGAACGTGGGCCCCTTTAGCAATTGTTTTGTCAGTGACGATTCACGAAGGAGGTTTCCTATGACGCGCAAGCTCAATCGTAATTATTCTCTCAGTGTTGTTGTTCCTTTCATCGGAATTCTGATTCTCTTGATCGCGGCCGCCGTGCTGGCGCAGACGTCCGGCGCAGGTCAGACGTCTGGGAAGGAAGCCGCCGTGTTGGCTACGGCGGGGACCACCGTGTCCGCTCAAGCGGAGCGCCCGTTAATGCCATGGACGCATGACGCTGGAAGTTTTCCTGTCGGCCGCTCGCATACGAAACGGCACGGCGCGCGCCCGATGGACGGGGGCTCTCTTTTCGGGCCGGTGACACTCTATGATTTGGGCGGAGCCGATCCGAGCGCGCAGTTTACCTCGGTAGCGGTCGCCGATGTTAACGACGACGGCAAGCCGGACGTGGTAGTGACCAACGGTGACGGCACGCTGAGCGTACTGTTGGGCAACGGCGATGGAAGCTTCCAGCCGCCAGTGACGTACAACCCGGGCCTCCAGGAGCCGACGGGAGTGGCGGTTGCGGATTTGAACGGCGACGGCAAGCAAGATCTGGCCGTGCCCAATGGGTACAGCAAGGTAAGCGTGCTGTTAGGCAATGGTGACGGCACATTCCAGGCTCCCGTTAGTTACGGCACGGGCGGGAATGGTCCCTCCTCGGTCGCGATCACGGACGTGAATGGCGACGGCCACCCGGATATCGTAATGGCGAATTGGGGCACTAACACGGTCAGCGTGCTGTTGGGCAATGGCGACGGAACCTTTCAGCCGGCAGTGACATACAGCTCGGGCGGCGGGGGTCCGACGGGGGTAGCAATTGCAGACGTGAACGGCGACGGCAAGCCGGATATAGTTGTGGCCAACTACGTTTCCGCTTCGGTGGGCGTGCTGCTGGGCAATGGTGACGGCACATTCCAGGCTCCCGTTAGTTACGGCACGGGTGGTTCTTGGGTCAATGCGGTCGCGATCGGGGACGTGAACGGCGACGGCAAACCGGACCTGGCTGTGGCGACCAGTTGCGGCGGAGCCTGTGATGGGACAGTGGCAGTGTTGCTGGGCAACGGGGACGGGACTTTCCAGCCGGCGGTGCTTTATGACACGGGAGTCTACCTTGCACCGGCGGCGGTGGCGATTGCTGATGTGAACGGCGACGGCATACCGGATCTTGTGGCGGCCGACTTTTACGGCGTCCCGACCGGCAACATAAGCGTGCTGCAGG
>JBEKXC010000352.1:0-3234 GCA_049512435.1 Terriglobales bacterium | reverse complement strand
TGGCTTTGCGGAAGTCATCACGGAAGCCATTGTCCTCTGTGAATGCTTTGAGCTTGCTTAATTCGCTTAAATCACGGATCCAGGCATCTCCAATGGCATCAGTGATGAGTCCAGAAAGTCCGCGATTGCATAATTGCAGCCAGCGCCGGGGTGTGACTCCATTCGTTTTGTTGTTGAAACGTTCCGGAGAGATTTCCGCCAGGTCTTTGAGCGTGGTCTCACGCAACAGCTTGGAGTGAATCTCTGCCACCCCGTTGGTGCTGTGAGAACCTACGACCGCCAGATTGGCCATACGAACCTTCTTGGCTCGGCCGTCCCCCTCTTCAATAAGGCTCACGCGCTGAATCCGGTCTTGGTCGCCCGGAAAACTTCCGCGAACGTCGCCCAGAAAACGGCGGTTGATTTCATAGATGATCTCGAGTTGCCGGGGCAGCATGTCTTCAAACCACGCTACCGGCCACTTTTCGAGCGCTTCGGGCAACAAGGTGTGATTGGTGTATGCCAGCGTGTTCTGCGTAATGTGCCAGGCTTCATCCCATTCAAGGTGCACCTGATCAACCAGGATTCGCATGAGTTCCGGCACGGCCAGAGAGGGGTGGGTATCATTCATCTGAATCGCCACTTTGTCTGCAAACGAGCTCCAATCCGAGTTGGAGCGTTGAAAGCGACGTACAGCATCTGCCAGCGAGCATGCAACAAGGAAATACTCCTGCAACAGGCGCAGGCCTTGCCCCATGATTCTTGAATCATCGGGATAAAGGACGCGGGTCAGGGTTTCGGCCCCAAGGGTCTGAGTAAATGCTTCTACGAAATCGCCGTGCGAGAACTCTTCAAACTTGAAGTAGTCGGGCGCTGCCGCCGCCCAGAGTCGAAGCGTGTTGATCGTGGAACCACCGTACCCGATCACGGGACGGTCAAATGGGATGCCGATCAGAGTCGTTGGGCGACCCGGTACCGGGCGCAGGCTGCCTCCGCTGAGCTCGAACGAGCAACCCACGCTGACTTCCACCTTCTCGTTCGGACGAGCGATCTCCCACGGATCGGGAGAACGGAGCCAGTTATCCGGCGTTTCCTGTTGCCATCCGTTCTGGATCGACTGCCTGAAGATGCCGTATTCATATCGCAGTCCGTACCCCATGGCCGGTAGCTGCAGGGTCGCGGCAGATTCAATGAAGCAGGCCGCCAGGCGTCCAAGGCCGCCGTTGCCGAGTCCCGCATCGGGCTCCTGCTCCAAAATCTCGAGGAGATTGAGTTTCTTGTCCTCGATGAACTGGTTCGTCAGCGGAGAGAGCAGAAGATTCACAACGTTGTTTGCGAGTGAGCGGCCGATGAGAAACTCCATCGAGAGATAGTAGAGCCGCTTAGGATTTCGTTCTTCGTAGGTCTTCTCGGTTAAGAGCCATCGCTGAGATAGAACGTCACGCACCGACCGCGAAAGGGCCTCGAACCGGTCGCGCGCCGTCGCCGCCGCTAGACCGACGCCACTGTCAAACAGCAAGTGCCGTTCATACAGTGCTTCGTCCGTTCCGGAGAAGTGCACGGGACCACATCCGTACTTGGCGACGAGTTTCTCAGTATCCGGCACTGCTTGCCGCTTTGCGGCGGCTTTAGTAATCATGAACGACTCCTTCAAGATTTTCCGAGGATTGGTGCCCTAGCCCACATCCCATCGTGATTGTTTGATCGCTTTGGCGATATTGCGGGCCAAGTTGTGAGTAGCGCGCAAATTGCTGCCGAAGAAGCGAACGTCGCCGTTCACTGTGCGCTCGAGAACGATTTTGCCCTCGCGTGTGAGGAGCTGACTCCGCACCGTTAATTTTGTGGCGCCGCTCACGGTGGTCACTGCACGCCGCGTTTCGTTCCCAGGGGTGTATTTCTCAACCGTTGTCTTCAAGACCAACAAATTCGGAACCTCGTTAGCCTTGCGGTCGCCGTCGCGGAAAACCTGCTTGAATTGCTTTGTCTTATTCAATTCTTCCAGGAGGTTCTCGTAGATCGCGACTTGGAAGGAATACGCGACCTCCAGGTCGCCGGGGTTGACCCTGTCCACTTGCACGCTCCATTGCATAGTGGAGCCGCTACTTGCATCGGAGGATTTCACCGCGGCAGTTTGGGCAGGTAGCCAAGCCGGAAATGCAACCATGATCGCCACGATTGCTGCTACATAAATGATCGATGAACTTCGTCTAATTGTTTTCATCCATGACCTCTACAGTGCTTTGTTTTGTGGTCTGGTATTCGCCAGAACTAGGAGATACGCCCCGAGCCTTTAGGAAATTCGTTACGAGTTCGCCTTGTCCCTTGCTCAGTTGGAAGATCGCACCGTGAACTCCTCCATCACTGTCCACATATTCCAGGGTCAGCGTGTCGTACTTTTTATGGGCGAAAAGACTAACGACCCGGCCACCACCGAACGGAGCCGCAGCCTTGCCCAACTTCATCGGCAATCCGCCGACCTGCTTGCTCTCTCCACCCAGAAAAACAGCCTGGATAGAAGTGATTTTTACCTCTGCGCCGGGCTTGCCGCCTTGCTGAAATTGCAACGCATCGCCTTGAATGGACAGAGTTCCGTTGCAGTTGCTCTTTGTGTTTTCCAAACCCAGAAGATGAGTGGCCCGAATGCTGAATGGTGCGCTCGCGTTTACTGGGGGAGCGGTGCTCTGGGCCAATGCGCCTAGGCTGGAGCAGAACAATAGTGCCCAGACTCTGATGAGTGCGTGTCCGACGAAGTAACTGTTCCTATGGTTCCTTAGAATGAACAAACGATCCATCCTTCCTCCGAGCTCGAATCGATTTGCCAGATCGAGCTGCAACTCCTTGCACAATTCCTGAGACTCGCGCGATAGCAGTGCGGTTCCCAGAGCGGATTGCCACTCATGGCCAGCGGTACGATTCCCCAGCTCACTTCTTGTCGTAAGGCCACTTCCAACCGCTAATCTCAGGGCTGTCGATTCCGTGCTCGTAAGCATGGCGTCGGCATGCAATCTGGCTGTCGCGAAACTCCTCTTTAGCATGCGCCCCAATCCGCTGCAGTTTCGGAACGCGGTCAATGGCATCGATTGCGAGACTGAACCGGTCCGTCTGGTTGTTAATTGCCAGTTCCATCGGCGTATTGATATTGCCCTTCTCTTTGTAGCCGCGGACATGCAAATTCCGGTGGTTTGTGCGCCGATAGGCGAGACGGTGAATCAGCCAGGGATAGCCATGGAAGTTGAAGATGATCGGCTTGTCGGC
>JBEKXC010000351.1:0-3241 GCA_049512435.1 Terriglobales bacterium | reverse complement strand
AAGCCGCAGCGCCTGGTCGATTCCTACGGGTAGCTCACCCTCAACCGTAGGAGGAACTTGCCGATACTAATGAGCAACCTGTCTCAGAAAGTGTCGCCCGCCACGAACATGGGACCACTTTGAGCTGAGTTGCGCCAGCAGCATGGGACCACCCTTCCGCCAGTAATGGGACCACCCCCCAGGGGATCCACCAGCGCCGGTCCGCCAGCCGGTGCACTCGCCGCCATCGGTCAGCGGACCAAGGAGCGGCGATGTCCTTCCGGGAGGTGCGTGTGTTCGAGGTGCGAGAAGTGCTCCGGCTGTGGCTGCGGGGCGAGGGACTGCGGGCAGTCGAACGACTGGCGGGGATCGACCGCAAGACCGTCCGCCGTTACGTGACGGCAGCGGTTGAGGCAGGGCTCGATCGCGGAGGCGGTGAAGACCAGCTCAGCGACATCTTCATGGCCCTGGTGGTGGAAAGGGTCCGGCCGCACAGAACCGACGGACACGGGGCTTCGTGGCGGAGGCTCGAGGCGCACAAGGAGAAGATCCGGGCCTGGATAGAAGACGAGGACCTGACCGTGGTGAAGGTCCACGGCCTTCTCGTCCGTCAAGGCGTCTCGGTCCCGATCCGCACCCTCGAGCGCTTCTGCACGCAGCTGTGTGGACCGCGTCGGGGTCGCAGCACCACGGTCCGGGTGGCAGACGGAGAGCCCGGGGACGAACTGCAGGTCGACTTCGGGCGCATGGGGTTGCTCTTCGACTCGGTGACCGGACGGCGCCGAGTGTGCCACGCGCTCATCTTCACGCCATCTGTGAGTCGCTACAGCTTCGTGTGGTTGTGCTTCTCCCAGACGATGGCAGACGTGATCGACGGCTTCGAGGCGGCCTGGGAGTTCTATGGCGGGGTGTTTCGCTGTGTCGTCCCAGACAACATGTCGCCCATCGTCGACAAGGCGAATCCGCTAGAGCCCAGACTGAACCAGGCCTTCGTCGAATACGCCCAGGACCGTGGCTTTCTCATCGACGCCACGAGGGTCCGCCACCCCCAGGACAAGCCGAAGGTCGAACGCACCGTCCCATACGTGCGCCGCAGCTTCTTCTCGGGCGAGCACTTCGTCGACCGTGCCGACGCCCAGCGGCGCACGGTGAAATGGTGCGAGACGACTGCGGGGCTGCGTGTACACGGCACCACCGCGTGTAGGCCGGCGGAGCACTTCCGAGCCGTCGAGGCCGAGGCGCTTCTTCCTGTGCCGGCAGATCCCTATGACCTGCCCCACTACGCGACCGCCAAGGTCCACCGTGATCATCACATCGAGGTGGCAAAGGCCCTCTACTCGATCCCCGGGAACCTGATCGGAGCCCACGTCGAGGCCCGCGCTGATCGTCAGCTCGTGAAGGTCTTCCACCGCGGGAAGCTGGTGAAGACCCATCCACGCCAGCCTGCAGGTGGTCGCTCGACGGATCGAGAGGACTTGCCGTCTGAGAAGAGCATCTACGCGCTGAGGGACCTGAACCGCTTGCAGCAGATGGCCGCGGGCCACGGTCCTGCGATCGGCGCCTACGCGGCGGTGATCTTGGACCACCCGCTTCCTTGGACCAAGATGCGCCAGGTCTACGCGCTGCTCGGACTCGTGAAGAAATGGGGACCCGGACGCGTCGAGGCGGCATGTGCGAGAGCTGCAGAGGCCGAGGCCTACAGCGTCTCGCTCATCGGCCGGATGATCGAGCGTGCAGCTGAGAACGGGCCCGATCCGGTGTTACCCGTCCAAGGTCGGCTGGTCCCGGCGCGCTTTGCCCGACCGGCAGACGACTTTCGCGTAAGTCCAGCAAAACCTCTGGAGCAAGACACCACCGGTGATGGGGATCGGGGCGCAGAGAACGCCACAGCGGGCGCTTTCGGAGCGATGCCATGAGCGCCCCGGTCCCCACCATCTCTGTCGAGCTCAAGGGCGTGCTCCGCCAGGTGAAGCTCGGACGCTGTCTCGACACCCTGCCCGAGCGCCTGGCGCTCGCCAAGGCGAGGGGCATGGGTCACGCCGAGTTCTTGGAGCTCGTGTTGTCCGACGAGGTCACACGAAGAGAGACCACCTCGGCCGCCTTGCGCTCGAAGTCAGCGGGTCTCGACCCCGACATGTGCCTCGAGCACTGGGACGAGACGACCAAGGTGAGCTTCGACCACCAGGTCTGGGACGAGCTGTGCTCGCTTCGGTTCGTCGAGGCGGGACACAACGTGATGATCATGGGCCCGGTCGGGGTCGGAAAGACCTTCATGGCCTCGGCCCTGGGGCACGCAGCCGTGCGCCGGCGCTACAGCGTGATCTTCTGCCGTACCGACATCCTCTTGAAGCGCCTGCGGGCGAGTCGCCTCGACAACAGCCACGACGCCGAGATGCGAAGGCTCATGCGTGTCGATCTGCTCATCTTGGACGACTTCGCCCTCCAGCCCTTCGACGTGCTCGACACCGCTGACGTCTACGAGCTCGTGGTGGAGCGCCACCGAACTGCCTCCACCCTCGTGACCTCCAACCGTGAGCCCATCGAGTGGATCGGGCAGATGGCGGACGCCCTCCTCGCCCAGTCGGCCATCGACAGGCTGCAGTCGGCCGCCTACGAGCTCATCTTGGACGGAGAGTCCTATCGGCGCCGGCAGAAGCCGGGACTAGACGTCGGAGGAACGACACCTAGAACGCCTAGACGTCGACGACGCTCTTGACCGCCGCGGCGCAAACCGTCATCATCATTTTGCCGACGCTGGAATCCCCAGAGAGGTGGTCCCTTCACACTGGCGGAAGGGTGGTCCCATCAGCGTGGCGGGCGACAGTCGGGCCCCGTCCACGGTCTGTAGAGAGGTGAACGCAAACGGAGGGCGCAGCAACTACCGGGCGCTTCACGCCGAACGATCCGCCAGGCGAAGGGCAAGGCGACCTCAGGTGGCCAAGCTCGCCCGTTGCCACCGACTTCGCCGGATCGTGGAGGCCAAGTTGACCCTCTACTGGTCGCCCGAGGAGATCTCCGCGTGGTTGGCTCGCGCGTACCCAGATGACCCGGAGATGCGGGTGAGCCACGAGACCATCTACATGTCGCTTTTCGTTCAGGGCCGAGGTGCGCTGCGCCAGGAGCTGCACAAATGCCTCCGGAGCGGCAGGGCGCTTCGCCGTCCGAAGGGCCGCACCAAGGGCGGATTCGGCCAGGGCCAGATAACCGACAAGGTGATGATCTCAGAGCGTCCCGCTGAGGTTGACGACCGGGCCGTTCCAGG
>JBEKXC010000350.1:0-3281 GCA_049512435.1 Terriglobales bacterium | reverse complement strand
TGACTCGGAAAGCGCGATCTACCGAGACGGCAGCTATCTCAAGAACAATCCCTCCTGGCATATCGAGGAATCACCTTTCAAGGTGAGGCAAATCCAGCGAATGATGAAGCGGCAGAAGCTGATGCCGAAAACAATATGCGACGTCGGTTGTGGCGCGGGCCTAGTGCTGGCGGAACTGCAATCTCATCTTCCTTCCGATTGTCTTTGCTGGGGCTACGATGTTTCTCCCGATGCGCTTGCCATGAGCGCGAAGCGGGGTAACGAAAATCTTCGTTTTCGCCTGTGCGATATACGAAAGGATAATTGCGACACCTTTTTCGACTTGCTGTTAATGCTCGACGTCTTTGAGCATGTTGAGGACTATATGGGACTGGTGCGATCCGTCCGATGCAAAGCAAAGCAGAAACTGTTTCACATTCCGCTGGATCTTTCGGTCCAGGCAGTTCTGCGCCAGAACGGCCTGCTGCTTCGTCGCGATCATCACGCGCATCTACACTATTTCACCAAGGAGACCGCTCTGCGCACACTGACCGACGTGGGATACTCAATCGTTGATTATTTCTTTACTCCGCGATGCATCGAACTCGGTGATCTTTTCGCGCAGAAGATTGCAAGGATTCCGAGAAAACTCGGCTATGCCGTTTTGCCAGAATTGACGGTGCGGGTGCTTGGCGGATACAGCCTTATGGTGCTGGCTGAATAGGTTTGCTTTCGGCCCCCACTGAGAACCTGGAAGGGAATTTGCCGGAGTCTCACGATCCCACGCTTCCCAGCATCGCGACCGTCGGATGCGAGCGTTGCTTCCCAACTATGCGAAGCATCCAGATTCAAACGATATTCTTGCAAGCAATTTGTGCCTTCGTTCTATTTGGCATACTGGTAGCGGGGCTGTGGCCATTTTATGCTCCCAGGAATGAAGTCAGTTGGTTGAATCACGGAAGCGGCCTTTTCTTCGGCAAGTATGGCAGCATCGTGAGTGCGGGTCCGATCAAGGCCGACCCGCTGCGGGCGGACAGTTCTTGCAGTCTGGAGATCTGGCTGGAACCGAGGCGAGTCCATTCCTCAGGCATGATTCTCGCGTTTTACTGGCCGGAAAGCGGAGTCGTCCCGTTTGCACTGCGTCAATCTCTGGGCGATCTGCTACTGCAGCGCACAAGTCAGGACCAGTTACACCATGCTAGAAAGGTCAAGACCTACGTCGATGATATTTTCAGTCATCAGAAGCCGGTGCTTGTTACGATTAGCTCAGGTCAAGCAGGTACAACGGTCTATGCGGACGGCGCTTTCGTAAAGAAGTCCGTAAACTTCAGGCTTTCAAGTCAGGACTTGACTGGGCAACTCATAGTCGGAAACTCTCCAGTAACGACCGATGACTGGTCTGGACAATTGCGGGGACTTGCCATCTACGACCGCGAACTGACAGCCGACGAAGTGTCGCAGCATTTCGCAAACTGGACGAACAGCGAGCCTCCAGGCCTAGCCAGGAGCGGGGAGGCTGTTGCGCTCTATCGCTTCACTGAAGGGACTGGGAACGTTGTCCACAACCACGTAGATTCAGCGACTGACCTCCTCATCCCAGAACGTTTCTTTGTCTTGCACGAGCAATTTCTCGAACCACCTTGGCAGGAATTTCGTCAGGATTGGAACTACTGGAAGGACGTCGGCATCAATGTTGCGGGGTTCATTCCACTCGGATTCTTCTTCTTTGCCTACTTCCGTTCCACGGGAAGGATCAAAAGGCCAATGTTAGTGACGGTCGTTCTGGGATTTACCGTCAGTCTCACCATCGAAGTCTTGCAGGCATTTCTGCCGACGCGAGACTCCGGAATGACGGATCTGATTACCAATACGCTTGGCACCGCAGTCGGGGTGCTGGCTTTCAGATATGGTGCGATCCAGAGCGTGTTAGGCGGGAATGGATCTTGTAATGACCACTCGAACCTGTCTGCTATTGAAGACCCAAAAGTCGGTACGTCGCAATAGGTAAGGTGTCGGCCAAAGGAAATATGTACGGTCAGAGTATCTACTAAAATACCGCATTAGTTCGCTAGGTCGTGCATTGTCGACAAAGCCGTTGCGGCTTAGTACTTAGTAACGGACTTAAGGAGAGCGTGATGAATCCTCAGCAGATTGCCATTCTTCGCTGGTACAGCGCGAACCTGGCCACGCAGATTCCGGTGGGGAAAAGCCCTTATGACGTGGCCTTTGACGGCGAGAATATTTGGGTAGCAAACAGCTCGAGCAACAACGTAACCAAGTTGCGAGCAAGCGATTGTGCGATCCTTGGGAATTTTCCGGTTGGAAATGGGCCTTTGGCGCTGGCTTTTGACGGCGCAAACATTTGGGTAGCGAATCACAACAGCAACAACGTGACCAAACTGAGGGCCAGCGACGGAACGGTCGTTAGTAACTTCAACGTCGGAACTGATCCGGCGGGGGTCGTCTTTGATGGGGCGAACATTTGGGTGGTGAATCACCTGGACAATACCGCTACGAAGTTACAGGCAAGCGATGGAGCGACACTCGGGACATTTGCAGTAGGAGGTCAACCGGAAGGAATTGCTTTTGACGGGGCAAACATTTGGGTGGCGAACACGACCACCAACAACGTGACCAAGCTCCTGGCGAGCAGTGGCGCGGCGCTCAGCACTTTCCCCGTGGGAAATTTCCCCTGTGCACTTGTCTTTGACGGGTCAAACATCTGGGTCGCGAACGCCTCGGACAACACTGTGACCAAGTTGAAAGGTGATGGCGTCTCTCTTGGTGTCTTTGCTGTGGGAGGGGAACCATTTGGTTTGGCATTCGATGGATCCTACATCTGGGTGGCTAATAGCACAACGGCCAACGTTACGAAACTTCGTGCGAGCGATGGCGCGTCTCTGGGCACATTTCCGGTGGGGAGTTTCCCCACAGCTGTCGCTTTTGATGGGGCCAACCTGTGGGTAACCAATGAATCCAGCAACACAGTTTCCAAACTTTAGATGATCTGTTCGGGCGCCGCTGATTTTCACGCACCAAAATGTTTTCTAGCTGATCTTCGAGTTCCGAAAGAAATGCTTAAGACTACCGCGCAATTCGAACGGGCGCCAGCCGGGCTACTGTCCTTGCTAGCTGATTATCCCTGGACCGGCGTGTGCCAGCTCAACAAACGCTAAGTTCGGGGGAGTTCGTAATCATGCGTATCTCATTGCTGCTAAATGAGTTACAACCGTGCCGTTCGCCATTAAGTCGCCTCGCGTCCAGTTACCATCATGCAAGGCGCTTCGCGCTTTCGTTCCATT
>JBEKXC010000349.1:0-5080 GCA_049512435.1 Terriglobales bacterium | reverse complement strand
AATCGGGATAGGGGGGAGTCTCACGACTCCTCCCCTCCCACACCACCGGACATACGGGTCCGTATCCGGCGGTTCGATGGATTATGCGGGTGGCGGGCAGAGATGGGAACGAGGCCGTGCGAAGAGAAGTAGGCGCGTGACAGGGCAAGGTTGAGCGCGGGGCTTTGTCCGAGCCGCCAGGGGCCGTGTGGGCTGCCGGCGGTCTGTGCCGCCAGGTCCCGGCCGACGCCGCGGCGTCGCAGCTCAGCGAAGCGAGTGCGTCCACGCTTCCACTGCTTCCAGGCGATGGCGCGCAACCGCCGTCTGGTCCATTCGTCAAGCGCGCGCAACACTGACGGAGTTTGGCAGAACCCAAAGTAGCCGCGCCATCCGATGAGATAGCGCGACAATTCCTTGACGATCTGCGCAAGGCTTTGTCCGCGCGTGCGCCGCGTCAGTTCCCGAACCTTCGCTTTGAAGCGTGCGAGCGCCTGCGGCGCGATGCGCCGTCGCGGTTGCTGCTCGCTGGTGAAGCTGAAGCCCAGGAACTTGCGGACGCTCGGTTGGGCAACCGCGCTCTTGGCTTTGTTGACCTTCAGCTTGAGACGTTTTGCAAAGAACCGTTCGATGCCGCCCATCACCCGCTCACCCGCCCGCTGGCTGCGCACGTAAATGTTGCAGTCATCGGCGTAGCGTACGAAGCGGTGGCCGCGCTTCTCCAGCTCCTTGTCCAGAACGTCGAGCATCAGGTTCGACAACAGCGGCGAGAGCGGCCCGCCCTGCGGCGTGCCCTCCTCCGTCGGGCTAACCAGGCCTCCCTCCAGCGCGCCCGCGATGAGAAAAACGCGGATGAGCTTCAGGATGCGCTTGTCAGCAACCCGCTTGGCAGCAAGCCCCATCAGGATGTCGTGGTTGACCCGGTCAAAGAACTTCTCCAGGTCGATATCCACGACAAACCGGTGTCCGGCCGCGATGTACGCCTGCGCCTGCGCCACCGCCTGATGCGCCGAGCGCTTCGGTCGGAAACCGAAGCTTGCCTCGGAGAACGTCGGATCCCAGTCCGCCTGCAACACCTGCATCACCGCCTGCTGGATGAAGCGATCGAGCACCGTCGGGATGCCAAGCGGCCTCTTGCCGCCCGATGCCTTCGGTATCTCCACGCGCCGCACCGGCTGCGGTTTGTAGGTGCCCTCAAGCAGCTGAGCCCGGATCGTGGGCCAATGCTCCTTCAGGTGGGCCGGCAAGTCATCGACATTCATGCCGTCGACCCCCGCCGCGCCCTTGTTGCGCTTTACTTGCGCCAGCGCCTTCTTCAGGTTCTCACGCTCGACCACTGCTTCCATCGACGGTCCCGCGACCGCCGGGCGTTCGAGACAGGCTTTCGCCGCGCGCGCTTCGGTCCCTTGGGCGGCGGCGCTTGGGGCTTCACCCTTCGCCCCGGTGCCCAAGTTCAGTTCGATCTGATCATTCTGCCGCATGGCTCGCGCGAAATCGCCGCTCTACTGGTCTCTTCCATCGTTCGGGCCTTCAGCGGAGCGCTGCCGCCTATTATGCCCTCTGCTGACTTCTGCGTTGCGGTCAGAATGCCTCGCGGCGCTCTCAGTCTTGTTGCCAAGACGCAGCGCAGACCTCCCGAGGTAAGACCGACCGCCTTCGCCGCACGCCCGCCGGATTTACCACCCCGACCCTTGATGACCGTGGACTTCGCGATCATAGGCTCGCTCGTCCGGCCGGGCAGGCCTCGTTATCCGGTTCTTGTCCTCGCGGTGACGCCCTTGCGCTTTGCTAATCCTTCGCCGTCATCAGGCTGGATAGAGGACTTCCACCTCCAAGCTGTCGTTCATGCTCGGCACACCTAAACAACTACCGACTGGCGTCGGTAGATTTATCGGAGTGGCTTTGAATATCCTGGATGAAGTTGATGTCATCAGTGACGTTGCCACTGGTCGTGCAGAAATATCCTCGGGCCCAGAATCTCCGCCCCCAATAGCGCTTGCGGATTTCCGGACCACTCTCGCCGACCAACGAATGCAACCGTGTAAACGGGTGCAGTGACCCTTATCGGCGCCGAACCATGATCCCTGCAATGCATCTGAAATAAACGCAATGAGAGAGGGATGAAAAGTGCATCCTGGAGTGCTGTTGACACCGATCTCTCGGCGCTTATCCGACGATCCATTTCAGCGCCTCGCTCTCGTGGCTCTTATCGTAGGCTCTTACCTCCGGGTGCAGGAAAATTCTGACCGCGCCAATCAACCAATGCTGCCAGTCGTGCCCGGCGATGACTGCGATGCGCTCTACCTTCTGCTGGTGATTTTTTACGAATCCAGCATGATTTTCAAAGGCGGCGATATTCTCCCAGCCGTTGAACCCGGAACCATCAATCAGCAGCCTGATTTTCCCATACCGACTGATAATAAGAATCGACTTGCGGCGCAATTTGGCGAAAGTCGTCAGCTTTCAATTTCTTCGGTGCCATGATCCTCAATGCGTTGCCAGAGATAATGTCTGTCTTGATCATGTGAAATCTCCTTCAGTCCAAGCCGGACGCCTGGCGCGAAAACGGCGTGCTGCAGCCGCATGAGGAAGTGAAAGAACGGCGGTTTAGTGATGAGAGCATTACGGAATTTTTAGAAATCAAATGTCTTCGACGTTGCCGGTTTTTCCCAAACGGTCGCATATCCATGGCATGTTACGACATGGTTCCTTGATCTACATCAATGCTCCAGTTGGTCAACGGTGACCTTGATAGAGTTCCGCTGAACCGGTCTCTGAGTAGATTCCGAGGCTACCGCCCTCGACTTCCCGCTCGCTAAGGTACCAGTTTGCGCCGATCAGCGCTTCGGAGTTGCCGCAATCAGCAGGGAGTTGTGTCATGGTCCAAAAAGAAAAATCCTCGTCGCCGAATCTGCTACCCGCCGAGTTTGCCGAGATGGGAAAAAAGCGCGTTGAGGACTTCGTCAACGTCCAGACGGAGTTTGTCGAAAAGCTCCAGGAGATGAACCGTCAATGGTTCGATCGCGCCCAATCGGAAGCAAATCTTGCTTCCGAGCTTGCATCCAAATTGACGGCAGCGCGTTCCATCCCGGACGCGATGGCGGCTTACCAGGAGTGGGCCAGCCGGCGGTTTGAAATGATGGCGGAAGACGGCAAGCATCTTCTCGCCGATACCCAGAAGCTCATGGAGGCGGCCACCCGCCTGCTGCCCAACGGTTCGCTGTTCAAAGGCGCTGGCGGCCTCAGCACGTAGCCGGCCGAGCGAGCTGCAGGGGAGGTGATCATGTCGTCTGTCGCCCTCGTTCGCTCGCGTGACGCTGCACCGTCGCAAAAAAACAAAGCCGTAGCCGACACGGCGGGCGTGAATAAATCGTCTTCCGACACTGCATTCCAGGTTCTCGACCGTGCGGCGCATGCGGCCATTTCCCAGGCCACGTTGGGCCTATCGCCGGCCGCGCTGGGAGGAGCTTTTTTCGACTGGTGGGGGCATCTTGCCTTCTCGCCCGGCAAGCAGGCCGATCTGGCACAGCGAGCGATCGCCGGCGCTGCGGACAATTTGGCCTTCGCCGCGCAAGCCGCGTCCGGCTCGCCGGGCGATCCATGCGAGCACGCGCTGCCACACGACGAGCGCTTCCGCGCCCCGGAATGGTGGACTTTTCCGTTCAACGTCTACGCTCACAACTTTCTCTCGATCGAACGCTGGTGGGAAGCGGCGACGACGCATGTGCGCGGCGTGAGCCAGGGCCATGACGACATGGCAAATTTCACGGCGCGGCAGCTCCTCGATACCGTCGCTCCCTCGAATTTCATCGGAACCAATCCGGAGGTCCTGGCGCGCACGCGCGCCGAGTCGGGCGCCAACCTGGTGCGCGGTTACGCGAACTGGCTCGCCGACTTGACGCGAACGCGAAGCGGCGCACCGCCGCGCGGCACGGAGGCATTTAAGGTCGGCGAAACAGTGGCGGTGACGCCGGGCAAGGTCGTCCTGCGCACGCGTCTTGCGGAAATCATCCAATATGCGCCTGCAACCGACCGCGTGCACCCGGAGCCGATCGTGATCGTGCCGGCCTGGATCATGAAATACTACATCCTCGACCTGTCGCCGGCGAATTCTCTGGTCAAGTTTCTCACCCGGCAAGGCTTCACCGTATTCATGGTTTCCTGGAAGAACCCGGGAGCCGAGGATCGCGACGTCGGTTTCGACGATTATCGCACTGAGGGCGTGCTCCCGGCGATCAAGGCGGCAACCGCCATCACCGGCGCCCGCAAGGTACATGCGGTCGGTTATTGCCTCGGCGGAACGCTGCTCGCAATCACCGCCGCGGCCATGGCGCGCGACGGCGACGAGCGGCTGGCGAGCCTGAGCCTGTTCGCCGCCCAGGTCGACTTCACCGAAGCCGGCGAGCTGATGCTCTTCATCAACGAGAGCCAGGTCGCGTTTCTCGAAGACATGATGTGGGAGCGCGGCTATCTCGACTCCAGGCAGATGGCCGGGGCGTTCCAGATGTCGCGATCGAACGATCTGATCTGGTCGCGCAACATTCACGACTACCTGATGGGCGAGCCGTCCTTTCCAATCGATATCATGGCCTGGAATGCCGATGCGACACGCATGCCCTTCCGCATGCACTCGCAATATCTGCGGTCGCTTTTTCTCAACAACGATCTCGCCGAGGGCCGGTTCGAAGTGGCCGGCCGGCCGGTGGTGCTGCCCGACATCCGCCTGCCCCTCTTCGCCGTCTCCACGGAGCGCGACCACGTCGCCCCTTGGCACTCGGTCTTCAAGCTGCATCTTTTGACCGAGGCTCCGATCACTTTTGTCCTGACAAATGGTGGACACAACGCGGGGATATTGTCCGAACCGGGACACCCGCATCGGCATTTCCGCATGGCTGTGCGCGAGCACGGCGAAACTTATAACGATCCCGACAGGTGGCTTGCCGAACATGTGCCGAACGAGGGTTCATGGTGGCCGGCGTGGAGCACATGGCTTGCCGCGCGATCCGGCGAGCCGGTTCCACCGCCGCCGCTCGGCGACGCGGCAGCCGGCTTTGCGGCGATTGAGGATGCACCGGGACGCTACGTCTTCATGAAGTAAAGCAAA
>JBEKXC010000348.1:0-3368 GCA_049512435.1 Terriglobales bacterium | reverse complement strand
GGCGTCGGAACTTATGGTGTTTGCGCTGATGGAGAACCTAGCGCGGAAGTTTATGTAGCCGCTCCTTCCAAAGAACAAGCTGCTATCTGCTTTCGCGATGCAGTACGAATTGTCGAAGGCGATGCCGAACACAAGGAACTGAGAAAGATTTTCAAGCAACATGGCTGCTCGGGAAAGATGCTCTCCGGGAATCTTTCCTACGGAACCTCGTTCATGCGGCCGGTTTCTGCCGAGCACAAAACCTTGGATGGTCCGCGGCCCCACATGGTCATCGCCGATGAACTGCATGAGCATCCGAACACTCTAGTTCTGGACAAACTTACCGCGGGATTCAAGGCTCGGCACCAACCGTTAGGATTTGAAATTACTAATAGCGGATGGGACAGAGAAACAATCTGCTGGTATCACCACGATTACTCAAGACAAGTCTTAGAGGGGATCGTAAAGAATGAAGCCTGGTTCGCTTACGTCTGCCAACTCGACGCCTGCCCGGCGTGTCGCATCGCCGGAAAAGAACAGCCAACCTGCGATGACTGCGATTCTTGGCTCGATGAAAGCGTTTGGATCAAAGCGAATCCCGGCTTGGGAACCATTCTACCTCGCGAGTATCTGCAAAAACAGGTTAAAGAAGCGCTCGAAATTCCAGCCACGCGCAATTTGAAACAACGTCTTAACTTCTGCATCTGGACGCAATCGGAAGAAAGATTCATCTCTCCAGAAGCTTGGAGAGCATGTGCCTGGGAAGAAAGTCCCGCAGTAGTCTCCTAGTTCGAAAGTCCCTTAAATTCCATGAAGAAACTGATTTTCATCTTCGCACTGCTGTGCGGCTCGGCCTTCGCGACGACGCGGTACGTCGCTCAGAGCGCGGGAACCTTCAGCGGCGGCACGGCTTGCAACGGGCAGACGGCCATCACGCCAGCAACTTGGAATGCTCTGGACTCAAGCCTAGCAGCTGGTGACCTTACTTGGATTTGCGGTACTCTTACGGGCTCCAGCTCCACGCTGCTGACCTTCCCGAACGCCGGGACGAGCGGGAATATCACCACGCTAAAGTTCGATACCGGGGCCACGATCACCTATCCGGCAATTCCTGTCGCGGGCGCAATCGTGGACAACCAGAATTACACCCTGATCGACGGAAATAGTTTGGCAGGCATGGTGACCTCAACTACGAACGGAGATTGCTCGGGGTGCTCCACAACCACGCAGAGCAATGGCATCCTAATGTCTTGCACGAACTGCGAAGTCAAGAACCTCAACATCGGCCCGATATTCCAGCGGTCTACTAGCGATTCCAGTTCGAACGGCAACGCCACGCAAGGAATCGCTTTCGCTGCTGGGTCGGATGTTATCAAGGTTGATGGCTGCCACATCAGTAACGCCCGTGCGTTGATTTTCACAGCCTATTCGACGGTTACATCGGCTCAGTTCTACAACAACACTCTCGACTACTCCTCATGGATGATCGTGATGGGAGACGATAATTCGAGCGATTCCGCGACTGGTGTACTCGTTTATGGCAACACGCTTGGGCCGCACTTCAATATTTGGCAGGACACGGCCCAGACGATGCACGCCGACGGTATCTACATGTTCGCGGCAAATGCAAGCTCCTCTATTACCGCGACCGTTTACCACAACACCATCACCAGCGACATGTGTACCAATGCCGCATTCAACTGCACCGGCCTAATCTACCTGCAAGGCAACAGCGGAACGTATGCCTTTAATAACTTGCTAGTCGTAGAGAGCGGAGCAGCAACTGAGGGGGATATTGTGATTCGCGGTAACTCTCCCGGTCCAGCTCCGACCAATGTTCGCATTCTAAACAACACGATCGTGGATAATTCCACTCCGGATATTCTCATCAAGAATGGCGGTTCTTCGTCGGGCGAACAAGGCACAGGCCTAACCTGGGAAAACAACATCTTCCAGGGCAACAAATACGATTTCGTCTACGGTCCAAGCGGCACGCCTTCATGGACCTCGAACTACAACGATTTCTACGGGTTCACTTACATCGCGGCCACGAACGGAGATGCGGGCCCACCGACGAACTATTCGACGCTGACAGCTTGGCAAGCGCTAGGGTTTGATGCAAATAGCTCGAACGGCAACCCGCTTCTGACAAGTTATATTCCCCAGTCCGGTTCAGCGGCAATTGGGTTGGGAACGAATCTCACTTCGACGTGCAGCGGTCAGCCGACTCCCGGCCTCGGGGCACTTTGTTCTGACGCGAACGGAAATGCTCGACCATCTACCGGAGCGTGGACAGCGGGAGCCTACAATGCTAGTGGCGGAACGGTTGCCACGCCAACCTTCTCTCCGGGTGCTGGCACATATTCCAGTTCGCAATCCGTCACGATCAGCAGCTCAACGAGTGGCGCTACGCTCTGCTATACGACAGACGGCTCGACCCCGACCGCGAATGGTGCCGGAACTTGCACTCATGGAACAACTTATTCAAGCGCCGTCACGGTGGCTGTAAACGAAACCTTGCAAGCTGTGGGCAGTTTGAGCGGAGATTCCGATAGCAGCGTGGGATCGGCGGCCTACGTTTTGCAAGGCTCGGCTCCAACGTTTAGCCCAGCCGCGGGAACGTATTCCAGCAATCAGACTATCACCATCAGCCAATCGCAGTCTTTGGCAATGTGTTATACGACCGACGGCAGCACGCCAACCTCGAATGGCAGCGGCTCTTGTTCCCACGGAACGCTCTATTCCACGACCGTTACGGTGAGCGTAAATGAGACCCTAAAAGCCATCGGCATGGCGAGCGGCTGGACGGATAGTTCGGTTGGCTCTGCCGCGTATGTTCTGAAAGGTTCCGCGCCGACTTTTAGCCCAGCCGCGGGAAGCTATGGGACTGCGCAGACCGTCACCATCAGCCAGGCGCAATCGCTGGCAAAGTGCTACACGCTGAATGGCTCAACGCCAGCGTCAACTGGCACCGGCTCCTGCGCCACCGGCAGCACGTCCTACTCTAGCCCGATCACCGTGAGCGCGACCGAAACCGTGAAGGCGATCGGCTACGCAAATGGTTGGACGGACAGCTCAGTGGGTTCAGCCGCCTACACGATCACAACCACGCCAAATCCCCCAAGCGGATTAACCGTAGCCCTGACTTCGGGAAACGGCGTGCTGAACTGGACGGCATCAAGCACAGGCGGAGTGACCTATGATATCTACCGCGGTACTACGCCCCCGGTTTGCGCGAACGGAACTTCGCCAATGGCAACCGGCGTCAGTGCAGTCACTTACACCGACACCTCGGTAATCCCTGGCGTCAATTACTACTATGAGGTATCAGCGGTTCTTAGCGGCAATGCAAGCGGTTGCAACGGTCCAGCCCAGCTAGTTGTTCCGCC
>JBEKXC010000347.1:0-3372 GCA_049512435.1 Terriglobales bacterium | reverse complement strand
CAGCGGACGGCCCATCGGGTCATAGCTCCAACTAGAGCCGCTATGCCCGGCACACATCGCGGACCTTCGTCCAACGAGGTTCGTCGGTGAACTAATGGTAGGTGGATTTTGCCCACACGAGCTCAATGCCGTTCCATCATAGCCGTATTTCTCGTTAGCCAAACTGAGGCCGACGAAGCTCTTTTGGGTCAACCGATTCAACGCATCGTAGGAATAATTGGTCGTGACTGTAGCGGTGCCGGTCTGCCCTGGCTTTGGCGCAACCTTGCTTGACAGGTTGCTATCGAGATCGTAGCTGTAGGTGATGGTGCCGGACTCAGGATTCGTGGCGGATGTGAGCCTGGTCAAAGAATCGTAGACAAAGCTACGGATGCGAGCAAGAGACGAACTACTGCCGTTCTGAGTCACGCTAGTCAAGTCGTTCAGTGGGTCGAACTGATACTGTGTCAGGTAGCCGTAGTTCGTGTTGTTGGGTGCTTCCGTAACATAGGTGAGCCGTCCCAGTGCATCGGTTTGACTCATACGCTGATTTCCGGCTTCGTCCGTGACGGTAGTCTGATTGCCGGAATATGCGGTCGTCGTGATCGAGCTGTCGGGCTTGGTTACCTGAGTGATTCGGTTCAAGACATCATACGTGTTGGTGGAGAAGCCCCACGTAGTCTCAGTCCCACAATTGGTTGTGGGCGGCGAACACCGGGTCGGGTTATACGACTCGTACACTCTTGCCAAACCGTCGTAGACGGCAGCGGTGTATGTAGTACCGTCAGGGTCGGTTGTGAGTTGCGTCTGCACTACGTGTGCCATGCCATCCGTCACGGCGGTTGAGGTAATGCTCGTGCTAGCGGTTATCAGCTTGCTGGTGGTAACGCTCGGCGACGGCCCGGCGTCGTTATATTGTTGCGTCGTCTCGCCTCCGTCCGGATAATCCGTTTCAGTGGGACGCCCGAAGTTGTCGTTGTACCGATAGGTTGTCGTATTACTGTTCTCATCTGTGGAGGTGGTGAGTTCACCGTTGTTGTATCCGTAGGTAAACTTTTCGACATGACCAAGCGCGTCAACAATTTTCGTCAAATAGGCATTAGTCACCTCCCCCGAGGGAGGAGACCCTGCTGTCGTCGTGTAGCTCCCAGTATTCGTGCTCTGATAACTATCTGCGAAATAGTAGTTAGTAACGTTGAGTTTCGGGTCGGTCATGGACAATCGTTGGCCCGTCTCATCGTAGGTATAGGTGGTCGTTGGATTGCCGCCAGAACATGATGTTGACGGAAAACACTGCTTAACAAGGGTGGTGGCATTGCCCCTCGGGTACGTTGAACTGGCACTGTAGTTGGTTTCGTCGTGGCCGGTCAGGTTGCTCACTCCGGTTACCGAAGGCGTTCCGGGCTTGCTGGGACATGTCGTACCCGTGCCGCCATTGTCGTAAAACGTGTCCGTCTCCGCGTACGAATTGCCGTTCCCGTCGTAAGTGATCACTTGGCATGGACGGTCAAAAATGGTTGGCCCAGTGGTGAACATGGGCGTGTCATTGAAGGCTTGATATTTGGTCTTGGTCACCCTAACCAAGTTGCCTCGCGCACCACTTCCGTAATCGTACTCGTCCTTTTCTGTGACCTGCGCCCCTGCTCCGTAGGTGTAGTCGATTTCAGACGTTGGATAGGGGGAGGTTCCGTCGTTAAGGACGACCTGCTCGCTTTTTAATTCGAACTGGTCGTACCAGGTTTTGTTAACCGTGCGCAGCGTGTTTCCATTTCCATTCTGATATTGAATCTGGCTTTCCAAAGGAATTTGCGTTGCGGTCTGATCGGTCTCAAGTGGCACCAGTTTGGTCAATGCGAATGGAGTATATGCGTATACGGTCTTAGAAACCTGCCCGCTTATCTTGTCTGTTGTCGTAACGGTCGTTGTTTTCGTTTCCCAGCCCAAGCCATCACCGCCTCCCCACGCTGTTGTATAACTGAAATCCTGCTGTAAGATCAGCGTGTTGCTTGTGTTGTAGACATAACGGTGGGCGACAGCAAATGTGTCATACTCCCATCCACACATGTACTTCGGACCTCCACCGGAAGGTACCCCTTGAGTATAGTAAGATGCTCCGAGGGAGTTATGTTCCCACGAGTACTTGATATAAGCGCCGGAAGGATACGTAACTTGGTTCAACAGCCCATAGACTGGATCGTACGAAAAAGAAAAAGTCAACAGATTGGGAAGTGTAATATCCGAAACTACGCTCACGGTTCCCGATGGACTCCCAAACGAGTTCTCGCAAGTGCCTGCTTGCGTAAAAACTTTGGAGTTGATTGCAGGCAAGCTGTAATTAACCGTTTCCCAACTTATCGTGTACGGATTTTGCAAGCCGGAAACGGAAACCGTACCATTGGACCCAAACCCTGACCAGGAGATTGCCGGTCTGCCAGTCGCGTCCTGAATGGTAGTGGCGGGCGGATTTGGGGATGATATTGTTACTTGATTACCATTCCTGTCTTCAATTGTGGAGGGCCAGGTCTCATTCCCGCCGCCAGCCTCGAATGTATACGTGGTTCCGTCCGCGCCTGCTACGTAGACAGTGGCGGCGCTGTTTAGCAAGTATGCTTGGAATAGATCGTCGCCTCCCTGGTTGACGTTAGTCCCGCAATTGTCGACGGAGCCCGGAATGAAGTCAACATAGAGCTGGTGCCGCGTACCGGCGATATCGTGAAAGACGTAGTTACTCCAGTCATAGCAAGTGCCCTTTTCGGAACCCGGGACCTGCATCAAACTCATGGTCAGGTTCGGAAATCCATAAGACCAGCCTCCGCCCGCATTGGTGTTTTGAGGATTCTGCAAAGTAGGGTTCGGGGTGCCGGGCGGTGCGTACGGCTGCCACACACCGTTCGAATCATAATTAAACGAGAACGGAATCTTGATGCCGCGACCGGATGGAACGGGAGCCTTGATCCTGATGCTCACGGAACCATCTGCCGGATTGACGGTATCCACCAGATCGCTTATGTAGTCGTGACCCGCTCCCGCGATGGGCGTGGCAGTGACTCCGTTCACCGAATCGACTTGCGCCTGGGCAGGAAGCGAGAAAAAACAGACGAACCAAGCCAGTGTCAATGTTAATGAAGCTAGGACGAAGGATCGAAGTCCAGATCGTGCAGACCGGCACAAGATAGCAGTTGGCAGACACTGGAGCGCCGAGAGAGCCATAGCTCCTCCAAACAACTTGAAGTTGTCCCCCTCGGTGTTAAGCGCCAGTTTATAAAAGAAAGCACTGCTTTCGTCAAGTGAAAAACGAACGAGAATCGTATGTGTGAGATCGAGAAGCCCGGTTCTGGACGAAGAGCAAGATTCAGAAGCGGCGGCGATTACAAAGCGGCGTAGCTAGTCACA
>JBEKXC010000346.1:0-4087 GCA_049512435.1 Terriglobales bacterium | reverse complement strand
ACCACGGGTGCCCAAAACACCGCCAGTGGAACCTATGCCCTGAACGCCAACACCACGGGCGGCGGCAACACCGCCTCCGGCTTCAATGCGCTCGTCGCCAACACCACGGGCACCAACAACACCGCCAATGGAAGCTATGCCATGAACGCCAACACCACGGGCAACTTCAACTCCGCGCTCGGCAACGTGGCGCTTTATTCCAACACCACGGGCATCTACAACTCCGCTTTCGGCAACAATGCGCTGACCTACAGCACCACGGGCAACTTCAACTCCGCTTTCGGCAGCCATACCCTGCTTAACGACACGACTGGCAGCTACAACACGGCCGTGGGCCCTTACGCGGGATACACAATGGATAGTTCCAACATAACCGGATCCAATAACAGCGTTTTCGGATACGGCGCGGCTTTCGGCACCGGATCACTCAGCAATGCCACCGCTATCGGCACCTATGCCGTCGTCAGCTCGAACAACGCGCTGGTGCTGGGCTGCGTCGCGGGTGTGAATATCTGCACCACGACCACCTCCGTCGGCATCGGAACGTCCACTCCAACCAACCTGCTGACCCTTGGCCAGGGCAAAGGTCCGGCCATCTCCGACGGTTGGACCACCTACAGCTCGCGCCGCTGGAAGACCAACATTCAGACCCTGCATGGGGCGCTGGCAAAGGTCGAGCAGTTGCGCGGCGTCTCGTACGATTTGCAGGCGAACGGCAAACACGAAGTCGGAGTCATCGCCGAAGAAGTCGGGGCCGTCGTCCCCGAGGTTGTCACCTGGGACCAGAACGGCAAGGACGCCCAGAGCGTCGATTACAGCCGCCTGACCGCGCTGCTCATCGAGGCGACCAAAGAACAGCAGGCGCTCATCGAGCAACAGCAAGAGCAGATCGCCCAGCTAATTTCGCAGGTGAAAACCATCCAGGCCTCGCTCAGAACGAGTGGTCGCAGCGACTCGGAGTTTCGCAGCGTGAAGGCCGATCCGACGACGGTTCTGCAATAGCGCAAGACGGGATCTCGGCCCGCCGGCTGAACTTTAAGCACAACGGCGAAGCCGCGAAGGAAGAAAACGAAAACACACTTGGAGAAAATTATGAAAAACCTAGCCACTCAGCTAAGAGAGAAAACCATGAAGAAAATCGCAGTGTATCTAGTGTTGTCTGCCTGTCTGCTAATGGCCCCCGCGGCGTGGGCTTCGTGGGGAAGCTTCATCTCCACCGGCACCGCCACTGGCATCGGTAATCCATCTTGCGCCCCTGTCTCGACCGGACAGGTTGCGTGTGCGGTGCGGAGCAGTAAGTCCGCCATCATGGTCAATGAGTTCAACGGCACTTCGTGGGGAACGTGGAAGAGCCTGGCCGGGACCGTCAATTCCGATCCAAGCTGTACCAGCGATGGAAACGGCAATGTGTTCTGCGCCGCAACCGCAACTAACGACGATCTGCAGGTGACAATTCTAAAGGGTGGCGTATGGAGCACTCCCACGAAAATCAGTGCGGCGCTTTATTCCGCCCCCAGTTGTGCGGAGTACACCACGGGGCAAGTGCTATGCGCCGCCCGAAACGCCTCCGGCGGCCTCGCATGGTCTCTCTACAACGGTACGAGCTGGAGCGCATTCGCCAACCTTGCGACTTCGACTGTGTCCGCGCCGAGTTGTACTACCGACAACAACAATGGCGTGATTTGCGCCGTGTTCACCACCGGCTCCACCACGCTGGTAAATCGCTTCACTGCCGGTGCGTGGGAGGGATTCCTCAACATCGGTGGAATCGCTGGCGGCGAGCCGGATTGCTCATTCTGGAAAGCTACTGGGGAAGTGGTGTGCTTCGCAAAGGGATCCAACGGGGGAATCTATGTGAACACTTTCGACGGAGTATCGTGGACCGGCTTCGACTGGAACGGCTACGGTTACCTCGGCATCAGCGCAAATGACAATGCCAGTTGCACAACCCAGGCTACTGGTCAGCTCGTCTGCGGAGTAATCGGGATCGGCACCGACGGCAACGTATTTTACGCTGACGTTTACAACGGAACGGACTGGTTGGGCTTTACCGAGATCGGCGGCCTCGGCGTTGGCTCGCCTGCCTGCACAGCATTGGGCACAGGGCAGGTGGTATGCACGGTTATGGGCGTGGACAACAAGTTGACCAGCGTGGTCGGTCCCTGAGAGGCGGGATCCGGAACCAAAGATTCGAAATCGGAGGACACCATGAGGAACGCTGCTCTCACTTGGAAGCTTCTGCTGACCGGTCTGACAATTACCCTCGCTGGATTGCCTTTGAGGGTGCGGGGCCAGACGATAGGCGGAACAGACCAACAGGCAATCGCGGCGGTGATAGACCGGTTCGTGGATGCGTGGAACCGGCATGACGCCAAGGCGTTCGCAGCAGTATTCGCCGAGGACGCCGACTTTACGAATTGGCGGGGCGAAGGCGCGAGCGGACGATCAAAAATTGAAGCGTTCCACGCGCCGATGTTCGCGACCATTTTCAAAAACAGTCACCAGAGCTATACAGCCATCAACACGCGGTTCATCCGCTCGGATGTTGCGACTGTGGATGTGCATTGGGAAATGACGGGTGCGATGGACGCTCAAGGAGATCCACGGCCCGACCGTCGAGGTTTGTTGAGTTTCACAATGGAGAAGAACGCCGGCCAGTGGCAGATCGTGGTGATGCACAACCTGGACTCGACGGCACTCCTGCCCTTAAGCAATTCAGCAACTAAGAACCCATGAGCACAAACACCCTCCATCACTAGCGAGACGGAGCAACGTCTGCGTTTCCGGACTGCGCGGATTGTCAGCAGCCGAAAACCATGGGGGTTGGTAGTCGCCAAATCACTTCACGCTAATATCCAGGTCTCTTGAGTCTATGAATGCCGCGCAACCCACGCGGCGGGAGTAAGGTCTGATAGCCGCTGGATCAGGCGATCAGCGAGTCCGGGAAGTACCGCCGCCAGGTAGTCGCGAACGGAGATTCTCAGCCGTCGGCAGCTTTCCACGACCGAGAGAATCGAAGCAACCTTTGGCCCAGCTTGTGGGCTGCCGAGATGTAACCAATTCTTTCGACCAAGAGCCACGGGACGCATGGAATTCTCCGCGAGGTTAGTACTTAGCTCCAGTTCAGGATATTCTAGGAAGCGCGTAAGTTTCTTCCAAAGCCCGAGGGCGTAGTGGCAAGCCTTACTGAGTGCGCTTGAAGGCAATGCCATAGACTGCGCTGCTTCGATCCTCCCACGAATCCCGTCCAACAGCGGTTTGGCTCTTTCCTGACGCCGAACATGGCGGGCTCTTTCCTGACGCCGAACATGGCGCTCCGCAATACCGAGAGCCTTGCGGCGAGCTTCTGCATCGACGGCAAACAGTTCGTCCATCTGAGCCACAATCTGGGTTGCAACCGGATCTCGAGCAACTCAAGAGTCCCGGAAGAGCGGTGAACAATCGCTATTTTCGCTGGGTATTGCGGGATAGCGTTCGGGGTGTAGTGTCTCGCGCCGCGGCAAACTGCGTGACGAAGGAAGACCATGGGTGCGCAGCGATTGTCACCACCAGGAACACGCTAACGGAAAAAAGGAACGAACATGACGCTGGAAGCGATAAGGAAACAAATCGAAGCATTGAAGGCCGAAACGAAACGTCGAAACCAACTCCTTCGTGAGGACAATTGCTCACCAAATCTCTACGATTCCGTCGAGCTTAAGATCCTTGATCCCTTGAATTGGCTTCAGAACCACACCCAAACGAAGGACCCACATTGGCGAGAAGCGGGTGCCAAATCGCCTTACCGCCCGTTTCCCGATAAACCCTACTTCCGGCCGATCATCGAAGCGCTTCGCCGCGAGCTGATTTTATTTTGTGTCAAGAGTCGCGATCTGATGTTGTCCTGGCTTTTTGTCGGTCACTTCACGCACGACTGTATGACGCACTCTGGCGTTGAAATCCTGTTCCAGAGCCAGACAGAAGAGAAGGCCGCGGAATTAGTTGACTACGCCAAGTGTCTCTATGACCGGCAGGATGAAGACATCAAAGCTCGATATCCACTCGCGCAGCCGCTTTCGAAGCAATGCGCCCTGGAGTTGAACTTTAC
>JBEKXC010000345.1:0-3434 GCA_049512435.1 Terriglobales bacterium | reverse complement strand
GCGAAACAATGCCAATCACCGGCACTTTGCAATTGGTATCGACATTCGCGACTCCGAACGCGCGCAGCAAGTCCTTTTTGCATTGCAGCTTGCCGCTCAGATCCTGCGACGAATACCTGGCGACGATGAATTTGTCGGTCTGCGGGCTCCACTCGTCGTAGTCCACACCGTTCAGGATGCCGGTTACGGTGGCCGCGCGATTACGCAACACGCCTTCCAGACCGAATCCATATTCCGTGGTCTGAATCTCCTGACTGTATTTCTTGCTGACCGTGGTGACGAAATCGGAGAGCACGAGCGCGCCTTTCAGAAAATTCACCTGCCCAAAAAATTCCATCTTTGAAATCGTTAACAGCTCCCAGGGCAGCGTGAGCAGCGCCAGAGTATCGGGCGGGAACAAACCCTGGTATCCCATGTTGTGAATCGTAAAAACAGTAGCGACTTCGCGAAACGCGGGATCTTCGGCGTAGAGCGTGCGCAGCATCACCGGCACGAGCGCGGATTGCCAGTCGTGGCAGTGGAACACTTGCGGGACACCGAGAATCTTCGAGGCTTCGAGCACCGCCCGGGAAAACAGGGCGAAGCGTTCGGGGTTATCGGGATAGTCGCCCGCCGGACCGCCATAGAGCGCTTCGCGGTCAAAATATGGCGGATAATCAACAAAATAAAATCGAACTCCGGCGGGCGTATTCGCTCCCGCCGTTACCACCGAGCAGAAGCGATACTTGTCGTCGAAAGGGATGGTGATACTTCGAACCACGGTTTGCGGGTCGGCCAGTTTGGTTTGGCGATAGCGCGGAAGATACACGCTCACCTGATGCCCCAGCGCGGCCAGCGCGCGTGGCAGGGCACCGACCACGTCGGCCAATCCGCCAGTTTTCGAAAAGGGAACGCACTCGGATGCCGCGAAGGCGATATGCATTGCGAAGAAGCCTCCCGAGCGAGGACTCGATAGGCCTCGCTCACGTTATTATTGATTGCTGTAGAAAGGCACGTGGGCCATTTGTAATTTGTGATTGGTAATTTGTAAGTGAAAACCAGCGAGCCGCTGTCTCCAAATTGCCAATTACAAATTACCAATTACAAATCCACTTGAGTCTAAAGCCGGAGAGAAAGAGGGTCAACGTGCCGAAGGGCGCTACCGCACTGACGAATCCAAGGAAGCCCAAACTGGGACAGCATTTCCTGGCGAGCGAACCGGCGGCTCTACGCATCATAGAAGCCCTGGGAGATGTCTCCCAGGCGACCGTACTGGAGATCGGACCCGGCCGCGGCGAGCTTACCGACTTGCTGGCACGGAAGGCTCGGCGCCTGATCGCGGTGGAATTGGATCGCGTGCTTTCGGCGCAGCTCCGGATGAAATTCTCCATGCAACCGAATGTTGAAATCATCGAAGGCAATATTCTCACCCTCGAACTGGACACGGTCTTCGGGGCAAAACCGGGCAGCCTGCGCACCGGACTGAACTTCGCTCCCGAACCGGCTCGCGTTGTCGGCAACCTGCCGTATTACATTACCTCCGATATTCTGCTGCGCCTCTTGGAATATCACCGTTACTTTTCGACGATTGTCATCATGGTGCAGAAGGAAGTTGCCGATCGCCTTGCGGCTTCGGCTGGAAGCCGCGATTATGGCTTGCTTTCGGCGACGGCGCAACTGTACGGGCGAATCGAGCAGCTTTTCACGCTGCCGCCGGGGGCGTTTTCTCCTCCACCTAAAGTTCATTCCAGCGTGATTCGCATTACGATCAAGCCTAAGCTGGAATCGCTTCGAGTTCCGGAGGCCGAGTTTATTGCCTTTCTGAAGCTCTGCTTTGGACAGAAGCGCAAAACTCTCTGGAATAATCTGAAAACGCGGTACGATGAAGGTGTGCTGCGTGCCGCTTTGGCCAAAAGCGGGGTGAAACCTGCGATTCGGGCGGAGGCGCTGCCGCTCGAAAGAACCGCCGCTTTGTTCCGCGCGCTCGGCGACGGCAATTCGTAGCTCACGCCCGCCGAAATTTTCGCGAGCTGACTTTTCGCGGGCTGCTTTTTTTGGCAAGAAGGGCGCCCGCGCCACACGTCTCCGCCAGGAGGCAACTTATGACTTCGACTTCCGCTGTACGTACTCCTGCCGTCGCCGGCAGATTTTATCCCGGCCGCGCTGACGAATTGCTGCGCGACATTCGACAGTACTCTCCTGCCGATGCCGCCGGCCGCATCGCCGCCATCGGATGCGTCGCTCCCCATGCGGGATATATTTATTCCGGTTCGGTTGCAGGGGCGGTTTATTCGCGCCTGGAAATTCCCGAACACTGCGTGATTCTCTGCCCCAATCACACCGGCAAGGGACGTCCGCTGGCGGTCATGGCCAGCACGACCTGGCAAACTCCACTGGGTGAAGTTGCGGCGGATGCGGACTTGAGCGTTCGTTTGCTGGCTAGGTTCCCTCCCTTGCAAGAGGACAGCGCCGCGCACCGTGGCGAACACGCCATCGAAGTCCAGCTTCCTTTTCTGCAGGTGCAACAACCGCAACTGAAGATCGCTCCGATCGCCGTTGGTACCAGCAACTTCGATGTTCTGCGCGGATTGGGCGAAGCGCTGGCGGATGTGATTGCCGACCAGGAAGAGCAACACCGCGAGAAGGTCCTGATCGTCGCCTCCAGCGACATGAACCACTACGAGTCCGATGCGGTCACTCGCGTCAAAGACCACAAAGCCATCGAACGTGTGTTAGCCATGGATGCGCGCGGACTTTGGGAAGTGGTGATGAATGAAGACATCAGCATGTGCGGGTTCGGACCAACGGTTGTCATGCTCACCGCGGCTAAGCTTCTGGGTGCGACTTCTGCCACGCTGGTCAAGTATGCAACCTCGGGCGATGTCTCCGGCGATTACGAGTCTGTGGTGGGTTACGCGGGAATTATTGTGGAGTAGGAACAAGAATAGTGTCCCACAAATTCGCAACATAGTTTTGGATTGTCATCTTGAGCGGAGCGAAAGACCTCTGCATCGATTCGTCTCACCAACCATCAGTGCATCGCCGCCGCTTGCAGCAAGCGTTGAGCGCGGGCCCGAGTTACGTTGATCACCGTGGGATCGGCGATGATCTGGTTGAGGATCGCCTGAATGGCCGTGATCTCGATCAGTTGATTGCTGCCAGCCATTTCTTCCATACGCTTGAGTTCTTCGTCGAGCGCGAGTTTTTGGTAGTGGAGATCGTACTGCAGACGATGTCCAAATTCGAGCGTAGCCGCGAGGCCCTGCAGCAGGCTGGTCAGTTCCTCGACGGCTGGAATGGCGGAGTAGTTGTAGGTGGACTCACCCGTGCGCAGCGCATCTTTGTAGCCGAGGGTCTTTTTCCCGGTAAAGGCCAGGCCCTTGTGATGGGAGTCGACATCCTTCTGAAAATAGCCAGCCTTCGCCGCCAGGTCGAAGATCTTCTGCCGCGTTTCG
>JBEKXC010000344.1:0-3441 GCA_049512435.1 Terriglobales bacterium | reverse complement strand
AGAGTACAAAAAAGGCGGTTCGCACGCGATCACGGCCACTTATTCGGGTGATGCTTCCAATCTGGGCAGCACGTCCGCGACACTCACGGAGTACATTGAGACCGTTGCGTCCAAGACAGTCCTGACCACGTCGGGATCGCCTTCGTATGTCGGGCAGCCGGTGACCTTCACTGCAACCGTCACGCCCAAACACGGGGCCATCCCGGATGGCGAACTGGTAAACTTCTACGACGGGAAGACCGCGATTGGAACGGGCACCACCACGAGTGGCGTAGCGACGTTCACAACTTCCTCGCTGAAGGCAGAGACGCACACCATCAAAGCAACCTACGCCGGGGATGACACGTTTGAGCCGAGCAGCGGGTTGGTGAAACAGGTAGTGGATAAGTACACGACAACGACGGAACTAAGTTCGAGTCCGAATCCTTCACAACTCGGCCAGACAGTGACCTTTACGGCAACCGTTACATCGGCTGGGCCGACACCGACCGGCAAAGTGGAGTTCAAGGATGGAACAAAGGAGATAAAATCGGTGACGCTGAGCGGTGGTGTCGCCACGCTTACCACGTCCAAGCTCGCCGTGGGCTCACACTCGATCACGGCTGAGTACACGGGGGACGATGGCTCTGCCGAAAGCACATCCCCGGTGTTGGATCAAGTAGTGCAATAGGCTTCGACGAAGAGCGCAATATTCTTCGTCGATCCGAAAATCATAGATTGAGCCGCCCGATGTCTGGGCGGCTTTTCTTTTGCATCTCGCGGAAGTAGTCAGGAGTAGTCAGGCGGTAGCTTCTGTTAACAGGCGTTAGCACAAGCTTGCGCCGTCTCTTCGCCTTTGGTCGGGTCAATGAGTGTAATCGCGATATTCTCGTCAATCGAGGCGCGTCCGGTAGGGCCTAGCCAAAGGCTTTGCCTTGTATCTATTGGCAAGAACCGCACGTCGAGATGTGACGTTTGGCATTGACAGGGTGGCGGTCATTCTTATCCAATGAACGCGCCTCTCCAAAGAGCAGCCCCCGCTCGTTGAGACGTAACACCCCTTGAGGCGAAACTCCTAAAGGAGGTTCGTGCTTATGAATGCTATCCGTGGCGTCCTGACACTAGCTATGATTTCTGCGCTGCTGCTGATTGCCGCTCGTCCAGCGCACGCTCAAACCGAAATCGTGCTCTACAACTTCTGTTCCCAGCCGAACTGTGTAGACGGTGAGGGCCCGGCGTCCAGCCTCGCGCCCGACGGCGCGGGCAACTTCTACGGGACCACCCAACTGGGCGGCGCTAATATGGATGGTACTGTCTTTGAGCTTTCTCCAAACGGGGGCGGCGGCTACAACGAGACTGTCTTGTACAGCTTTTGTTCCCTGACGAACTGCACCGATGGTAATGACCCAACTTCTAACGTGATTTTCGACGGCGCCGGAAATCTCTACGGGACAGCCTGCTCCGGTGGCGCTAACGGACAAGGCGTCCCCTCAGCATGCGGCGATGGTTCTAACGGATATGGCGTCGTGTTCGAGCTGAGCCCCGAGCCGGGCGGTGGTTGCCCAGGCGGCAGCAACAGCGGTAATGGCTGGTGCGAGACCGTCCTTTACAGCTTCATGTCAACCCCCGACGGCGGCTCCCCGTTCTCCGGGCTCACCTGGGATCCGTACGGTAACCTCTATGGCACAACGTATGGCGGGGGCAACGGAATGGGAACGGTTTACGAGTTGTCCCCGAACGGCAGTGGCGGCTGGAGTGAGTCTGTGCCCTACAGCTTTTGCGCCCAGCTGAACTGCGTAGACGGTGAGAACCCGGCGGCTAGCCTCGCGCCCGACGGCGCCGGCAACTTCTACGGGACGACCGAAAGTGGCGGCGCTTACGCGGCTGGCACTGTGTTCGGACTAAGCCCCCAACCTCCCGGCGGGTGCCCAAGTGGCAGCTATACCGGTAACGGTTGGTGCGAGGCCATCCTTCACGCCTTCGCGGGCGACCCGACGGACGGCGACTACCCTTCTGGCACTCCGACGCTCGATAGCGCCGGAAATCTCTATGGCACGACCGTTTATGGCACTATAGGGCATTACCAGTCTGACCAGGCGGGCGGCACACTTTGGAAGCTGACTCCTTCAGGTGGAGAGTATACGGAAACGATTCTTCGTTCCTTCAAGTCCGGACCCTTGCTCCTCGGATGCTGCTTCGCGATTCGACTGCCCCACAATCCCTGGGCCGGGGTCGTGCTCGATTCATCAGGAAACATCTACGGCACGACAGAATACGGCGGCAGCTCCTCGTACTGCACAGAAAAAGGGGGAAAGGGCAGTCAACAAGGCTGCGGCGCGCTGTTCGAACTCGCAAGGCGCCCCAAAAAGACCGACTATAAAATGGAGATTCCTTGGATTTTCAGTTTGGCGGATGGCGCTCATCCCGTGACCAGCCTGATTCTGGACGGCGGCAATCTCTACGGAACGACCCCCAGCGGTGGCCTCGGCGACTTTTGCCCGTATCCTGACGGTTGCGGGGTCGCGTTCGAGTTCACTCCGTAGGTACGCCAGGTTACTGAAAAGCCGCCACGTTTTTCTAATTGGTGGCGATGTGCCATGCCGAAAGATCACGAGGAAGCCCAAGCATCTCAAATCAGAGATGAGGAGAGGGATTATGCGAGGCGTTCTGACGTTAGCTGTACTTTCCACGCTGCTGCTGGTTGCTCTTCCACTAGCGCACGCGCAACCCGAAGTCGTGCTCTACAACTTCTGTTCTCAGCCGAACTGTGTAGACGGTGAGAACCCGGTGTCTAGCCTGATGCCCGACGGCGCAGGCAACTTCTACGGGACCACCCAACTGGGCGGCGCTAATATGTATGGCACCGTCTATGAGCTTTCTCCGAATGGGGCCGGCGGCTACAACGAGACTGTCTTGTACAGCTTTTGTTCCTTGGCGAACTGCACAGATGGGTCGTCTCCCGACTCCTATGTGACCTTCGACGGCCGCGGGAATCTCTACGGCACAGCTTACTACGGCGGGCTTTTCGCATCTGGCCCTTATTCTGGATATGGCGTCGTGTTCGAGCTGAGCCCCGAGCCGGGCGGTGGTTGCCCAAGCGGCAGCAACAGCGGTAATGGCTGGTGCGAAACCGTCCTGTACAGTTTCATGTCAACCCCCGACGGTGGCTTCCCGTTCTCCGGGCTCACCTGGGACCCGTACGGTAACCTCTATGGCACAACTTATGGCGGAGGCAACGGAATGGGAACAGTTTACGAGTTGTCCCCGAACGGCAGTGGCGGCTGGAATGAGCGGGTTATCTACGATCGGGGCGGCTATGCCGGGTTAACTATAGACGGCTCCGGCAACCTCTATGGCGCCGACGACGTGGGATATGGCCATGTTTTCAAGCTGTCACCAAACGGAAGTGGGGGTTGGAAGGCGATCATCCTTCACAAGTTCACGGGCGGCCGGAACGACGGG
>JBEKXC010000343.1:0-3441 GCA_049512435.1 Terriglobales bacterium | reverse complement strand
GTGAACCCATCCGCGCCCGCGAACACCTTTACCTGGAAACCGGACCCGGCCGTGGCACAGCCGAAAACCGATCAGCCCCCGGAATTACAGAAGCGCGAAAAACAGTAACCTACGAACAACCGCCCTCGCAATGGTGCCCTGAGACCTGCGACCTAACACCTAAGACCTGCTTCTCTACGGCTCCATCACTCCGCGCGAAGCGACGCCGATATTATCCCGGGTCGTGTTCTTCACCACATACATCATCTCGTCCGCCTGGCGGATGACATCGTGCGGCGTCTGCGCATCGTTCGGAAACGTCGCCAGCCCCATGCTGGCGCGCACGTTCAGGTTCAATCCCTGCTCGGCGCAGAACGTCCCGGCGCGCAGAGACTCCTGCAACCGTTTCGCGACCACCACCGCCTGATCTTTGCTGGTTTGCGGCAGCAACACCACGAACTCGTCTCCCCCGTAACGGAAAGCGAAATCAATCAGCCGCAATTGCGCTTTGATCAGGTATCCGACTTCGGCCAGCAGCCGGCTTCCCACCAGATGTCCATGCGTGTCGTTGACCGCCTTGAAGTGGTCGAGATCGATGAAGATCACGCTGAACTGGTAGCCAAAGCGCGCGGAACGATAGACCTCGGTTTCAAGCGTCTTGTGGAGATGGCGCGCATTGAACAGCCCCGTGCAATCGTCGGTAATGGTCAGTTCCTGAATCTTCTCGACCGACCTGGCGTTCTCAATCGAAATCGCAGCGTAATCGCACAATGCCTGCAGGAAGAACATCTCCTGTTCACTCATCTCGACGCTGGCGTTCACCATTTGGATCACGCCCAGCACGCGGTGTTTGGAGCGCAGCGGCACGCAGATCACGGAGTGGGTCTGCACCCGCGTGATCTCGTCCAGCCGCGATGAGAAACGCGGATCACTCTGCACGTCGGGCACAATCAGCACCTGTCCATGCCGCGCAACCCATCCTGCAATTCCCTCCCCCACCTTCAAGCGCGCCTTCGACAAGACCTCCGCCGCGGCCCCCACCGCGATGGCGAAATAAAGCTCATCTTTTTCCTCATCCACCATCAGCAACGACCAGGTATCCGGGCGGAAGTATTCCGCCATTTTTTCCATGATGGTCTGCAGGATGGAATCAAGGTTCAGCGACGATGTCAGCGCCTTGGCGACATCGTGAAAGATGGTCAGCTCTTGCGACAGGCGAATTGAGGATGTGCCCGTGGCCTCCGACATGACTCCTCGTTCGTGGTGGATACGAAATTATAGGTTTGGGCGCGCCACCCGGGCAATGAACCGAGGTAACCGGTACCCGTCACGCCAACTCTAGCAGGCGTAGCGGTTTTTCGGGCCGGCGGTTTATGGGGATTTTGCGTTTGAGGTGTCAATAAAAAACCCTCTCCCCAGTAATCGGGGAGAGGGCCGTTGCAATCGAACGTGTTTTAGTCGTCGTCGTCAACCTTGGTGGGTGCCGGCTTGTTGAAGTCGCTCGCGGAGCGAACCGTATTCTCGCCGGGGTAGGGGCGAGTAAAGCCGGTGGCTTCGTACCAGTTGAGGTGGTTAACGGTGTCCGAGTCTTCGACGTCTGGCCTGTGATAGTTGCCAGCGAAGATCTCCACCTTCTTCGCCATCCATCCAGCCCGCAAAGCCTTAACCGTCGGGCTCTCTTTCACCGTGGACTGCGCCTTGGACTGACCCTTGACCACTTGCGCAGAACACGAGGGCGGGAGGGTCTGAGTTGGATTCTGGGTAACGCCATAGGGCAAAGGCGTACCCGCCGCTACGTGTGTCCACGGCAGGAAGTTGTCCGCCGGTGGATTATCGAGGAAGAGCGTGCTCATCGGCGAAGCCACGAGATCGGAGTGGTTCATGGGCGGGATGCCGAGAATCTGCTCGATCGTGCGGGTCAGGTTGACTTGCGTGTAGAAGGTGCTGTCTACGTAGGTCGTACCACCGGTACTCTGGATGACGTAGGGGCTGATGACATAGCCAGGGCTGCGGTGGCCATCGACGTGGTCGACGCCGGTCTGCGCGTCGTCTTCCTCGATGAAGATCGCCGAAGAGGACCAAATCGAGCTGTGGCTGATGGCGTCGACAAAGCGGCCAACCGCCAGGTCGTTGTCGGCCTGCATGGCGATCGCGTACGGCGGGCCGCCGGTGTGGTCGGAGCTGATCCACATGAACTCCAACTGGGGCACCGTACCTGCGGCGACGTCGCTCTGGAAATCCTCATTCCAGATATCGAAGCGGAACTGGTCGGGGATGCCCAAGTCGAATTGTGGGTAGGTCTGGTACGTGTTGTTAATCAGGTTCGGCAGCGGCGAGTGCGAGGCGACCGTGTTGATGTTGTAGAGCTGGGGCTCGTCGCCAGCCTCGTAACAGGTGATGTCGTTGAAGAAGTCGATCCACAGTGGCTCGGCGGTCGACCCGTTGGGTTGTAGGAACGAGTTGTACTCGATGTACTCGCCGTAGTTCTTAAACGAGACCTTGTACTTTGCAGCCTGATCCCACAGATGGCCGGCCTTCTGGTAGGCAAGTGCTTCGCCGCCATTGGAGGGGTAGTCGCGTAGCCAGTCCGGCGACTGGACGTCGTCGGAGTAAGGAGCCAGGGCCTGCGTGATCCAGTTGTGACCGTCAGCCGACTGGCGGCTCGGGTCGTAGAAGTTGTCCAGCAGCGGGAAGCGCTGCACCAGAGAGTGCGCGTTTGGCGTTATGACCGTATAACCCGCAGGGTCATAGGTCGGGTTGCCGGCTAGGGGCGAGCTATCGCCGAAGACTGCCAGGGAGGCGTCGCCGTTGCCGGCGCTCACGTCGCCCAGGATCTGATCGTAGGTGCGGTTTTCACGGATGATCAGGAAGACGTGCTTGATCAGCGAAGGCGAGCCGATCTTGGCCGGGATTGCGACCGGCGCGGCCTTCGGGCTGCCACCGGAGGCAGACTCGATATTTCCCGTGAGATCCCAGTGGTTGTTGTATATAACCTGCGTCGTCATCGCCGGCAGGTTCAAGCTCGCAATGGGAATGATGCTCACGGTGCCCAAGTCCTGGTGGGTCTCAAAGTCGACCACGCCGAATTCTTTGGCGTACGAATTTTCGAAGGTGTTCGTTGGAGGCGGTGACACGCCGTAGCCTGTGGTGCCGAGGCCTTTGTCGTTGGCCACGAGCAACTCACCGTCGGTCGCGTCGAACACGACCGAGCTGGGCGCGTAGCCGACGGGAATCAGACCCTGAACAACCGAGGTGTTCAGGTCTATTACGGCAACGGCGTTGGCATTGTAGAGCGCCACGTATCCGTTGTTTGAATTATCGACGGCGATCGAGTTTGGCCCCACAGCAGCGACGAGGTTGCCGGGCACTGTGACTCCCAGCGCACTCAGGAAGGGATCGAGCTTAATCGTCGACGTCACCGTGTTTGAGCTCGTGTTGATCACCGAGATCGTGTCGTCATAG
>JBEKXC010000342.1:0-3487 GCA_049512435.1 Terriglobales bacterium | reverse complement strand
AGGGCAAGCTGGCGGCGGTGCGCTCAAGGTTAGCGGGTGCGAAGAAGTCGCTGACAGCCGCCGATGTGACGGCCTTAACTGAGGACTGTAAACTGACGACTGAGAACTTGCGGCAGGCCGAAGAGGCGGCACAGAGCCTCAAGGCTATGAGCAAGCCGTTTCTGAATTGGGCGGGGAAAGCGGAGCGGCTCTCGTTTGACGTGCCCACGCTGCCACTGTTCGTGCATGAACGCCTCTCCACCAAGGCGATTATTGAAACCCTCACCGGCCACAAGCGCGACAAGCAAATTGATATGTTCAGCCTGTTCGGCGATCCGCAGCACTCCTTCACCGACCAGGTGTTGCGCGCCTACGAGTGGCAGGACAAGTGGGTGAACCGCATGATCCTGGGCGATTCGCTGGCAGTCATGAACTCGCTTCTGCACTACGAGGGCCTGGGCGGGCAGGTGCAGATGATCTACATGGACCCGCCCTACGGGGTGAAGTTCGGCTCCAACTTCCAACCCTTCGTTCGCAAGCGCGACGTGAGCCACAACGACGATGAGGATATGACCCGCGAGCCCGAAATGGTGCAAGCCTACCGCGACACTTGGGAGCTAGGTCTCCACTCGTATCTCACTTATTTGCGTGATCGCCTGCTGCTTGCCCGTGACCTATTGGCCCCGAGCGGCAGCGTTTTCGTGCAAATCAGCGACGAAAACCTGCATCACGTTCGAGAGTTGCTGGATGAAATCTTCGGACACGAGAACTTCTGCGTAGTTATTTGTTACCGCCGGCTTGGAACTATGATCGGTGCAGAGATGAAATCCTCTGCTCATTACCTGCTTTGGTATGCAAAGGACAAAGAGAGGCAGAAATTCCAAAAAGTATTTGACGAACAGGTTGCGGGAATCGGAACTGGTGACCACTTCACGCAGATCGAGCACATTTCAGGCGAATCGCGTCCTATTAATACTAGGTTAAGTTGTGCTTGCCTTTCCGAACCATTTTTGGTACCTTGGCGGCATGCAGCCGCAAACTTTGAAAGGGCTTGAGGCCCGATTGATGCATTTTCTCGAGGACCTTCTGAAACCCATGGGGCGCAGTGAACGGCAGCACTGGGCGCGCGTCTACGTGCAAGGCTTGCTGCTGGATGGAGAGCGTAAGTCGATCGAGCCGATGGCGAGCCGCCTGGAAGGGGCCGACGTGCAAGCGCTGCGTCAGTTTGTGGGACAGAGTCCCTGGGCCGTCGAGGAAGTCCAGCGCCGCTTGGCGCATAAGGTGGTGGATCTGCTCAGTGAAGCGGAAGTCTGGATCATCGATGAGACCTCGTTTCCGAAGGCGGGGCAGCACTCGGTGGGCGTGGCGCGGCAGTACTGCGGCGCGCTGGGCAAAATCGCCAATTGTCAGGTCGCGGTGAGCCTGCACTGGTCGAGCCCCGAAGCTAGTTGTCCGGTGGTTTGGCGGCTCTATCTGCCCAAGGAGTGGTTGGAAGACGCGGCGCGCTCCGAAGAAGTCAAGCTGCCGCCAGGAACGGTCTATCAGACGAAGACGGAGTTGGCGCTGGAAGCGATCGACCAAGCCTTGACCTGGGGATTGCCGCCCCGGCCGGTGCTGGCCGATTCGGCCTACGGCAACGACTTCAGCTTCCGGCAAGCGTTGCGCGACCGTCATCTTCAGTATGCGGTGCAGGTGGAGCCGACGACGGTGGTCTGGATGAAAGATCCCAACCTTCCCGTGCCCGCGCCGAAAGAGAAGAAGAGGGGACGGCCGCGGCGTTATCCTCCCCTGGAGGCGTTGCCACGGCCGCAGAGCCTGGAGGAACTGGCTCAAAAGTCGCCCCCTTCGGCTTGGCGTCGTGTGACGTGGCGTCAGGGCAGCCGGGGAGCGCAACGCTCGCGCTTCCTGAAGCTGCCGGTGTGGGCCGCTCACGACTGGCGGGAACAGGCCCACCCGCCGCGCGTCATGGAATGGCTGCTGGTGGAATGGCCGGAAGAGGAGAAGCAGCCTACCAAGTACTGGCTGGCCCAACTCGGCTCTCAGCCGCTGGGCCTGCGCCGGTTCGTCCGCGTCGCCAAAGGTCGCTGGCGGATCGAACAGGACTATCGCGAATTGAAGGACGAACTCGGTCTGGACCATTACGAAGGCCGCCAGTGGCTGGGCTGGCATCATCACGTCTGCCTGGTAACCATGGCCTATGCTTTCCTTCGCTCGGAGCAATCGCGCCTCAAAAAAAACTTCTGGTGCGACCTGGAGCTTGCCCCGAGTTCGGAAACATCTCCTGGCCGTGCTGATTAGGCTCAGCGGACGCTGTGCGTGGTGTCTTACGCGGTTCAATGACACCTCGTAGAACTTAACCTAGTATTACTAGCAGGCTGCGGAAAATCATTGAACGCTGTCATTCTGAGCGAAGCGAAGAATCTCAGCAGTTGCAGTTTCAACGAACTACAGAGATCCTTCGTCGCCTTCGGCTCCTCAGGATGACAGTCAGAGGCGTTTATCAGCGGCCTTTTTCCGCCGAAACGCGGCGAGATAAACTCGCTGCTACAACCTCAAGCCGAACCCGTGCCATCCAAGCTAAATCGATGCGCACTGTTACCTAAGGCCGACGAGTTCCGTCAAATTCAGGGAGGTGTCTGTCCAGGTAATGCTATAATTAACCGATGTGGCCGTTGAGCGCCCAGGAAACAACTGAGAGGAGAGCGAGGAATGAGCACAAAGGGAAGTAAGGTCCTCCCGGCATTCGTCATCTTGGTGACGCTGGGGATTGGAATCTTGATCGGCACGTTGGCTTCCCATGGTGTGCGTGCTGCCAAGAGTTCGCCTGTGGCCATGGACGCTAAACCGCTGCCTGCTCCCTCGCCGGCAGAGCTGTCGAATTCCTTCGCCCAGGTTGCGGAGCAACTTGCTCCAGCGGTCGTGAACATTAATACCGAAAGCACGGTTCGAGTTTCCCGCCGCCGCTTTCATGCGCCCGACGATTCTCCTTTCGGAGATTTCTTCGATAAGTTTTTCGACTCGCCTGGCGCGCCGCAAGGGGACTTTCGGCAGCAGAGTCTGGGCTCCGGCGTTATCTTGGGTCCCAATGGTTACATCCTGACAAACTATCACGTGGTTTCCCAGAGCGGCGAGGACAAGCTGGTCGACAAAATCATCGTGTACCTTCGGGGAGACGACACCACCAAGCATCCCGCGAAGATTATGGGCTTCGACAGGGAGACCGACCTCGCGATTGTCAAGATCGACGCGCCGCAGTCGCTCCCCGCCGCCGCTTTGGGCGATTCGGATACCATGCGGGTGGGAGATTGGGTGTTGGCCATCGGCAGTCCTTTTGGCCTCGATTCCACCGTAACCGCCGGCATCGTGAGCGCCAAAGGGCGTGACATCGAGGGCGGAGTGGAGGGCCAGTTCAAGCGCTTTATTCAAACCGATGCGGCGATCAATCCCGGCAACAGCGGCGGACCCTTGGTCAATCTGGCGGGGCAGGTGATTGGGATCAACACGGCGA
>JBEKXC010000341.1:0-6447 GCA_049512435.1 Terriglobales bacterium | reverse complement strand
CCTCGCCAGCCATTCAAGGAACGGCATCGGTGTGACTCGCACGCGCGTGACTTTGTTTATCGCGGGTGATTCGCCCCGTGAACGTATCCGCCGAATACAGATCCAGCCTTTGTTCCGCTTACAAAAACGTGTTGTCAATGTTCTTGGGAACGACGGTACTGTCCTAAAGTTGCGTTGGAAAAAATGGCCTAACTAAGGGTCAGAGTGACGGATGGACTAGGCGCCAGAATCGCGTTTGCAAATACTTGCCCTTTTGATTCTTGTTGGATATCGAATGTGCAATTGACGAAGAACACATTCTCCAATCGTACCGGCCCTCCGCGATAAGAGACTCTCGTGTCTTGGATGATGACATTCTTCAAATACAAACCATCAAGCAATAAGGCATTGTCCGAACGCGGCATCCGAAAGATGATGAATTTACTTCCGCAGTCATTTTCATTGAAGGGCCTGCCAAGCGCTTCCATTCGTGCCGCCTCATCTGATCCCACGGTTCTCCCCACCCCCGATATAGTTTGAGAATCCCACGCTTCCTTGGAGCTTTCATGTGTTGGGCGAAGAATGTGTATGTCGCCCGGCATGAAGGGTCCACAATTTGCCGGAAGCGGACGAGGGTTCGTCACAGCTGGCATGAAGTCGGCGTTCAAGAAGGACTTGTAAGCCGCGAAATTCAGTGCCACGCCCCACGCATCGGCACTCCCCGCTTCGATTAACTTCTTGCCTACCTTTTCTACAGCCTTCGGACTAACTGCGATGCTTTCTGTTTTCGCAATCGTCGCCAAATGCCTCAATTCCGGCAAGCGTTCGACCAGTTCTTTGGTGTTTAGATTTCCGGCTTCCCCAATGCGTTTCATTGTCAGGTCGCGAATGAGGGGGTCAAGAACTTCCAGCTTGCCCTTGATTTCCCTAACGTCCCCTGCAATTTCGCCGATCTGCTTCAAAGGGTCTTTTAGCTGCTCCGTCACTTCTATCTTTACGTCGTTTTTTAGATCATTTTGGAGATGAGGCTCTATCCAGGCGAGAAACATTATGGGTACTCCGATGACCGTTACAATCAGGCTGACTAGGGACATGTAGAATGTCGCGCCGCGCATCCTGTGCGGCCCATGGTCGCTTGCTGGGCTGCCATTCTCCAATGCCGTCACCCTCCCTGTCAGCTTTTCGACTTTGGCGTTGATGTCCTTTTGTCCCATTATCTTGGAGATCAGGGCCGTGGTTTTACAGGTCGTCTGGCGTTAGCCCAGTGTACTTTGCAATTTTCTTGAGCATCACAGGGCCAATCTCATCTGACTCGTGCCATGCCCATGTGTAGTCATTGTATCCGTCGCGTTCAAGTTGGATATGGGAACTTCCTGTCCTTTTGAGTTTAGGTTTCCAGCCGATGCGCAGGAGAGCGCTGTAGACGCGACTTGCTTTGCTGCTAGGCCAATTGCTCACAAGAAACGTATGGATTTCGGGGGCTTCTTCGCTTGCTCGGTTCGATCCGCCAAAACTCGCAACGCGAGGGCAACAGCCCTGAACTCAGCCTCAGCTTTTGTTACTCCATACGCCAAAACTCCTGGCAGTTCGGGAATTTCAGCTATCCAACGGCCATCCACTTCCTTATCGAATTTGACGTTAAATTTTTCGTCGCTGTCCGGTGGTTGCGGGAATGTTGCCATGCGCAGAACTCCGCGAGGTCACGGTAGAGGAGTGTAACCCAGTCGCAGAGAATGATCTTGTACCAGAGGACTCTCAGTCAACCTCAAAATATCTCGTTGCGCAAGTCGTTAAACAGATTCATGTTGGGCGAGCAATTCCCGCAAAGTCCATATGTGATCCGTGATGCCAGATTCAAGGGCGGGAGAAACGCGAAGCGAAGAATGGACGCGGCAGAAATTGTAGTACGCGAAATACAGGGCACAAGCGTATTTCAGATTGTCGAGCTTCTTGGAATAGGCATTCGTCAGGCGAGTGAAGCGGCGAAGGGCCATGCGAATCGAGAGGTTGCTGCGCTCCACATAGCTGGTGGAGATGTAACGCGAATCAGGCCGACCGTCCCGAATTTTTATTATCGTCTCTATCATTGGCGCAGGAGAGTATCGCCCTGCCGCATCGTGTTGGCCGTGATCGCCGTATATTTTTATTAATTGCGCGAAGTCAGCTTGCCCTGCGATAACGTCCTCAACTCCTTTGCGGTAGAAGTGGAAACCATCTGTAGTAAGCTGGAAACGGTGTTCCTCTGCAACGCGATTCCGCAGTGTGTTCAAGAAGGCGTAGGTCGTTTCCCGGTCGCGTTTCCCCACTGTGTACGCGGGAATCAGCTTGGAATCCGCATCGAGCGCGACGAATACCCAAGCATCGCCCATCTCTGGTGAATCTTCGGTTCCTACGTTGCGCTGTTTCTTTCCGACGAAGCACCAGAGTTCATCGCCCTGAATCCGCTGGCAACGCAGGCCGCGCATCTTTTCATCCATCAGCTTCGCGCAACGCTCGCCAGCAACTTCCAGCAGCCGGAGAATCGTGTCACGGTGCAATCCGCTTACTCGCTCTGTGCTTCGCACGCTCGTGCCTTCCAGTAACAATTGAATTGCGAGTAGCGCTTTTTCCTCAGGAACGATCATGTTTCCGAACAGACGAGTATGATCTTCGGTGTAAGTCTTGCCGCATTGGGCGCAGCGATAGCGACGCAGACCGTTGCGGTGCTTCCCGAACTTCATGCATTCACGGTTGCAAGTCTCGCAGTTCATGAGTACACATTACAGCAAGCGCTTGCTGTTGTCAAGGATTGTTTTTGAGACAATGAAAAACGCCTCCGGAATATCGGAGGCGTTTTCCTTTGACGCTCACCAGCTAGGTCAAAGGATAGTCTTTCCCGCTATCGCGGCTCGACCAGGATAATAGCACTAGCTGCTACCCTTGGCTACAGCTATTTGATGCTGCTGCTCCGGCGGCGGATTCCTATCAGTAAGTCTTCTGTTTTGTTGGACATATCTTTGTGATACCGCAATTGTATGTAGAAATCCTTCCCTCTCAAACATGCTGAATGCCGTGACCATCCTGAGCGCCTGATTTTTCCCTTCTCTGACAACCACAACGTAGTACGACGTCTGTTCTTGCTGCTTGTGGCGCAGAGTAACAATGGCCGTGTAGAAATATTTCCGCCTGATTCCGCTGCGGCCAATTTGTTCTTCCTCGACGTAAACTGCATCGGAATTTTGGATCGTATGCCGAATCCAAGGAAGCCGCTTCCCGCGCACTTCTTCATAGTTCTCCGAAGCAACACTGTGATCTCCCGAAGCCGGATCCTTGTATAAGGATTTCATCCCGTCCTCATCAATCGTTACGCTGCGCCCGTATTTATCGCTTACTTCTCCCATTACGCATTTACCGAAATATTCAACCGCAATCGTTTCACTGCACTCCTTACCGAATAGTCGAAGAAGCGCACCTTCGGCAACAAATCGAAACGCACTAGCATGTAGAGTCTCAGCCAGAAGCAATGCATTCGATACTTCTTTCGTCTTCAACGCGCTTTTCCCGGTCCTCTTTTGGCGCTCATAAACAAGCCTAGCCGCGTCGTAGCACACTCGCGCCACTTTCTCTGCGTTCTGGCACGAGAACCGCGAGGATGTAAGCAGATCGTTCAGTTCCTTGATCGGATCGCTTGCAGACATGGCTTTCCTGTTTATGCGCGTGCGTTATAATGAAAAAAGCGGCGGGTGCGGGGCATGATCCCGCAATGCGTCCGAAGACGCGGCAGATTATAAATCTGCTGCCTTAACCGATTCGGCACAACCCGCCTCTTAAAACAGAGACTCACCCAACAGCCCTAGCCAGTGCTTCCCTCACAGAATCCTGGTTAGGGCTTTGTCGCGCCTGTGACGCCCACGGCTACGGTGAGTGCATCACCATGAGCTGCTACCCTTCTTTTCATAAGTGCCTCCATAGACTCCAAAGCTCTAACTTGCAGCAGATTCATCCTTCGCCTCGTCCTCTTTCGCTGCGGGTTGAACTGTCTGATCCCCGTTCGACTTCCGCGACTTCTTAGCGCGGTTCGGATACCACTCGCTGAGTCCCCACCGACTCTTGGCGACGGAAATGAAATCATCCGCTCGGCTAAGAAGACTGCTTAGGTTCTTGAGACTCTTTTCCTCTAACGGAGCCGACGTGCACTTTCCACGGTAGAGCGCTGCGCCAATCTCGCTTAAGGTGGCCGTTCGCTTGAGTCGCGTCAGGAAATCTTTCGCGGCACTCACCTGACTCATGCCAAAAAAGTCTCCCGGCGTGACTACCTCCTCTACGCGGACTGGGGCTGTAGAGGTCTGCGGAATTGTATTCACCTCAGCGGACAGAGCACTGTCCGCAGACAGGCCAAGTTCTCTGCGTAGGGCCGAAATCAGAACATCCAAGTCGTCCCTCTTCTTCTCCCACTCGGCCAGAATCAAACGCTTTGCATCGTCGATGTCTGTCATCTCTGCCTCCGATTACAAGTAAAGCAAACGGAGGAATACTTGTCAATCTTCATTTCTGTATTGAATGACCTTAATGCCTGCGGATGACAGAGGATTCCTGTGGAAAACTCAGTTGGCTTTGGAAGGGCGGCCGCCTTTAAAGCTCTTTCGCTTGGCAGCGATTTGGCGAAAGTAATCAGGACCGCGTTTGGCGGTGACCTTTCCGCCCTTTGCTCCCAGCGTGGCCGCTGGGGATTGTTCAAGAAGATTATCGGCAAGATGGAGAGCAGCAGTCAGCAATTCATTGGCACGTTGGGAACGGCCTTCCGGCAGGCTGGTGGTCATCAGAAGGGTTTGTGCCTCTGAGATAAGATTGCGTAGTGCTCGCAGATCGTTTCGTTTTGCCATGCGGCAAACGTAGCATTAGAGATTCAGCGATGCAAGCGCCTGCTGTTATTTCACCAACGCAAGTTTAGGACACTACCGGAACGACCTTAACCGCATCCAGTGAAATCACCGCGCCTCTTCCGTCCAGATAAGGCATCCGAGCAGCTCGACCCACAACAGCTCGGTCCTGCGTCATGTCTGTTATGGCAATGACAACATCGCCCTGACGTACTACCTGCTCGTCTTTGTAGCGGCCCGAGTAATATTTCAGGCCGTCTTCGCGGTATCCGCCACCGCGACTAAAGGACTTGAGACTGATGAAAGGCATGTGCAGCGGGTCGTCCGTAATCTCGTCGCCCGCGTACGACTTACCTTTGACCAGATCAATAAACACTGACGCCTTGTCGAAACTCCATCCAGCGGGGACGCCTTTCACAACTTTGACTCTCTCATGACCGGGGAAACGGAGGCGCACGAACCATTCGCGGTAGAGTTCCTCAGCCAACTTTTCCAACACCGCGATACGCCGCATGTTGTTTTCGATGTGTTCATCGTACGCGGAGATGATTGCTGCAATTTTCTGCTGGCTGGGCGGCAGGGGGAGAGGAATCTTAAAACCACCTATTTGCTTTCCACTGATGTGCGGAACGTTTACTCCCGTGACGATGGGTTGAATGTAGTCCGAGAAATAACGACTCGAAATCAGGCATCGAAGGTAGGTTTGATTGAGTCCCCTCTTCCCTCGCAACCTGGACACTCGCTGGACTAACAACGATTTTCGGTCGTGTTTCCTGATGTATGCCCATTTCAACCCTGCAGTGACCCACGGACGATCCATCGCCAACACGACATCGCCTACGCGAAGCTCGAACTTCTTAAAGTTGTCGGCGTCTGCTGCAGGCCAAAACCTGGATGCACCCCATTCAATAAAGCCTTGCTGCACATTCTCGCCTTTAACTAAGGGAACATCCCTCGGATCATCGGTGAAGCGACTGCTCTCAAAGGCAAACCCTGGAAAAATCTCGGTGTAGCGGCCAAGCTTATCCACGTCGAATCTTGAAATCCGGTAACCCATGATTACCCGTTCACCAACGTGCTCAGATTCCCGCTGATGATCTTTTCCAGGGATGACGACTCTGAGTTCAACGTAGTGAGTTGGTCATTCAGATTGGACACTTCTTCGATGAATTCCTCTTCTGTTTTTCCCTCTTTCTCGATTACAACTCCGACGTAGCGACCGGGGTTCAGCGAGTGCTCTTGCTCCTTCAAATCCTCCACACTCGCAAGCTTGCACAGGCCGGTTACGTCTTCATATTCTGCTTTTGGAAATCGCTCATGTAGCCAATGGATGTGCTGGTAGAAGGTCTCCGCGCTCTTTACTTCCTTGTGCAGTTCCGCTAGAGCGATCCTGAGTGCCCTGGTTTTGCGGTCGGTAGCGGGGCGTTTCCCATCGGCCTGAGCTTGTTCAACCTGTTGCTTCTCGTGCTGTCGTACGGTCTTGTCCAGTTGCTTCAAGCCCTCATGCAGCGCAGCAAAGAAAGGATCGAAGAATACAAGAGGTAAAACAAATTCTTAATCGGGATTTTCACCGAGTAGCCTGTGGACTTCGCGAGCAAGGAGATTTTGA
>JBEKXC010000340.1:0-3638 GCA_049512435.1 Terriglobales bacterium | reverse complement strand
TATCGCTTTAAGCGCGCAATGCTTGGAACCCTCGGCGAAGATCGCCCAGCAAGTCAGCCATATCTTCGATTCCCACCGACAAGCGGACAAGCCCAGGGGCGATTCCGGTATTTTGTGCTGCGGTAACGAGCTGATCCTCGCCCCAATCGATGTCGAAGGGGATCACGATTACCGACTCGACTCCTCCTAAACTCGTCGCCACCGGAATCAACTGGAGTGCGTCGACGAACTTTGTGGCCGCTTCAAACCCTCCTTTGAACTGGAAGGAAAGCACGCCCCCTCCACCGCGCATTTGCTTGGTTGCCAACTCATAGTGGGGAGATCCTTCCAGATAGGGATAATTGACGCACTCGATCTCGGTCTGATCTTTGAGGAATCTTGCGATGGCCAGAGCTGAATCCGTCTGCCGCTGCATGCGGATCCCGAGCGATTTGATGCCTCGCAAGAGCAGCCAGCTAGCATGCGAATCGAGAACAGTGCCCAGCAGCCTTTGCATGCTCCCGATATTGCCTATTAGTTCGCTTCTCCCCGCCGCCGCACCGCACATCACATCGGAATGTCCGGCAAGAAACTTCGTGGCTGAATGCAGTACGACACTCGCGCCTAGACTTATCGGATTCTGCAAGTACGGGCTAGCAAACGTGCTGTCGATTAGGACCGGAACTCCTGCTTCTTGTGCGATTGCGGAAATGGCAGCGATGTCGGCGATTCGAAGCAGAGGATTGGAGGGGCTTTCGATGTAAACCAGCTTTGTTGTGGCCCGAATTGCTCTACGCACTTCACAAAGGTCAGGGACATTGACAAAGGTCGTCTCGACTCCGAAAGTTCGCAATGTTTCGTTCAAGAATGTAAATGTTTGAGCGAAGATTTCCCGCTGCGCCACCACGTGCGCCCCGGCAGACCCCGCTAGCGCCATGAGGGTCGTGGAGATTGCTCCCATTCCTGAACCGAAGACGAGTGCCGACTCGGCGCCCTCAAGCAGGGCAATTTTATCGGCGGCTGCTCGCGACGTCGGATGGCCAAATCGCTGATACACCATTTCCGATCCGTCGCGAAAATCTTTTCCCAGTTGACGACTGGATTCCGCCTCGAAGTTGACCGCTGGATGGATCGGCATGCTCAGAGGACGTTGTTTCTTTTGGAAATCGTTGTATGTCTTGGTGGCTTTCGTTTCCAGCGCAAGTTTAATATTGGAATTCAATCCGGTTCTCCCTTTCCTAATTGCGAAACCACAACACCAATCGTGTCTGCTCGGAGCTTCGCACGCGATCATTCGATGGGAGTCCCTGGAGGGAGCTTCTCGGATTGGGATACCATGCGCGGTCTCCCGCTTCGTTCACGCCCGGAATACGCCTCGAGAAGCATTCCACAATCCCATCCTCTCCCTTTGCGAGAGTTGCTTGAAGAATTCTTTCTGCGGGTCGCTGACCAACTGCTACGTTTGCACGTCGCCTCCGTCCATGACGTGATTCGCGATGTGGGTGAGAACATCTGCCAAGTAAATCCCGGGGCCAGTTTGTCGCTCATCGCTCGCCTTTCATGCGTTCTCAGCGAAGTCCCGCGTGTTAAGAGCTTTGTTCAATCTGGAGCGCGTCAAGCCTTTTATATATGGACATCAGATTTCATTTCTTTCCGTCAGTGTGTTTGGTTATCGTCATTTAGCCAATAGACGAACAAGAGCGACACAGATTTCGTCAACTGTCCAGACTGGGTTCGTCCAGTTGACGCTTGTCATTCCTTTCTTTGAGAAGACGCCCGCAGCAGGAACTGCTGCGGGCGTCAGGTAGCCGAGGGACCGGTGGGGGCGCACGGTGTTGTAGATCTTTTCCCTCTGGAGCAGGTCGCGAATCAGACATTTTGTGCTTGACAGTCAGCTAAAGCGTTATTATATTACATCGTCACTTAGCAAATAGACGACACGTGGGTGAAATTATTTCGTGGTGCGGTTGACTTTTTCCGACCTACTTCGTCTAGACTACCAGCCTCTCAGAAGGGAGTGAGCTATGACGACGCCTTTCTATCGAAAAGGGCTGCTTCAAATCGTGCTGGGAACTGCGATTCTCGCGATGAGCAATCTGGCCGCCGTCGCCCAGACGAATACCATCAAGCCAGCGTACGATTTTTCCCTTTCGCGCGAAGAGAAAATCAAGCTGGCCGAGAGCGCGGGCCCACCCGAGGTTTCCAGCAAGGCTACTGTCTATGTTCTTGACAGCACTGGCTACGTAAAAGTCCGAGACGGAAGCAATGGCTTCTCCTGCTTTGTGGATCGGCAAGCGCCGGTCAATCTGGAACCCACTTGTTTTGACGCTGAAGGAAGCGCAACGACGCTCCTTACCCGGCTCTTCGTAGAGGCGCAACGCGCGCTGGGGAAGAACGAGGACCAAATCAAGGCTGATCTCGATGAGGGTTATCGGACTGGGAAGTTCCAGGCCCCGCGCAAGCCCGGAATCGTTTACATGCTTTCAGACCTGGGCTACCTTTTGGTTCCCACGGCGAACAAATTGGTTCACATTCCGCCGCATCTGATGTTTTATGCGCCTTATGTCACCGACAAGGATATCGGTTCCCCGCCAAGTGCGCGGAACATGCCTCGCGTGCTTAGGGCGGGCCAGCCGGACGCTTACATTATTGTGATGGCGCCATCCGAGGGAGTGCACTGAGTTTCTTCGGGGAAATCGGGAAATCGGGGACAGACGGAACGTTCCCCAATTTCCCGGGAAAAACCCGGGGGCCGGACGACTCAATTTCAATCGGCGGAGGGCAAAATCATGGATGCACTGCTCACGAATGTCCGATACAGCATCCGCATGCTGTTGAAAAAACCAGGGCTTACCGCAGTCATTTTAATTACCTTGGCTCTTGGTATTGGGGCCAATACAACGATCTTCTCGGTGGTCTACCCGGCACTTCTCGCACCACTTCCTTATCCACAACCAGAACGGCTTTTTACGCTGGCGGAGAACCGTCCCCAAAAAGGCTGCTGCTTTTTCACGGCTTCCTATCCTGACTATCTCGATTGGAAACGGACAGCAAAGAGCTTTCAGTCGATCGCTGGTTTTTCTCCAGAATCTTTTACGCTCACAGGAATTGGTGAGTCCAGAGGAATCTCTGCTACCCAGGTCACGACTAACTTTTTCGCAACTCTGGGCGTGAGACCAATGCTAGGTCGTGATTTTGCCGATGGCGAAGAGCTACCTGATACTTCTGGTCCCACGGTGGCGATTCTAAGTTACGGTTCTTGGCAAAGCGACTTTGGCCACGACCCGAATGTCATTGGTAGTAAGATTCGTCTGGACTCGAGACTGGTTACCATCATAGGAGTAATGCCCAAGGAGTTTGAATTTGGTCCCGCCCTGTCCCCGGCTCTCTGGGTGCCGTTCCATCTAAACGAGTATTCCACCACGGCTCGAAACTCTCGTTGGATGCAAGCGATTGGTCGCTTGGCTCCGGGTATCACCGAAACCCAGGCCCGCGAGGAAATGAATGTCATTACTGCCGGGCTGGTGAAGGAATATCCAAAGGCGAATCCTAGCATCTACTTCACCATGGGGACTTTGCGTGAGAGGATCATCGGTAATGTCCGTCCTTTGATGGTCGTCCTCTTCGGCGCTGTAGGCTTTGTTTTGTTGATCGCATGC
>JBEKXC010000339.1:0-6405 GCA_049512435.1 Terriglobales bacterium | reverse complement strand
CCGCGCAATTCACCCGGCGTCTGCGGACCGCGCAACAGCAGCACGCAGAGGACCGCAATCTCCGGGCGCGTGAAGTTAAATACCTCCTGCAACCGCTGCTCGTATTTGGTCACGCGGCTGTCTGCGCCGCGCGCGGGTCCAGCCATGCGCTGTTGCTGCAGGCGCTCCAGTGCAACGCGCACCACGTCTTCGTCCAATTGCATCACCGGATCGCGATTCGACTTCTGGTTGCACGCATTCACCAGGGCGTTCAGCGACAGCGGATAGTACTCCGGCGTGGTGATGTCTTTTTCGATTAGCGACCCCAGGACGCGAACTTCGGTTGCAGTCAGTCTTTCCATGAATCATTCAGCCGTCTTCGATTGTATTCGACGCCCATGCAAGGAGAGGCGACCATTGCAACGCCCGTCTTGTCCTAAAGTTGCGTTGAAAGTGTTAGGTACCGCAACGCCAAAGGCCACGATCACCTCAGCCGCACACGGTATACTCAATAGTTTGTCGGATATGTCCATGAGTGAGCGCTATGAGTGAGCTGGCACCAACGCGAATCCCAATAGGCGAATTGGTGGGAAAACTGCGCGCGTTCCCTGAATCGGCGTTCGCTGATACGCAGAAGGTTCTTTCATTGCTCGGACAGATGCCGGTTGAAGAAGCCAGTCTCGCGCCATATTTGACCTGGGACCGGCAGCACTACACGCGCAACCTGATCGACAAAACGCCACTCTACGAACTGATCGCCATCTGCTGGGAGGTTGGGCAGAGCAGTTCGGTGCACAATCATCGCGACCAGAATTGCTGGATGGCGGCTCCGGTGGGAAAGCTGCTGGTTGAAAATTTTCACGTTGGATTTCAGGATATCGAGGCGGGTAGGTGCGGTTTGGTGGCATCTAACACGGTGGAGTTGACGGCAGACAATCCGTGCGCGGTCGATCCGCGGGAGCCGGTGCACAGGGTGGTGAATCCGCGGGAGGCGAACCAGCGTGGCGTCACCCTGCACGTCTATTCGCGGCCGTTTGACACCTGCGTGGTCTATTCACCAGAGCAGGGAACATGCGGGGATATCCGGCTTCACTACAATACGATTTTTGGGAAAGCAGTACCCAATACTCAGTAGCCAGTACCTAGTTGATAGAGGGAGGGGCTCGGTTTGCGGCCCGCTCGACGATCAGGCTAGAGCGGGCAGAAGGTCTTTCTGGGTACTGGCAACTGGGTACCGGTACTGAATTCAAGGAGGAATCGTGAGGAAATACCTGGGTGGATTGGCAGGCATGGCTGCGCTTTGTGTGATGTCGTGGGCGCAGGCTCCGGCTCCAGCACCAACCCCAGGTCAAGCACCAACCCCAGCTCAAGCACCCGAGCCGACTCCGATCCCAACTCCAACGCCAACCGCCAACCCGGTGCCTGCGCGTGAGTATCCGCGTATCGAATTCTTTGCCGGCGGCTCGTACGCCGAAGCCGGTTTTTTCAATGCCGGACACTGGGCGGGGCTGCCTGGTTGGGATGCTTCTCTGGGAGCGAACGCGACCCGCTGGCTGGGGTTCGTGGTGGAGGGCGGCCAATACTTCGGAACCTCAAAAATCCCTACCGCAGTGCCGGCGCCGTTTCCCACGTGCCCGCCCTTCTGTCCCAACAGCTCACCCACCTTCAACGCCACGACTCGAGAGTACAACTTTCTTTTTGGTGCGCAGTTTGCCAGCCGCAAATGGGACCGCTGGACGCCGATTGCTGAGCTGATGTACGGACATCAAGGTACGCGGGGCGAGGCAACGGCCCAAGGGCAAGGGTTCGCGGAAGTCGGCACTGGTCGGGCGCTGTTGGCCGGCGGCGGCGTTGACCGCAAAATCAATCAGCGGTTCGCATTGCGGTTCAAGGCCGATTATTTGGAGACAGGGACCGCGTTTCCGCTTCAACCCAAGCAGAAACAAGATAACTTCCGCTTCTCGTTGGGCATCGTCATCCGCAACGTTCACAAAAGGAAACGCACCCTTGAAGACGAAACGCAGCCCGAACCATAATTCCCGCGAGTAGCCGGTCTTCGCGGACGTCGGGCTTGCCAGCTGCCAAGGTTTGCCGTCGCGATGAGAAACTAGCGATGACCGATGACCAGCGACCAAGCCGCAAACATGGAACGGGCGCCGTCGTTGTAGCAAGTGCTGATTCCATCCGCCGGCTTGGGCCGCACATTTACGGACGGCGCAGCAAGTCGCTGAGCGGCTCAGCTTTGGCCCGCAGCTCGTCGGCGAAATCGGCGCCCTTTCCCACCGCTTCCTCGAAGCGGTCTTTGGCCTCGTCCGTCCAGTCGGACACGGTTTCCAGGGCGTCATCATAGGAGCGCCGCAGGTCCTTCCGCAGCTGTCGTCCAGCCTTCGGAGCAAGCAACAGACCGAGGGCGGCGCCGACGCCGAGCCCAATCAGCAAAAAAGTGACCGCGGTACCAGCCGCACCGTCTGAACTCTCATATTTTCCAATGCGCATAATGAGCCTCCTCATCAACTCTATTCTAGACCCGAATATTGAATTGGTATTTTGTAATTGAAAAATCTGACGGCTCTCTGGGGACCAAATTCGCAATTGCAAATTAGCAAATCATAAACTCCCGCCTACGGTAGTGTCTTAAATGTGCGTTTCAGATACTACGCTCCTACAACGTCGCCTCCAGTTTCCAGAACCCACCCTCACTGTGTAAAATGAACTTTTAATCCCAAGTGCGGAGGACGCCCTAGCGACCTCCACCCCAGCCGGCTAAGAGCGGGCCAGGGAATTCCTAGCAGAGTGAAGGAGATGTAAACCAGCAATGTCGATTCCAGCGACCCAACTCCGTCCCGGCATGATCATCAAGCACAACAATGATTTGCATTCCGTGTTCAGCGTCGAACACCGCACGCCAGGCAACCTGCGCGCCTTCATCCAGGCGAAGCTACGTAATCTGCGCACCGGCGCCATGTTCGAGCACCGTTTCCGCTCGCCCGATGCCATCGACAAGGTCAACGTGGATGAGGAGAACATGGAATTTCTCTACAGCGACGGCGATGACTACTACTTCATGAACACTGAAAACTACGAGCAGACCCACCTGACCCGCGACACGCTCGGCGACGCAGTGGAGTATCTGACACCGAACCTGCAAATCAAGGTGGAGTTTTTTGATGGCAAAGCCGTCGGCATCGAGTTGCCGCAGACCGTCATCTTGACCGTAATGGAAGTCGAGCCCGGCTTGAAAAGCGCGACTGCATCGAGTGTCACAAAGCCGGCGAAGACCGAAACTGGACTCATCGTGCAGGTGCCGCCGTTCATCAACGAGGGCGAGAAGATAAAAGTCGACACGGCAGAAGGCACGTATTTGTCGCGGGCGCAGTAAGCGGAAGCCAAGGCCAGGTTTCAAAGTTGCAAGGTTGCAAGGTTTTAGAGTTGCGTGCAGGGATTCTAAGGAGATCCAGGTATCAAGAATTGGTTGAGGTTCGGACGGCTGAACTCTTTTTTGGCTTCTTTGAAACCTTGAAACCTAACCCTCTACAAATCACATATGCCTCTTGAAGGAACTTCCGTCCACGCTCGCCGCTTTGTCGTGCGTGGACGTGTCCAAGGCGTCGGCTTCCGCTGGTTTGTCGAGCGTGAGGCCCACATCCTGCAAATTGCCGGATGGGTACGCAACAATCACGATGGCAGCGTCGAAGTGCTGGGCATAGGAACGCGCGAGCAGTTGGCCGGATTGCGGTCGCGGTTGCAGGCAGGGCCGCGATCGGCGCGGGTAGATATCGTGGAGGAAGCCGAAGCCGAAACGGTCGCTGCACTCAATTCATTTCAAGTTCGAGGAGCTTGACGCTAGCATGAAGATGCCAACGATGATGCCGACCAAGCAAGTAAATTGCGACGAGTTGAAAAAGCTGATCCGGGAGGTGGCCGACTTCCCGAAAAAAGGCATCCTGTTCTACGACATCACCACGCTGCTCAAGGACAAACTTGGTTTCGCGCGGCTAATCGACGCGCTCTCGGCAAACTATATTGGCAAAGAGATTGATCTGGTGCTTGGCATGGAGGCGCGCGGATTTATCTTCGGACCAGCGCTTGCCTACCGGCTGAATGCGGGATTTGTTCCTGTCCGGAAGCCAGGAAAGCTGCCGGCTGAAACAGTGAAGGTCAGCTACGAGTTGGAATATGGCAGTAATGCACTGGAGATCCACAAAGATGCCATCGAAAAAGGTCAGCGCGTTCTGATCGTGGACGACCTGCTGGCCACGGGCGGAACGGCGGTCGCGACGGCGGAACTGGCCAGCGGGTTGGGCGCGCAGATTGCGGGACTGGCGTTTGTGGTCGAACTCGATTTCCTGAAAGGTCGCGAGAAACTGGCAAAGTATGACGTGTTCTCGCTGCTGCACTATGATCGGTAATGCATGGCCGCAGTCTCGCGTTCAATACGGCGTTCGGCGCAGAGCACGGTCGGACTTTTCCTTATCCTAGCCGCTGCAATCTTAGGCGCCAGCGGAGCCACCGTCGACCCCAGCCCCCTCCCGCCTTCCATCACTACCGCGCCACTCTCCGTCGACCAGGTGGTGAACAACCTTGTCCGCAAGGATGTTGAGCGGGCGCAGGCTCTGCGCCATTATCAATCGACCCGCGTCTATCGCCTTTCCTATCGCGGATTCCTGGGTGATCGCGACGCCGAAATGACTGTAGAGGTCACCTACGACAGTCCTTCGACCAAAAACTTTAGAGTCATTTCCCAAACTGGATCAAAGGCGATAGTCGACCACGCATTCAAACGGCTGCTGGACAGCGAAAAAGAAGCCGCCGAACCGGAAATGCGCATGCGCACGCTGCTGAACCGCGACAACTATGACTTCGCGCTGGTTGGCTACGAGTCCTCCGACAAGGGCAACCAATACGTGCTCGCTGTCTGCCCGAAGACGATAAGTAAGTACGTCTATCGAGGCACAGTGTGGGTCGATGCAACCGATTTCGCCGTGACCCGGATTGACGCCGAACCCGCCCAGAACCCTTCATTCTGGACGAAGAAAAGCGAGGTCCATCACGAGTACATGAAGGTACAAGGTTTTTGGCTTCCCCGTCGCAACGAATCTGTGAGCTACATCCGCCTTGGCGGGCGCGCCACGCTGACGATTGAATATAACAATTACCGCGTCGTTAATTCGAGGCCGTCAGAGAGCGCTGCGAAAGCATCTTCTGGCGCGGGCGCCCGCTAGGAGAAGCTCGCGTTGGGACAGCCGCCCCCGGCCGTCCAAGTCGGGCGCAGCTCGGCTTCCCTTCGGCACCATTAAAACAAGCAACCCGCGGTAGTACAATCCCGCCATGGATGGCCTGATGCAGCCGAGCCTAAACCCCACGACGGAGCGGCAAGAGTCCAGCCTGCGTCCGATTCTCATCGGGATCGTCATCGTAGGAGTTGTGGTCGGCGTTCTTGTGCTGATTTTACGCGCCAAGCAGACCAAGCCCGCTGCACCTCCAGCGTATGCCGCGAACCTGAAATTCTCGGACATGAAGACAAGTGCCGCTCAGAACTTTGCTGGCGCAACCGTCAGCTATCTCGATGGCATTATCACCAACACCGGCGATAAGACGGTCATCCACGCGATGGTGCAGATCACGTTCAAGGACGACATGGGACAGACGGCGCAGCGCGAGGAACTTCCCATCCACATTCTGCGCACCGGCGGCCCGTACGACGAAGCTGTGGATCTCAGCCTCTCGCCACTTGCGCCCGGCCAAAGCAAGCCTTTCCGTCTGACATTTGAGAACATCTCCGCCCAGTGGAATCACGTCTATCCCGATCTGCAGATCACGCAGGTAAGCACGAAGTAAGGTCAGAGCTTAGAGGCCAGATTGCAAAGGTGAGGATCTTCGGCTCGGGCTTTCACATCTGCAATCTGACCTCTGCAATGGTCCCCTCCGTTACAATTGCCACGTGCCTGAAGTAAAACCATTCCGTCTCACGGAGTCCGTAAAAGCCGCAGGTTGAGCGTCCAAGCTGAGTCCGGCGGCGCTGGACACGGTGCTTGGGAAATTAGCCCGGCAACAGGACCCGAATGTATTAGTAGGCTTCGATCGCGCCGACGATGCCGGCGTGTATCTACTCACGCCCGAGACCGCGCTCGTGCAGACGGTGGATTTTTTCACGCCCATCGTGGACGATCCTTACACTTTCGGCCAGATCGCCGCGGCCAACGCCCTCAGTGACGTCTACGCCATGGGTGGAAATCCGCTGACCTCGCTGGCGCTCGTATGTTTCCCTGAGAAAGGCGATCTCAACATTCTCGAGCGCATTCTGGCCGGCGGCTTGTCGAAGATGATCGAAGCCGGATGCACCGTAGTCGGAGGCCACAGCATCCGCGATGAAGAAACGAAATTTGGATATTCCGTCACCGGCGTGATTCACCCCCAGCGCGTGCT
>JBEKXC010000338.1:0-3676 GCA_049512435.1 Terriglobales bacterium | reverse complement strand
AGAAAAACCGGCGCCGCCAAGATAAAGACAGGCACCAAGGTTCACTTCGTGCCCGACAAGACAATTTTCACCACCACCCTCGAATACAACTTCGACACGCTCTCGCAGCGCCTGCGCGAACTCGCGTTCCTGAACAAGGGCCTGGTCATCACGCTCACCGACGAGCGCCAGACCGACTCCAAGACCAGCGAAGCCAAGCGCGCCGAGTTCAAGTACAACGGCGGCATCGCCGAATTCATCAAGCACCTGAACCGCGGCAAGCAAACGCTGCATGACAAACCGATCTACATGGAAGCCGACAAAGATGACGTGCACATCGAAATCGGCCTCCAGTACAACGACGCCTATTCCGAATCGGTTTTCAGTTTTGCCAACAACATCAACACCGTCGACGGCGGCACACATCTTTCCGGCTTCCGCACTTCGCTGACCCGCACCATCAACTATGCCGGACAGCAGATGGGCCTGTTCAAAGACGTAAAGGAAAATCTGACCGGAGACGACGTAAGAGAAGGCCTGGTAGCCGTAATCAGCGTAAAGCTGCCCCAGCCCCAGTTCGAAGGCCAGACCAAAGGCAAGCTGAATTCCGACATAGCCGGCATCGTGCAGGCCGTAGTCAACGAAAAGCTGGGAGCCTTCTTCGAGCAAAACACCGCCGTAGCCCGCAAGATCATCAACAAGGCGATCGACGCCGCCCGCGCCAGAGAAGCCGCCCGCAAAGCACGAGACCTGACCCGCCGCAAAGGCGCGTTAGATGGTGGAGGCCTCCCCGGCAAACTAGCCGACTGCTCCGAGCGCGATCCCAACCGCTGCGAGCTGTTTCTGGTGGAAGGTGAATCCGCAGGCGGAACCGCCAAACAAGGCCGTGATCGCCGCTTTCAGGCCATCCTTCCGCTCAAGGGAAAAATCCTGAATGTGGAAAAAGCACGCTACGACAAGATGCTGGCCCACGAAGAAATTCGCGCCATGATCACCGCGCTCGGCACCGGCATCTCGAAAGAAGATTTCGATCCCACCAAAGTCCGCTACGGCAAAATTATTTTGATGACCGACGCCGACGTAGACGGTTCCCACATTCGCACGTTGCTGCTGACTTTCTTCTTCCGCCACATGCAGGAGCTGATCAAGCGCAACAACGTCTACATCGCGCAGCCGCCGCTCTTCGGCATCAAGAAGGGCAAGTCGCACCAGTACATAAAAAACGAACATGAATTCGTCAAAGTCATGGTGAAAAGGGCCTCCGAAGGCCTCATCATCCGCTACGGAGAAGGCGCCGCCAAGCTCGAAGGCGCGGCTCTGACCAAGTTCATTACCGTGCTGAACGAGTATCTGGGGTTCCTGGACAAATTAAACAAGCGCATCCGCGAAGAGCAAATCACCGCGCTGCTGCCGAAGCTCGACCTCGCCAAGCGCGCCGACTTCGAAGGCGACAAGAATACTCCGCCCAAGAAGATCGAGAAACTGGAAAGAGAGCTTAAGCGCCTGCAAAAAGAAGTGAAACTGAAGAGCGTAGAGACCCGTTTCGACGAAGAGCACAATCTCTGGGAACTGCACTTCGTGAACGCGCAGGGCGCCGAGCACATCATCAACTGGGAACTTGCCTCGACCCCGGAAAGCCGCCAGCTCATCACCAAGTTCAAGCAGATCGAGCAGTATCTGGAGCCGCCCTTCGTAGTCGAGAGCCTGCCCAGACCCCCTAAGTCGGCAGCCAGCGCCACAGACAAAAACGAAGACGAGGGCGAGAGCGATAACAATAGCGACGACGAAAATCTGAGCACCGCCGAGTTTGATAACGCAGAAGGCGAGAAGGCCCAGAAGAAATCCGGCAAGCCGCCGGCGCTCAGAGGAAGAGCGAAAGAGCCCGAGATCGTCGAAAAAAATACCGCCCGCGAACTTTTCGACTACGTCCTGAACGAAGGCCGCAAAGAGTACACCGTCCAGCGCTACAAAGGCCTCGGAGAAATGACCGCCGAGCAGCTCTGGGAAACCACCATGGATCCCGAGCGCCGCACCCTCCTGCAAGTCCGGCTAGAAGACATAGCCGAGTGCGAAACCATCTTCACCACCCTGATGGGCGAAGACGTAGAAGCCCGCAGAAAATTCATTGAAGACAACGCGCTCGACGTGAAGAATTTGGATATCTAGTTAATGGCGGAGTAACCTTCTTGTATGAAGGTAAGCGAACTCCGGGCTAAACTCGAAGTTTTTCTGGCCGACCTGGAAAAGCATGCCCAGCTCTGGCGGCGCTCCCTTGACGACACCATTCCTCAGTACCCCATTGTCAACGGCGACCTCCTGCGTCAGCAGTCAAACAAGCTGGCGCGTCAACTCGGCGCGCTTCGCCCGTACATTGACAGATTTGGGCTTCCTTCGACAATGACTGCAGCCGGCAGGGAGTGGGACATATACGATTCGGCTGTTGCGATTGATGTAGCTATCCGCAAAGGCTACTCCCTCGAAGGGGTCTTCCCCCAGATTCAACAGATGTTAGGGAGACTTGATGCAATGAACGCAAACTCAGAATTTGGAGGCACCACGCGAAGCGCGGGGAGCGGCCCGCACGATGAAGCTCACCAGGGGCCTTTGGTGTTCATATCGCACAGCAGCAAAGACGAAGCATTGGCGCTGGCGCTTATTGAACTGCTACGGGCAGGCCTCGGCCTCCATGCCAGTCAGATTCGGTGTAGTAGCGTTGATGGCTACCGATTGCCGGTCGGGGTGAATAGCGAGAGCAAGCTCCGTGAGGAGGTAACCGCGGCAAAGGTCGTTATCGGCCTCATAACGCCCCACAGTCTAGCGTCTTATTTTGTTATGTTCGAGCTCGGCGCGCGCTGGGGTGCCAACCTGCTCTTGGCTCCGCTATTGGCTGGTGTTAAGGCGGGCGAATTGAGTGGGCCGCTAAGCCTGTTGAACGCGCTCTCGGCCCACAACGAAGCCCAGCTCTGCCAGTTGCTCAGCGATGTTTCGAAGCAGCTAGGTCTGACCCTTCAAGACGCTAGTTCCTACCTGCGGCACGTCACAGCCGTGAAATCACTGGCGGATGCCGTTATGACCGGAACTCAGCCGGTTCATAGCCCGGATGCGAATTCAGGGCACAAATCACGAGAGCCGGAGATTAAACAAGTGGGCGCGGTCAACTACTACTTTGTTGGTGACAAGGGGCCATACTGCCAACCGTGCTACGACGACAAGCGAAAGCTGGTCGTGCTAACACCCACGCAGGACTGGAACGGAGGGATTCGCAGGAAGTGTGAGGTCTGCAATAAGTTTTTCTATGGGAAACTCATGACGGATTTCCAAGGTCCGATCTATATAAAATAGTTGGCGGGTGGCACAGCCTATCGCCCCCACCTGAAAGTTCGAATGGGTGTTAGCATCACCCTACCCTTGTCGTCCTTTTCGTCACAATCAGCCGGTGTTCGCCGTCACAGACGCCAAACTCGCTCGATGCGAGAATGATTCCTGATGGGCCAAGCCCTAGCTGCGCTTGTCTCGTACACGCTCTTTGATAACCGAAGATAATCGCGAAAATTGAGGCGATGAGCAGGTCCGATTTCTATCAAATTCCGGGGAAAAACGGAGATCAATCCTGCTAAATCCTTATTTTTGAATACTTTGGAGTTAAGTTATTTAGATTGAATGCTTTGTGCGAAAACAGGGGGGAGGGGGGGTACCC
>JBEKXC010000337.1:0-4361 GCA_049512435.1 Terriglobales bacterium | reverse complement strand
GTGACCGAGAAGCCCTTCGGCGTGCGCATCGGAGCTTCGTAAATGCAGAGGCACGACTGCGTGGACTCTGGGTCGTGGTTCTGCACCCAACGTCCCTCTTTCTCTGCCCAGTACATCGGCCGGATGTAGAGCGCCACATCCTTTTCGAATCGCTTGATTCCTTCGCGAGCCAGTTGGACCCATGTCTCAGGTGAGACCGTGGGCTTCAGAAAGAGTTTCCTGGCGGAGTCATTGACCCGGGCGCAGTGGAGCTCAATATCTGGAGTCACGCCTTCGAAGGCTCGGGCGCCGTCGAACACCACCGAGCAAAGCCACGCGGCGTGGGTACGCGGGCCCATGATGCCGATGTTGCCCTCTTGCCATTCTCCCTCGAAAAATGTCCAGGTCTTCGACCAGCCTTTTCCGACTGTCAATCGACTCCTCGCTTTCTTAGCGGGCACACAAATGCTCTTTAGTGTGCGACCGTGCCACCAGCAAAAAGGGGAGAAATGACTAGGCCCCGCGCGGCTGCCCGAAAGTCGCCCCGGAGCTCACGTGTTATTTTCACGTTACGCCAATTCAATTTATGGAGTCAACGACAACCGGCCACTTTAGTGTTGCTCCCTTGGGACGGGCGAGCGATCAATGGGAATTGCTCGCTTGAATTGCGCGATCCGATCTATGGACTGCTTCAGGGCGACCGCCAGATGCTTGACGAATGGTTCAAGCAGCATTGTTGCCGGATAGACCGGCAGAACGACCACGTCTTGTCCACCTTGCGCCAGACGATCCCATTTCAGGTCTGGCTTGTTGAATATTCGATACTGCGTCGACGGCCGAAAGTCTGTGACGACGCCTGGGTATGGTCTTGGGACATAATGCCAGCACGCCTCATCGTTCGTTTGCCAAATCCGTCCGAGTACCAACGAGGTCGAGGTGACGCTATAGGGATCCTTGCTGAACTTGGCCAACAGCATTCCTTGCCACACCGGAATTCGGCTGCGCAGTATCTCCGTCTTTTCACGAAAGAACTCGGACACGCTCCTGATGTCGAGGCTCAGGAAACTAGCCGCGTGAAACACCAAGCGCTGAAAAGTATAGGTGGCCTTGCTCCAAAGCGTCCTGGGAATTTTTGACCAGTTCATCGTGTCGAACAGGGCAAGCAGGGCAACGTGCTCTCCATGCGCTTGGAGTTGCTGAGCCGCTTCGTACGCGATCGTACCGCCGCCGCAGTAGCCGCCGAGAAAATACGGTCCATGCGGCTGCGCTCTCCGTATCTCTTTCACGTACAGGGCAGCCATATCTTCGATGGTTGCGAGTGGGGGGAGACTGCCGTCCAATCCCTGCGACTGTAGGCCGTAAAACGGCTGGTCCAAGCCCAGATGCCGCGAAAGGTCGCGGTAGATCAGAACGTTTCCGCCGGCTCCATGGAAACAAAATAAAGGAGGGCGCGAACCTGCCGGTTGGACGGCCACGAGCGGCGACCATCCGGAGGCTGACGTTTCACCACGAAGAACCCGGGCCAGTTCTTCGATGGTGGGGGTCTCATAAAGCGTGGCCAGCGGCAGTTTGACTTGGAATATCTTTTCGATTTCGGCGAACATTCGAACCGCCAGGGATGAGTCTCCGCCTAGATCAAAAAAGTTCTGGTCAATGCCGATAGATTCCAAGCCGAGGAGTTCTCGCCAAATGACGGCGAGTCGGCTTTCGGTCGCATTCTCCGTTGGTGTGAGCTGCAGATTGATCGGCGCCATGCTCCGCGATTCCCGGGTCTTCTCACCACCGCTTATGCCCACACACCATGGCCATTGTACAGCCCAATTCGAGACGTTCCTATGGCCCGTCAGGGGTAGATCGTTTCAAATATGACAGTGCGCCAGTCTTTTTAAAAGTTACGTAGGTTTATGACTGGCAGTGAGTTATGTGGCTCGGAGCACGGCGGCGCCAACTGTAGCCAACCTTGCAATGTCCTACCTTTTAGCGGGCGTATAGCCAAAGACGGCTTTCAGCTCAAGGAATTCCTCGAGTCCGGCCTTGCCCCACTCGCGGCCGTTACCCGACTGTTTGTAGCCTCCAAAACAGCCCCCGAAATCCACTCGTGCGCCATTGATGTGTACATTGCCCGAACGAATTCGTTTTGCTACCCGGCGTGCGCGCTCAAGGTCTCGCGACGTCACATAGCCTGAAAGGCCATAAGGCGTGTCGTTGGCAATTCCGATCGCGTCATCTTCGTCCTTATAAGGAATGATGCAAAGAACCGGCCCGAATATCTCCTCGCGTGCAATGGTCATGTGGTTGCGGACGTCGCTGAATACAGTGGGCTTCACGAAATAACCCTTTGCGAGACCATCCGGACGCCCGGGCCCTCCCGCGACCAACGTGGCACCCTCGTCGATGCCGGTGTTGATCAAGCGCTGCACCTTCTCGAACTGGGCCTTGCTAGCCAGCGGGCCCATAGCCGTACCTTCGGCGAACGGGTCGCCGACTTTAGTGGCTTCGGCTGTTTGCCGCGCCGCCGCGGCCGCCGCGCTCATGCGAGACTGTGGCACAAGCATGCGAGTAGGCGCGTCACAGGACTGACCCGTGTTGCGGAAGCACGCTTGGACGCCCTCCTTGACGGCAGTCTCGAGATCGGCATCTTCCAGGATGATGTTGGCCGACTTGCCACCCAGTTCCTGAGTCACGCGTTTGACTGTGGGAGCTGCAGCCGAGGCGACCGCGACTCCCGCCCGAGTCGATCCGGTAAAGGAGACCATCGCCACGTCGGGATGCGAAGCAATTGCGGAACCGACCGTGGGACCATCGCCATTGACCAGATTGAAAACTCCCGCAGGAATACCCGCTTCGTGCAGAATCTGCGCAAAAAGATAGGCCGAGAGCGGCGCGATTTCGCTGGGCTTAAGTACCATCGTGCATCCCGCCGCCAGCGCGGGCGCCACCTTACAGACAACCTGGTTCATCGGCCAGTTCCACGGAGTAATGAATCCGCACACCCCAATCGGCTCTTTGCGCATGAGGGTCGTACCCTTAAGCTCCTCAAACTGGAAGTGTTCAAGCACCTTCACCATCTCCAGGAGATGTGCGAGACCTGCCGGAACCTGCGCCTTTCGGGAGAGCGATATGGGAGCGCCCATCTCTTGCGAAATAGTATCGGCCATCTCCTCAGCCTTTGATTGATAAACCTCAATGACTCGCCGCAGGATTGCTAGGCGAGCATCAAGAGATGTCTCCGAGTACGAATCAAACGCTTTCTTAGCCGCAGCCACGGCTTGGTCGACATTGGCCGCAGTGCCCAGCGTGATGGTTGCGATAGGAGCCTCGCTGGCGGGGTTGATGACTTCGAAATCGTGGGCAATGGCTGGGCTGACCCATTTTCCATCAATGTAAAACTGACGGCAGTCCTTCATAGGTTCCCGTTTAACGTGGCAGGATTCGTCCTCGGCGAGCCGGACCGCCTGTGGAGCAATCGGTAGACAAAAGAAGTAATCCGCCTCAGCGATTGCCTCACGATTAACACTAAGCACGCCAATCTTCCGATTGAAGGCAGTTTTGAAGTTCTCCACATGGAACATAGCATGTTCCAACGCTCGCGATGACTCATTCGAATCCTGATGCCTCTCGAAGCGATGAGGGCGTAGGCCCCGCCTTCGAGAAACGCTGATCGAATATCTTTACGAAAACACTTTAGTAAAGATGGCGGAACTTCATGTCGGATGATCGCGTCAGCAACAAAAAAGGGAAGTTCCCCACGCTGCATCAGATCAGCCAGCAAAAGTGTATCTTCACCACGGAGTGCGGCCGGGTCAAACAACCCTCTCTCGATCGGCACATTTGAGGATCGAATGGCGAACCCGGCGGTATTTAGGTATCGCATGCAACCGCTGGGCTGCAGCAAGTGATCTTGGAGGGATATGAGCCGAAGGTGTTCGGTTCGGCCAACGAAACTGGAGCAGTCTCCGACAAGGCGGAGTTGAAAACAGTTGTGCTGCGGCGAAGCGGCGATCGTTGATGCCAAGGCTGCGAGACAGTTTGTCTGGAGCCGGCAGTCTGCGTCCACAAACAGCAGAATCGATCCTTTGGAAAGCTGAATGCCGTGATTTCGGGCAGTGGAAATTCCCGCGTGCGATTGTCTGATGAAGGTTAATGGGAGGCGGCCGGCCCATTGACGAATCCCCTCCTGAGCAGCATCGTTGCTGCCGTCGTCTATCACAATCACCTCAAAATCTCCCCCCCCAATTTGTTGCGTCACGGAATGTAGACATGAGTCAAGCGCCGTCCAGTCGTTGTAAACAGCGATGATAATACTGAATACCGGCATCGATGAATCTAGGATGGCACACTCAATCCTGAAATCACAGTTCAATGGAGGTGACACTGATCAG
>JBEKXC010000336.1:0-3712 GCA_049512435.1 Terriglobales bacterium | reverse complement strand
GTATCTGTGTACCGTACCGTGCGACATGCGTCGCTCCTTCGACGGGTTGTCGATGCTGGCCGAGCATGTGATTGGATGCAACCCGTACGCCGGCCACCTGCTGGTGTTCTCGAACCGGCGCAGCGATCGGGTGAAGGTTCTCTATTGGGATCGAGATGGCTGGGCGATCTGGTACAAACGCTTAGAGGCTGGGACGTACGAATTTCCCTTTGCCGAGACGGGGCGGAAGGAGATCGCGGCCTGGGAGTTGGCCGTGTTGCTGGAGGGCATCGATTTGAGCAAGGGGAAACGGCGGAAGCGCTACAGCCTGCCCGCGGCGATGAAGGCGGAGGAGAACGAAAAGGCAGGACCGGCGGCGTGAGCCCCAATATATTTTCTTTTTTCCCCTCTGGAATGCGTTTTCTTCTTGACAGAATCCGATAGCCATGATAAAGCTATCGGCATGAAGAATCGAAGTCAGGTCCAGCGACGCATCGCCCAGGTGCAACGGCAACTGCTGGCGCTGGGCCCCTTGCATCCCGGCAGCATCAGTGAGCAGTACAACGTGTGTGGCCAGCCGGCGTGCCGCTGCAAAGATCCCCACCGACCCCTGAAGCACGGGCCGTATTACCAGTTGAGCTTCACGTGGCAGGGGAAGAGCAGCACGCGTTTCCTGCGACCCGAACAGGTCGAGCCGATGCGCCAGAAGGTGGCGAACTACAAGCGGCTGCGGGAGCTGATGAACGAGTGGGTGAGTCTGGGGGTGGAACTGGAGCGGGCCGAGCGAGAGAAGGAGAGACACGCTGGTGGCCATTGATCCCAACCAGTTGCCCAACGATCCAGCCGCCTTGCGCCAGATGGTGATGAGTCTCCTGGAAGAGGTGGAGACCAAGGAGCGGAGGCTGCGGCAACTGCAACATTGGGTGGAGCAACTGCTGCGGGCGCGCTACGGACCGCGACGCGAGCGAGTGCATGAGAACCAGCTTTTTCTTTTTGCGGTCGCCCTGGTCAGCGCTGGCCGAGAGGCCCCGAGTGAGCCGCAGGGGTCGGGCGCGCCGGAGAAGGCAGAAAGCTGCGCGGCAAAACCCAAGGGACATGGCCGGCAGCGGCTGCCGAAGTCCCTGGAGCGGCGGCGGGGGGTCTACGATCTGGAGGAAGGAAAACGGCAATGCCCAGAATGCCAAGCAGAGCTGAGGCGGATCGGGGAAGAAGTCTGTGAGCGGCTGGAATACGTGCCCGCTTCGCTCGTGGTGATTCAGGAAGCCTGCCAGAAATATGCCTGCGCCAAGGGCTGCACGGTGATCACGGCGGAGAAACCGATGGCCCCCCTTGAGAAAGGTTTGCCGGGACCGGGGCTCCTGGCGCACGTGGCGGTGAGCAAGTATGGGGATCATTTGCCTTTGCACCGTCAGGAGGCGATCTTTCAGCGGCAAGGCGTGGAGTTGTCGCGCCAGACGATGGCCGACTGGATGCGTGCTGGCGCCGATCTGGTGAGCCCGCTCTTCGAGCTGATGAAGCAGCAGGTGTTGGACTCGAAAGCGATCCAGACGGACGATACGCCGGTGCCGGTGCTCGACCCCGACTTGCCGCACACGCGCACGGGCCGGATCTGGACGTACGTGGGTGACGGTGAGCATCCCTACACGGTGTACGACTACACGCCCACTCGCAGCCGCGATGGCCCGGAGGAGTTCCTGAAGGCGTTCCGGGGATATCTACAGGCAGACGCCTACTCCGGGTACGATCATTTTTATGAGGAACCCGAGCGCGGCATTGAGGAGGTGGCCTGTATGGCCCATGCTCGTAGGAAGCATTGGGAAGCCCAGTCCTCGGACTTGATGCGGTCCACGGTGATGCTGGCCTATATCCGCTTACTTTACGATGTGGAGCGGGAGGCGCGCGAACAGCAACTGAAGGGTGAGGCCCGCCGAGCGCTGCGACAAAAGAAATCGAAACCGATATTGGATGACATCCACACCTACCTGGAGCGCGAGCGGTCGCAGGTGCTGCCCAAGAGTCCCGAGGGCGAGGCCATCGCCTACACGCTGTCGAATTGGAAGGCGCTGATTCGCTACTGCGAGGATGGTGACCTGGAGATTGACAACACCGGCGCGGAGCGCAGTCTGCGCAGCGTCGCGGTGGGCCGCAAGAACTGGATGTTTTATGGTAGCGACAACGGCGGGCGCACCGCCGCCGTGCTGAGCAGTTTCATCTCGACCTGCAAGCGACTCGGACTCGATCCCTTCGCTTACCTGCGCGATCTCTTCGAACGCCTCGGCGCTCATCCCCACAGCCGACTGGCCGAACTACTCCCGGACCAATGGCAAGCCGCCCACTCCCCGGTGGACGGAAAGGAAGGGGGATAACTGCGATGGCCCGCTCCCCACGAACCCGGGGCTGGACTTGGGTCTATGATCCGGCCGGGGCATTTCGGCGATCCGGAAAATCGGTGCCTCTGCACACCCAGCAAGAAGTCGAGCGGCGCGCCCAAGCGTTGATCGATTCGAAGTTAAAGCCTCGCTACATCCAGCCGCCTCCCAAGAAAGCGGAGTTCAACTACTTGGTGGATGTCTCCTGCCAGTGGCGAGGCCCGTTCTTTTACTTCTGCTCAAAATACTGCTCGCCAGGGCCCCGCGCCCTTTCGCCCTTCTTCGACTCAAGGTTCGCGCGGCTTCAGTACGCCGGGGAGAATCAGTTCAACCTGGCCTATTTCCGGCACACCGGTCGGTGGTGGGAAATCGCGCAACTCCTCTCTCTGGAAGAATGCCTCTCCGAGATTGAAGCGGGCGGTCTCTTCACCCCTTAAGCAGCCTTCCAACCATCCGCTGCTGTCGGCGTCGCCAACCGATGTCGCCTGGGCGCACCGCACAGATACAATACGGCCACCTTCGGACGCTTACGAAAGGACACGGGTCACCGGACGCATATCCACCACCCGCCTGGTACGGCAACCCCTGGCAAGGTTCAAACCTCGATAGCCCGAGGGGCGGTGGAGTCACTTCGTCTCCTTCACGACACGCTCGATCATCGGAACCCACTTGGGAATCAGGCTCAGGAAATCCGCAGAAAGCGAAGAGCGCTTCCTTTCGCCACGTTGGCGATTCTTGGGGTCGTCTCCTCCCGTATACCAGACTTCCAGGGCGTGGCCAGCCGCCTCCGCCGGGAAGTCGGGCGCCCATCCCAAAACGTCGCCACCTTCCTGCTGGCTGAGGCGATAGCAGCCCAGCACCAGGCCTTTGCAGATTTCCAGCGCCTCCGCTTCCAGTCCCAATTCGAGGTGGCGCTTCATATCCTCGAGAAAAGGTTCCACGGTTTCCTCCAGAATCTCCTCGGCCGCCTCTGACGGCTCCGTGTACCCCCACTCATGACTGCCCGCGCGGGCGTTAAGGGCGTCGTAATCTAGCGCCCGTATTTCATCTTCAATCTGCGCCGCGATCTCCTCGTACTCCACCTCGTGGAGCAGTGATCGTGCTATCTCCTCAGCTTCGCTCGAAAGATCGGGATGCACTTCCAACAAACGCCGCAAGACGGCTGCGGCCTCATCCGCCTTCAGGCGCTTCAATGTGCCATGGTCCTCGCCCTGGCGTGCTGCTGGCCCTTTGCGCTTATGCTCTGGCGCCATCGCTCTCCCCCCGCATCAGGATTCCACAGTCCACGTCCCGCACCGCTGTAACCGAGTATAAGACGCGGAATTCGCCGAGAAAAGACCGGAATGGGTTCACCGGACGCTTAC
>JBEKXC010000335.1:0-3765 GCA_049512435.1 Terriglobales bacterium | reverse complement strand
GCCCACGATAGGCAGCTGACATCCGGTACGGGAGCGACGACAAAAGCGGACCGCAGTTAAACCGCTCAAACGAAACCCAATCTGACCCGCGGTGAGGTTGAAAAATAGAGGGGCATTGAGCGCCGGCTCCGGCTCGCCCACATGTGGCTGCTCATCTATTCGTGGGCCCGCCCCTAATTGCCGCCGCCCCAGGCTAACTAAGTGATGAGGCTTCGGGCACTTGCGTGACGCAGCTGTACTGAAGCGGTTCCCATTTGACAAGCGAGAAAGTCTGTTCTATTTATAAACCAGGGATTTCTCGCCACGCGCTCACTCAGTGTCGTACCAGCATAAAAGCCAACAATCATCGGGGTCTTTGCGCTCTAGGACGCTACGTCTGACGCGCGCCAAAAGGCGCTAACACTGCCGGAGTGGGCGATTGTGTGCGGAACCGAGGTGAAGTGTAGTTATGAGTAGTGGGTCCTATCCATCGTTCGACCAGCAGACGGAGACGCGATTACCACCGCCTTCAGATTCACAAGCCTTCCGCTTCGGAGTGACGGTTGCACTTGAACCTGTCGTCGACAGCGAAGAAGCGGCCAGGTTCCTGAACATCAATCCGAAGACTTTGCAAAAACTGGCGCGCAACAGCGAGGTGCCAGGGTATCGCATCGGTAAGCTCTGGAAATTTCGCCTCTCCGACCTGGACGCATGGCTTCGTTCGAAGGTGATTTCAAAGTGACCGTCGGCCGCTCCTTTGCCGGACCCTGGGGATCGGCCTTTAGACAAACCGCACTCAGTGGGACTCTTGTAGCAGCTTCAGGAGGATTCAATGTCAACCCTGCCAACTCCGGTCAGCCCGGCAGAGTCACAGTACCCAGCAGTCCGGGAGGCACCTGTCGGTCCACAAGACGCCGGGCGCTTCCTTAACATGCATACAAAAACGGTGCTTCGCAAGGCCCGCTCCGGCACCCTCCCGGCCCACCCGGTGGGTGGCATTCGGAAGCGCTGGCATTTTTATCTCTCGGAGCTGGACGATTGGCTTCGGTCTCAGAGAAACACGAGTAGCCAGTCGCGTCGCGCACTGGAAGCGGCCACGTTGGCTCATCGAAGGACGGCTCAATAGTAGCAGTGAGACCCACAAACGAGTGCTAGGGCGGCTGCAGAAAATTCCGTCGTGATTGCCGCAGGACGGCTTTCCAACTTGCAGCGGACGGGCGGTCACGGCTCTGCCCTTTGATGGCCCTTGAGGGCGGGAAAATGAAGTTTTTTCACCAACTCGACCCCGGGATTGGCAGTATGGTAAATTCGAACCGCGACCGCTGCCAGAATTCAAGGAGCAAATGAATGCTGGCGCGTTACCAGAACGGTTGTCTACAAAAAATAGCCCGGAAGGATGGAGTGGAGAGATGGCAGTTTCGTTGGTTCAGCAAAGGCGCGGACGGAATTTCACGCGAGCGCAAGAAAACCATCGGACCGGTCAAGGACTATCCCGAAAACAGTAAGAAGCTGCAGGATTTGCTGGCTGGACTGCGGCTAAACATCAACACCGATGGCCCGACCGAGTTGACCTCGATCACCATGACAGAAGCCGTGGAGCATTACAAACTCCACGAGCTCGCTGATTGTGGCCGGGACGGCAAGGCATATTCGACGCGTAGCCGGAAGACGCAGGTTCTGAACCGCTGGGTTCTCCCCCATTGGGGAAAACTCGAACTGCGGGCCATCAAAACCGTTGCGGTTGAGCAGTGGCTGAGAACACTTGTCACGGACAGGTCAGGCGAAACCAAACCTCTTGCAGGCGGCACCAAGGAGAAAATCCGCGACGCGATGAGTAGCGTTTTTAATCACGCAATTCGGTGGGACTTCACGGATCGCAATCCCATCACTGGTCCGGTCAAAGGCTCAGGTGTTCGGGTCTCGGCAAAACGCGAACAAACACCTGACATTCTCGAGGTCCAAGAGATGCAGTTGCTCCTCACAGCACTCGGAATTCGCGAGAAGGCCATGGTATTTCTCGATATGCCGACTGGTCTGCGCCGCGGTGAGCTGGCCGGGCTGAAATGGGAGGATTTCGATTTCAAAGAGCTTTATGTAAGCGTGACTCGGTCGCTCGTAGACCAGCACGTGGGCGCAGTCAAAACTGAGGCCTCGAGAAAGCTGATGCCCATTGACGAATACGTGGCTCGGGATCTGCTGGCTTGGTACGAGGTAACCCCATACAAAAAACCATCCGACTATGTGTGGGCCACCGATGCCAACCGGGCCGGAGCTAAGCGCGGTAAGCAGCCTGTTTGGCTGAGCACCGTTATGCGCGACCACATCCAACCCGTGGCTCGGGAGTTGGGGATCAACAAGAAGCTGTCATGGCACACCTTTCGCCACACGTTTTCGTCGATCCTCAAGGCTAATGGTGAGGATGTCAAAGTCGTACAGGAGCTGTTGCGTCATGCAACCTCGAGAATGACCCTGGACACCTACACGCAGGCTCTGAGTCCAGACAAGCGGGCCGCCCAGAGTAAGGTTGTGGGTATGATCAGGCCGAAACCAACTTGTACCGCCGTTGTACCGCGAGTTTCAGGCGAAACTGGCGTAAGTCATTGAAAGGATGTGGCGTCCCCGGCGGGATTTGAACCCGCGTTACCGCCGTGAAAGGGCGATGTCCTAGGCCGGGCTAGACGACGGGGACCTCGAAAATCTGGAGGCAGAAAGCAGAAGGTAGAAAGCACAAGCAACTGCGAACGCAATATCAATCCATCCCTCTGCCACTCGGGCTGCTAGGCTTAGAACATGCTATCAGTGAGAGTTGAATACTGTCAATTACTCTTCCATGCCGGTAGTGGTCGAACTGGTGTTACAGTTTGCTCTCGTAGCGGCGAGTTTACCTCGCCACGTGGCGGCATAAAGCCGCCTCTCCATCAAATTGTAACACTACCTTCGTGCTGGTTCTTCGGAGTCGCCCGTACCGCTCGACGCAAATAGAAGGTCGGATTGCTTGGGCAGGGGGAAGGATGCTTCCAGGGCGGCGATTTTTTCCAATTCCGGGTATGACTCGAGCAAGGTTTCGGGTACGCGGACACGCTGGTTTCTGAGCAGGGCTATCAATTGGAGCGCGTTGGCGATGGCTTTGCCCTCGAAATGGTTATTCGTAATAACGAAAGTCAACTCGGCATTTCGGGCGACATTCCGAATGCGCGCCGCCCACGGTTCAAGTTCAGTTTGGCTGTACAGATAATTGTAGCGTTCCTCGGGGTGCTCGTTGGATGTGAACCAGTGCTCGTAATTGCGGCCGTGCAGGCGGACGTATCCCACCGGCGCGGTCGCGTGGGCGCTGGGAGCGATCGACTGCCCGATGACCGGCTGGTCGATGTTGCAGAAACCCACTCCCAGGTCGGCCAGCCATCGAAAGACCTCCGGCTTGTTCCATGAGCCGTGGCGCACTTCCAGAACCAACGGGTACTCCATGAATTGCATGATCAGGCCGCTCAGATACTCATGGTTCTCAGGCGTGTTCTTGAATGACCAGGGCAGTTGCAGTAACAGCGCGCCCAGCCGGCCGTCGTTCACGAGTGGCGCCAGACCTTGCTTGAACGCCTTTTCGTCTTGGAGGTTGGCGTTGCACTCATGCGTGAAGCGTTTCCAGAGCTTAGCCGTGAATTTGAAGTTCGGGTTGAAGGCGATTCTTGCTGCCCAGGCTTTCACGACTTCAGCACGCGGAGGAGAATAAAAGGAAGTATTGATTTCGATGGTGTCAAAAAACTGCGCGAGGTAAGCGGCCTCGTGAAA
>JBEKXC010000334.1:0-3802 GCA_049512435.1 Terriglobales bacterium | reverse complement strand
AATATTTCTGCGCCAGCGCTACGCGGAGCAGGCCCGCCGAGGCGTAGATCGCCATTTCCGCGGGCGTGACTTTACGCTTGCTGGCGGGATGATCGTCTCGAACAGATTGCGCCGAGCCCACGACCAGCACCAGCAGATCGTCCGCGGCTGCGCTGGCCTTGGCGCGGATTTTTGCTCCTGCCTCGGGATGCTTGTTCTCGATGCGCTTGAAATCTTCGAACACTCTGGCTCCGCCCTTGGAGACAAACAGAGGCTTGATGTCGTCACGCTCTTTGCGCGATAGTTCGCCTACGTGCGGAATTCGGATGGCAATCACCGGAAGATCTTTGTTTATGGCTAACCCTTCCAGTTCCTCCGGCGAAAAACAATCGGCCACGTCGGTGAAGGCGGGCAGGCGCAGGTCGGGCTTGTCGATGCCGTATTGGCGGATGGCATCGTCGTAGTCCATGCGCGGGAAAGGCGTTTTGATTTCGTGGCCGGCGGCCTTGAAAGCGGCTGTCAGGAAGCCTTCCACGACTTCCCAGACTCGCTCGGGTTGCGGGTAGGACATTTCGAGATCGATCTGGGTGAATTCCGCCTGGCGATCGGCCCGGAAGTCTTCGTCGCGGAAGCAGCGCACGATCTGGAAATATTTGTCGAAGCCGGAGATCATCAGGATCTGCTTGAACAGTTGCGGCGACTGCGGCAGAGCGTAGAAAGATCCCGGCTGGACGCGGCTGGGCACGAGATAATCGCGCGCGCCTTCGGGCGAGGAGCGCGTCATGAATGGGGTTTCGATTTCGAAGAAGCCCTGCGCAGCGAGGTTCTCGCGAATCGCGATTGCCACCTTGTGGCGCAGTTCGATGTTGAACTGCATGGCATCGCGGCGCAGATCGATGTAGCGATACTTCAGGCGCATCTCCTCGTTGGGGAGCACGGTGTCGGAGGGCAGGAAGGGCAGCGGCTTCGAGATGTTCAGAATGCGCAGCTCTTCGACCACCAGTTCGACTTCTCCGGTTGGAATATTGGGATTGATGGTATCGGCGTCGCGGCGCTTGACCGTGCCGATGGCGGCGATCACGAATTCGTTGCGGAGCGCCTCCGCTTTCTGGTGTACGGCGGCATTCAGTTCGTGATTGAACACGACCTGGGTCACGCCGGTGCGGTCGCGCAGGTCGACGAAGATGATCTGGCCGAGGTCGCGACGGCGGTTGACCCATCCCATGAGAACAACTTTTTTGCCAGAGTCGGAGAGCCGGAGAGCTCCGCACATATGAGTTCGTCTGAGGTCGCCTAAGAAATCGAGCACGTTTTCGCCTTATCCTGCTGGAATACGGTGGTGAGCCGAACCCCTGATTATAAATGGGATGGGCACCGGGCGATGACTTTCGTTACCATGACGGCGAGGCGCCTCTGCCTGCACGGTGCAACCGTCTGCGACACTGGAGCGAGCGTTCTTTCGGGATTGCCCCGACGCCTCGAACCGCGTGGTTCGAATATCCTGATAAAACGGAGTCATCTGTGAGCACTGGAACCATGCCGGCGCAATTGAAAATTCCTCCGCCCGAGGCTGGGGCGAAACGAGCGGAAGAGCCAGCGTTCGCGAACCGCGGCCGGCGGTGGTATTTTTATTTTTTCTTCGTTTCTGGATTTTGCAGCATTCTCTATGAGCTAATCTGGCTTCGCCTTGCCATGGCGCAATTCGGGGTCACCACGGCTATGGTGTCGATTGTGCTCTCGAGTTTCATGGCAGGATTGGGACTGGGCTCGTGGGCGGCGGGACACTTCGTGCGCAAATACGCGCCGCGTCTCAGCTTTCCGCCTTTGCAGGTCTACGCCATTGCCGAGTTGTTGATCGGCTGTTCCGCCATCCTCGTACCTTTGGAATTCGCGCTGGGCCGCTCTGTGCTCGAGCATTTGGGGAGCGGGCTGTCGCTGTCTTCATCGGGCTACTACATTGTGGCCGGAGTGTGGGTGGCATGCAGTCTGATTCCGTGGTGCGCTTGCATGGGGGCTACGATTCCGCTGGGCATGCTTGCCATTCGCAGCGAGACGGGCCTTCGGTCGCGACGCTCATTCAGCTTTTTTTATCTCGCGAATGTGCTGGGGGCGGTGGTGGGGGCGGTGATTCCGCTGCTGCTGATCGAGGTCTTCGGTTTTACCGGCACCCTGCGGCTTGGGATGTTGCTCAATATTGCGATCTGCGGCGCTGCCTTGGCACTCGCGCGAAAACAAAAGCAGCCAGCAGGCAACGACCACGAACCAGATGCAGGGCGCAAAGCCGCCATTGCCTGGCGCGAAATTTTGGGAAGCGGCACGCTCTGGTTGCTCTTCGCCACCGGACTGACCAGCATGGGAATGGAGCTGGTCTGGACGAGGCAGTACACACTCTATGTCGGCACCTTCGTCTATTCGTTCGCAGCCATTCTCGCCATTTACCTGGGCGCTACGTTTATTGGATCGAGTGTGTACCGCGTCTGGAGCCGTCGCCACAATAACGAGGGAACGCTGGTGTGGCTGTTCGTCTGGCTTGTCTCTTTAATCCCTTTGCTCACGGCCGACTCGCGCCTGGGGATTGATGGATGGTTGCGCGTGCCCCTGGGTATTGCGGCATTCAGCGGTCTTCTGGGGTTTCTGACTCCGAGGCTGGTCGACCGCTTCTCGGCAGGCGACCCCAACCGGGCGGGAGTGGGATATGCGGCCAACGTCGCCGGCTGTATCCTGGGGCCGCTGGTTGCAGGTTTTCTGTTGTTGCCGAATCTCGATGAGCGCTACGCCCTGGTCGCGCTGGCGCTGCCCTGGTTACTGGTTGGCTTGTCGTTCATGCTGTTCGGGCAGAGGGGGGCAGCGCCACGTTTTACCGCTCAACTTATAGCGCAACGGGCGATCGCTTCCACCCTGATCTTATTGGCGTCGTTCGCATTGATTTTCATGACGCGCAGCTACGATCAGGCCGTGCCGAAGACGCAGGTACTCCGTGACAGCACAGCCACTGTGGTCGCATCCGGCCATGAAATGAATAAGCAGCTGTACGTTAACGGCGTGAGCATGACCGTGCTGACGCCCATCACCAAAATGATGGCCTCCTTGCCGCTGGCGTTCCTGAATCGTGCGCCCCAGAATGCCCTGGTGATTTGTTTTGGCATGGGCACGACTCATCGTTCCATGTTGTCCTGGGGAATCGACTCGACCGTGGTGGACCTGGTTCCGAGCGTTCCCAAACTCTTCTGGTACTTCCACGCGGATGGCCCGGAACTGCTGAAATCGCCGCGCTCCCACGTGGTAATCGACGACGGCCGGCGTTTTCTTGAGCGCACGACGGGACAGTACGATGTGATCGTGATTGATCCGCCCCCACCCGTGGGAGCAGCCGGGTCAAGCCTGCTGTATTCGCGCGAGTTCTATTCTGCGGCGAAGAAGCACTTGCGGCCGGACGGCATCCTGCAGCAATGGTTCCCCGGCGGAGATCTGGCGACGACCGCCGCGGTTGCGCGCGCCTTGAAAGAGTCGTTCCCTTACGTGCGCGCGTTTAATTCATTGGAGGGTTGGGGCATCCAATACGGCATCCACTATCTTGCCAGCCAGCAGCCCATCCCGAATCGGACTGCGGCTGAGCTGGCAGCACGCATGCCGGCGAGTGCTGCTGCGGATCTGGTGGAATGGGGACCGTTCCACACACCGGAGCAGCAATTTGCCGCCGTCCTGAAGAGAGAACTTCCGATCGATTGGGTGATCGCTGTGGATCCGAATGCGCCCGCCATGGCGGACGACCGCCCCGTCAACGAGTACTACCTGCTGCGCAACCTGCGCGCGTCGCTCGGAT
>JBEKXC010000333.1:0-3813 GCA_049512435.1 Terriglobales bacterium | reverse complement strand
TGCCGGAAACACTCGGCGCCGGTTGCGCATTCCTCGACTATGACCGCGACGGCTGGCAGGACATTCTTCTAGTAAACGGCATGGATTGGCCCGGACATAAGCGGGAGCGTAAATTGGAACCCAACACACTGAGGCTCTATCGCAACAACCGCAACGGCACGTTTTCCGACGTGACCCACAGCGCCGGGCTCGACGTCGAAATGTACGGCATGGGCGTCGCCATCGCAGATTACGACAACGACGGCTTTCCCGACATCCTTATTACTTGCGTCGGGCAGAACCGGCTCTTCAGGAACACTGGCAAGGGAACATTCGTTGATGTTACTAAGTCGAGCGGGCTGGGCGGCCGGCAAGCTATGAGCACGTCCGCGTTGTGGTTTGATTTTGACCGCGACGGACTGCTCGACCTGTTTGTCTGCAATTACGTCAAGTGGTCTCCCGAGCACGACGTGTTTTGCAGCCTCGACGGCAAGCACAAGTCTTATTGCACGCCCGAAGCCTACCGCGGAGAAACCTGCTGGCTGTTTCACAATCGCGGCAATGGAAGCTTTGAGGATGTCACCGCCACCAGCGGAATTTTCGACAGCAGCTCGAAGTCCCTGGGCGTAGCCATGCTCGACTACGATCACGATGGCTGGCCTGACTTGCTCGTGACCAATGATACCCAGCCCAATAAGCTCTATCGCAATCAGCGTAACCGTACGTTCAAGGACATAGCCGTGGATGCTGGCATTGCCTTTTCCGCGGAGGGCAGAGCACGCGCCGGAATGGGTGTGGACGTGGCTGACTTCGATAATTCAGGAAATCCGGGCGTGGCCATTACGAATTTTGATAACGAGATGACCGGGCTTTACCGGCTTTCCGATAGCGGCAATTATGTTGATGTGGCCATGCCGAGCGGAGTGGGGTTGGCGTCCAAAGATAAATTGGGATTCGGATGCGTGTTTCTCGATGCCGATCTCGATGGCACACTCGACCTTGCAGTTGTGAACGGGCATATCGACGACACTGTGCGCAATGTCAGTGGTGTCGGCTACGCGCAGCCCCCGCAACTTTTTCTGAATACCGGAAAGAGAACGTTCGTTGACGTGGCCACTGAAGTCGGTGGTGGTTTCAGTCAACCAAAGGTCGGACGAGGTCTCGCCTATGGCGATTTCGATCGCGACGGCGATCTCGACCTGCTCCTGACCAGCAACAACGGCCCAGCCTATCTCTATCGCACCGACCAGACGGCCGGGAACCGGAGTATCCGGATTCGCCTGGTGGGGACGAAGTCCAATCGCGATGCCATCGGGGCTTCCGTGAAGATCTTCCACGGCTCGTCCAACGGAACTACGAGCCAGTCCCGCCTGGTCAAGGGCGGGTCCAGCTATCTGTCACAGTCGGAACTGCCCGTAACTTTCGGGCTCGGTAAGCGGGACAGAATCGATCGTCTGGTGATCCAATGGCCCAGTGGAAGAACAGAAGAATACAAAAATCTCGCGGCCGGCCGAGCCTATGAGTCCGTGGAATCAAAAGGAATCACCGCTCTGCCGGGCTTCTAGAAACCGGCATACGACATATTCACAGAGAGCGCCAGCGCCGGTCTAACGCCTGTCTAAAAAAGGAGGGCCGATTTCTCGGCCCTCCCACATCAGTTCACAGCATCACCATATCTCGACACTTCCAGCTTACTCGGTGACCGTGAGCTTGACTGTTGCCTTCTTACTCAGGGTTCCATACGTGCCGTCGATGGTGATCGTCGACTTCCCGGTCGCTGCCGACCCGCTTACGGTCAGCGTCAACACGCTCGTGGAAGTGGTTGGGTTGGTGCTGAACGTCGCCGTTACTCCAGTTGGCACCCCACTCGCGCTCAGAGTGACTTCCTGATCAAAGCCGTTCTTCGCATCGACGGTAATCGTACTCGTTCCGCTGCTGCCTTGGGCCACCGTCAAAGTCTTCGGCGAAGCCGTCAGCGTGAAGCTGCCCAACGCATCCACCGTCAACGTGAGCGTGGTAGTTGCGCTCAGGCTGCCGGAGGTTCCGGTGATAGTTACCGTCGCCGTCCCTGCCTTCGCCGTCTTGCTGGCCGTCAGGGTTAGCGTGCTGGTCGAAGTTGCCGGGTTCGGACTGAAAGAAGCAGTCACGCCCGTCGGCAATCCGGAAGCAGCCAGCGTTACACTGCCGGAGAATCCGCCCGATGGAGTGATGGTGATCGTACTCGTACCGCTGGCTCCGCCTTTGGCGATGGTAACGGAACTCGGTGAAGCGGACAGGCTGAAGCTCTGCACCGAGGCATTCACGGTTAGGCTGAGCGTTGTGGTATTCGACAGACTACCCGACGTGCCCGTGATGGTCACCGTGACCGTTCCCGTCGCCGCCGTGGCGCTGGCCGCCAAGGTCAACGTACTGGTGCTGGTGGCAGGATTGGGATTGAAGGTCGCCGTTACGCCGTTGGGCAAGCCCGAGGCAGAAAGAGTGACGCTGCCACTAAAGCCGTCCACTGGGGTGATGGTGATCGTGCTCGTCCCGCTGCTGCCCTGCGTGATAGTCACGCTGTTCGGATTAGCTGAAAGCGTGAAATTTTGCCCCGTGGGAGCCAATGCGTTGATCAGGAGATCCCCGTTCGGACTGCCCCAGCCGTCGCACAAATTGTAACCGGTTACACACGTAAAGGTGCCATCACTGCCGCTGGTGATGTCGTGGAAATCGGCGTCACCGTTCCCCAGATTCAGCGGATAAATGATTGGATTAATGAAGCCGGGTGCCGGATCGCCGTTGGCAGCCGCCTGTTGATTGGTCAGAGCCAGGTAGCCGGCCCACATGGGCGCGGCAAAACTGGTCCCGCCGTATTCGTTGGCCGTGCAGCCAGATTGGTCGGCGCAGACGTAAAAGGTAAAATTCGCGTTGGCCGCGACGTCTGGGACGTCCCGATAGGTTTCAGAACAGTCCCCACCCTCCTCGTTGCACTGGGTGGCCGCGGCCGTTTGCCAGGAGGGGATATCAACGTTCGTCCCCCAGCCGCCGCCACCGTAGTTGTGGCCACTGTCAGACCAATAGGTTTCCGAAGCCCAGTCGCCGCCCGGGCCGGTGGTCGTTAAGTCCGTCCCGCCGACCGCCGTGACATACGCTGAATTCGACGGCCATGGAGCCGAGCCTTTATAAAAGCCGCTGTCGCCGGAGGCTTGAAAGAAGCTCTGACCCTGCGTCGCCATTTTCTCGAAGTATGGATCGTCCGTGCTGGGGTCCGCCGGCGTCCAGGTCCACGAAGAACTCAAATTCAAAGGCAACGGAGTGTCAGAAGACATGGCACCCAACAGGGCGGTGTCGCTGCTGTCACTCACGTACACGTACACTGTGGTTACGTCCGGAGCCATGCCCCCCGCCTGAGTGATGTCAAGAGTCTGTTCCGTATCGTCACAGGACGGCTCGGTGCAGTTAACGCTGCTCCCATCCGTCGAAATACCCGTGACGGCGAAGTTTCTCGTTTGCCCAGCGTTCTTGTAATAAGTGTTCACGTCGGCGATATCAAATCCGGCATACTCCAGCAACCCGATGTTCTGGCCTGCGCCGGTGAGCGCCGTGCCTTCGTAGTAGGCCGCGCGCATGTCGCTGCCGCAGAAGGATTGGTCAGGACAGGAGCCCGTAACGGCCTCGGATTTCACCTTGATATTCCTATGCGCGAACAGCGGACGCGGAATCGAATAGTTGTCCAGGCCCGAGATGTGCCAGAGCTGGAACGGCAGATCTACCGAGGGCTCGCGGTCTACCGCAAAGAATGTGCGGTTTTCCGTGGGATGCTGGTAGACGCCCATGGTCACGTGTAAGGCCTTC
>JBEKXC010000332.1:0-4550 GCA_049512435.1 Terriglobales bacterium | reverse complement strand
CAATAAAGCCACGCAGGCCGGGCTCGAAAGAAACCACACGGTCAGCAAGGATCCGCAAACGAACTCGACACCAAACTGTGACGTGGTTTCATCAGGAACTATCGCCGACGGCCTAAGTAAGATTGTTGCGCAAAACTTTGAGGTTCTCATCATCGACCTGCACACACAACTAGCCGACAATCGTTCGACCCTAGTGAACGCCATGCGCACTTTTCAACCAGAGTGTTTGCTTGTGGCGGTGAGCGATTCTTTCAACCTACGAGAGGCCACAATGGCTATTAGTCTACAGGCGGACGTAATAGTGAAGTCGTCGAATATGAAGCAAGTCGTGGAACTCATATATACTCAAGAAATAGAACCTGCTCTTTTGTACTGAACCTCCGGTCTCCGCCCTGCGCGGAACCGAACTTCTCTCGCTCTCGACTCTTGGGCCGGTCCTTGGCCTTCCATGCAATCTCCCGGCTCATCACGAGAACATTTTCCTATTGGGTCCGACCGGCGTGGGCAAGAGCTTTATCGCTTTAGCGCTGGTGCATCTGCGGACGCTGGAGTATCCAAAAGTGTACAGGCAGAAGGAGCAGGATGGTTGGTGGACAGTCGGTGGTGAGCCGTCCGGCGATGATTGAGAATCTGTCGGAGGCACTAGTGGAGGAGCCGGGGCTGTTCAGGAGTCCGCTACCGCTGAACGAGTGCCGGACACTTGTAACGTATGCGGACGGGAATACCAGGGCGGCGGCGGGAACCCATGACGATTGCGTGATGGCGCTGGCGATTGCTTGGGTGGTGCGCGGGGAAGTTGGGCGGGGCGGGAAGCGACGCATCCGATGAAATGGGACATTTGGTAGAAAAGAGACCATGTCGGTGTGGCGGCGGTCTCAGGCCGTAGGTTGCGCCAGTTAGTTGTTAGCCAGGCCGGAACACGCTCCCCACATTGGTAGGCTGCTCTTTGTAGGTCTTGTTGAGTTTGGCGAGCAACGGTACGTTCATGGTAAACAACTCGAACGCTTGGATCCGCTCAGGTCGCGGCTCCGAGCAGCGGTGCGAAACCGTGGATGTATACCATGCGTATTATGCTCGCTATTTTGTTAGTGTCTGTGGTTGTTGCGGCCCAGGAGTCGAGGGTGTTGCCCAACGCTCCGAGCGTCGTCCAACCGCCGGCATCACCTGCAAGGTGTGGCCCGTGGAAATGCTGGGATTATCCCTCGCAATCCAATCGCAGAGTTCTGGCTAGTAAGGGATATCGGGCCTATCTGTTGACGGATGCGGCAGTGCAGGCCTTTGATGACATCCTGACTAAGAACGGCATTGCGCACCAAGACCACAAGCCGGTTCGTACCTGTGTGGAAAAGAATGTTCACCCGCCGTCTCCTACAGGTGGCCAACTGGTCAAAAGCGGGATTCCGGAATTTGCGGCCGTCGCAGCCTTCGGTTTTTTTGCAACCAAGCTGAAGATGCCCGCTTGGCTCATGTTCACAACCGAGACATATCCAGTTCAGGCGCACTTGCGCGACGGCATCGAATGGGCGGAGAACTGCTGGTAAACATGGCGGTTGCCAGTCGTCGCCAGCAAGACTGGAAGCTACGCGGTCAGGGTTATCTTCGCAGGTGAACCACCGCGCCAAGTTATGTCTACTGTCGCAGTGCAACACATAAGCCGGATGCGGGGCGGGGCACAGAGCCACCTGATCCGGTGCGACGATGGGCACTACTACGTGGTGAAGTTTCGAGTCCGTTTATACGGCGGATTACGCGACAATAATCATTTCAGAAGATTCATCCGCGCATTTAGTCATCGGTGCAGCATCGACGGTGCCACTTGGAACTTTGCCGCTGGCAGACCCTCAAGTTCGTCTTCGCGTTTCCTCCGCTTCAGGCAAGATGGTGCAAGTCGTTGAAGGCCGTGACCTCTGGCCTTTGTATTCTTGCATTCGGCTGAAACTCCACATTCGTCGGTGATGAGACACAGAGCTGGAGAGGGACATTCAAAACGAAAACGCACTTCCCGTTCCGAAACAATTCCCGCATAGAAATACCAATATAGAAGCGATCTCCTAAAGGTGGTCAGAGAGACGGTGAAAACAGTGAGAAACAGCCGTGTAACCCTATGGCTTTAAATTGAGACGTAAACACGGATATGTGGCAACCAATTTGCTATTCCATGTTCGATGCAACCCGAGACAAGGATCGAGAAATACCTATTAAACCAGATATTAACGACTTGACGCCCAGTGATGGACAGACGAAAGGGCACTTGATGCGCACGAATTGTCGTGGTTTCTATGAATGCGGGCGACGAAGACTTGAAGCTATTACGCTCCTCACCACCTGGGTACGCCAGCTTAGGCCCTTCGGATTCCCCCCACCCCTCGTACTCGCTGCACAACTGTCGGCCGATGCAATCGACAGGGCAAACGAATTAACGGAGCTGTACGAAACAGATCCACACGGTCAACTACCGTCGGGACTATGGGAATTTCACACGCGGGCCTATCTGCTTGCCATGCTTGCGGATTTCTATTCGATCGTCGACACGATTGTGAAGACGCTCGGCCCGACACACAACGGTCTAAGGCCTCAGCAACTGCGTAAGGTGTTGACCTGCTCCCCTGTTTCCGCACAAAGCTGAGTATGATTTGTGCGAAAGAAAGGGGAAGAGGGTATGTCGAAGGGCAGGCACACGGAAGCGCAGATGATCGGGGCACTGAAGCAAGTAGAGGCGGGGAGGAAGGTGGAGGATGTGGCACGAGAAGTGGGCGTGTCCAAACACACGCTCTACGCCTGGAAGGCGAAGTACGGTGGCATGGACGTGAGCCAGGCGCAGGAGGCGAAGCAGTTGCGTGATGAGAACACGAAGCTGCGAAAGCTGGTGGCGGATCTGAGCCTGGACAAGGAAGCGCTGCAGTCGGTGATCCGAAAAAACGGCTGGAGCTCGTAGCCCTGAAGGCGGCTGTCGAGCAAGTGCGCGGGGAGTATGCCTTCAGCCAGCGGCGTGCGTGCGGCCTGATGACGATGGCGGTATCGAGCTATCGCTACCAGAGCAGGCGGACCGATGAGCCGCTGCGAACGCGGCTGGTGGAGTTGGCGCGGTCCAAGCCACGCTTCGGGTATCGACGGCTGCATGTGTTGCTCGGCCGTTCGGGAGAACATGTGAATCACAAGCGAGTACATCGCGTGTATCGAGAGGCGGGGCTGATGATCCGGCGGAAGAAGCGCAAGCACTGTGTGCGCGTGGGACAGCCGCTGCGAGTCTGGACTTCAGCGAATCAGGAGTGGGCGCTGGACTTCCTGCACGATGCGGTGGAGTGCGGACGGGCGATCCGGGTGCTGAGTGTGGTGGATGCGTACACGCGGGAGTGTTTGGCTTTGGAAGTGGACACCAGTTTCGCCAGTCGGAGAGTGACGCGAGTACTGGAGGGGATCGTGGCCGAGCGCGGACAGCCGAAAGCAATTCGCTGCGACAACGGGCCGGAGCTGACGAGCCGGCATTTTCTGGCGTGGTGCGTGGAACGGCAGATCGAGCTTGTACATATTCAGCCGGGAAAGCCGACGCAGAACGCGCACGTCGAGAGTTTCCACGGACGGTTGCGAGAAGAGTGTTTGACTGTGAGCTGGTTTCAGAACTTATTCGATGCGCGGCGGAAGATCGCGGCGTGGAAGATCGAGTACAACGAGGAGCGCCCGCACAGGAACGCCGAAAGAGTTTGCGACGGCGCAGGCAGCGGCCTGCTACACAGCTGAGCGAGAGGCAAGGGACTCAAACGCCGTCCCTTGCCCCTCGCGCTCCCCCATCCCGGCTCAAACCGGAGACGGAGCAGAAGAAAGTTGTCGTATTCTTACGTGAACGAAAGCAGGGGGCAGGTCAAACACTTGCGGCAGAAACCGTTGCATCCGTATCGACTCGATTTTCGTCCACACCTCAGGCATCCGAAATCGTCAAAGTAATATCTCATCTTACGGCGGTACTCATGAGGCAGCATCCGCCGGACTTTCCACGACAGATCCTTGGGGATGAACCACGGCTGTAACGCAACTTCCCAAATCGCCCTCTTGGCATCTGTCCCTAGCCGACGGGCCTTTCTCTTCTGGCGTTTCAGAGACGACCTCCTAGTGCACGAGGATGGGAAATGCGGAAGGCTAAGGCCACATCGATATTGACGAGGCTGGCGTATATTTGTGTTGTATTTACTCGGGCATGGCCCATGAGAGCTTGAATGACCCGAATGTTGGCGCCATTTTCCAACATATGCGTCGCGAAGCTGTGGCGCAGAATTCTTGGACAAAGCGTCTTCATTCCAATTCTTTCCCCGAGGTTTCGGAAAACCTGTTGGATTGCCCACCTTGAAATCGCGTGCCGCTCTCGCTTCAGGTTGACCTTCTTCATAAGCCGCAAGAATTTTGCATTTGCGACTCGGTAAGGCATCTTGGCGGGATTTCCGAAATACTTGGTGCGTTTAATTTTTCCGGGATACTCTCTCCACCGCGCCTGCCAAGTGCGCCCCGACCTAACGAGAAAACCCCGCTGAATGGGAACGTCATCCAGGAAAAGCGGT
>JBEKXC010000331.1:0-3825 GCA_049512435.1 Terriglobales bacterium | reverse complement strand
CAATTGGGCGCGGGTAACCACGGTTTTGCAAGCATCACCCTGTTTCGTGACATCGGTGCAGAAACCCTTCAGCGTGATCACCGGATCATCGGGCGCAACCTTCATTTCAGGGGCCTTCTCGGTCGGGGCAGGAGTGCTTTGTGGCGCCGGGGCTCCGGCGGTGGGCGGTGTGGCCGGAGGTGTAGAGGGTTGCGCAGCTTGTCCATAGGCCAAGCTGGCGAGCAGTAGACACACGAGGCACTGGAAACGCATGAATCAAGATCCTCCAAAGAGAAATTACGACGAATGTCATCCTAGCATGTCTCACCGGAGCCGGGATATCGCGGACAAGGGTTGGCGGCAAACGAATCCGGAAGCGATAATGACGTTGATGCCGGAAATTCGAGCCACCTACAGTTCCGAGTCGATGCGCCGGGAAAAGCGAGCCGTTGCCGGGAACTCGGTGCTGGCCGCGCTGGTGATCACGACCCTCAAAATTGTGGTCGGGATCGCGACCGGTTCGCTGGGAATTTTGTCGGAAGCCGCTCACTCCGGATTGGATCTGATCGCGGCCTTGGTGACATTTCTGTCGGTGCGGGTTTCCGACAAGCCCGCAGATGCCGATCACCAGTATGGACACGGCAAGTTCGAGAATTTCTCGGCCTTCATTGAAACCGGTTTGCTTTTGGTGGCGTGCGTTTGGATCGTCTATGAAGCCATCAGGCGGCTGTTCTTTCATAGCGTGGAAATTGAGCCGAGGATAGCTGCGTTTGTGGTCATGTTGCTGTCGATCGCCGTCGATGCCTGGCGCTCCCGTGCACTCGGACGCATGGCTGTGAAGTACGACAGTCAGGCGCTGGAAGCGGATGCGCTGCATTTTTCAACGGACATCTGGTCGAGCGCGGTAGTGATCCTGGGCCTTGCGCTGGTTTGGGCGGGGCGCAGCAATTTCGGCCGCGCCTATCAGGTTGGATGGCTGCGCCAGGCCGATCCCATTGCAGCGCTGTTCGTCGCAGGCGTGGTGGTATCCGTGAGCTGGCGCCTGGCACGAAGGACAGTTGATGCGCTGCTCGATGCGGCGCCGGCCGGTGTGCGCAGCCAGATTCTCGACCGCATCAGGACCGTCGATGGCGTGCTGGAAGTGGAGCGGGTCCGGTTCCGGAAAGCTGGCAACCGCTTTTTCGCGGATGTTTCGGTGGGACTGGAACGCAATTTCACGTTCCAGCGCTCGGAGCAGATTTCCGACGCGGTGACGTCGCGGGTACGCGAAATTCTGCCCGACGCTGACGTAATGGTGCACTCGGTGCCGCGTGCCCGGCGCACGGAGAATATTTTTGACCGTATCCGCGCCGTGGCGACCCGCCACAACTTCAATGTGCACGACGTGAGCGTGCAGGATCTGAACGGGCAGTTGCATGTGGAACAGCATCTGGAACTCGATGAGCAACTGAGCATGAAAAAGGCGCACGATGAAGTGACCCGGCTGGAAACGGAGATGCGCGCGGAGATCCCGGAAATTGCGACCATCCTTACCCACATTGAAAGTGAGCCGGCGACGATTGAAACGGGTGAGGAGGTTGTTCGCGAGCCGGAGCTGGAACAGCGCCTCAAGGATATTGTGAAGGAGTTTCCGGAGGTGATGGACGTGCACGAATTTCAGTTCAAGAAGGTACGAGCGCGGCTGTATGTTTCCTGCCACTGCACGCTGCCGGACGATATGCCGCTTTCGCGAGTGCACGACCTTCAGACGTCGCTCGAGATTCGCTTCAAACACGACGCGCCGGAACTGTTCCGGGTGCTGATTCATCCCGAGCCGATGACCGACAATCGGCGGTAAGCTGGTGGAGAGCCGGGCGTCCCTGCCCGGCCGCCATATCGCTGGACGGGCGAGGACGCCCGTCGCTCCATTGTTAGACAACTGTTAGACAGCTGCTAGACGACGAGAGGCACCATGATTGAAGCTGCAGTGAACTGGACCGACAACGACCGATTCGTAGGGTCGGCAACTTCGCGACACTCGATCGTGATGGATGCCGCCTCTGAGAAGACTGCCAACAGTCCAATGGAGTTGGTGCTGCTCGCTCTATGCGGTTGCACAGCATCGGACGTAGTGGGAATTCTCCGCAAGAAACGTGAGCAGTTTACCGGGCTCGAAGTGACGGCCAAGGCCGAGAGAGCCGAAGGTTACCCTGCCGTCTATGCGTCGATTCATTTAACCTATCGCGTGCGCGGTCAGGTGTCGCAGAAAGCCATGGAAGATGCGGTAAGACTTTCGAAAGAAAAGTACTGCTCGGTTTCCGCCATGCTAGAGAAGACAGCGAAAATCACCTACACGATCGAGCACGCGGCGTGAAGGCGGGCCGTCATCCGCAGGCGCCGCGCGGTTACTTCTACATCGCGAGTGCGGCCTTTCTCTGGGGAATTTCGGCAACGCTCGGTCGCGCGGCATTCACCGGGCATTTGATACCGGGGCTAGGAGATCCGAGGCTAGGAAACATTGATCCGCTGATCCTGTCGCAGAGCCGTGCAACGCTGTCGCTGGCGGTGCTCTTGCCGGTACTGCTGGTGCGGAGAGGAGGGTCAGCGCTGCGAGTTCCCGGGCGCGATCTGCTGCAGTTCTTTCTGCTTGGAATTCTGGGAGTCGCGGCGTCGAACTATCTCTACTACCTGGCAATTCAACGGACGAACGTGGCCACAGCCATTATCCTGCAATACACGGCGCCAGTTTGGGTGCTGCTTTATACGGTGGCGCGCGGAGCGCAAAGGCCGTCGTTGCGGAAAACAGCGGCAGTGGGGTTGGCGGTGGCCGGATGCACGCTGGCGGTCGGCTTGGTGGGCTCGGGCGGTTTTCGTATGGATTTGGTCGGAGTCACGGCCGCACTGCTGGCTGCATTTTCCTTTGCGTTTTATAACGTCGGCGGACATAAAGTGCTGGTGCGCTACGACCGCTGGAAAGTCCTGCTCTGGGTATTAGTGGCGACTTCAACATTCTGGATCTGCGTGAATCCTCCGTGGAAAATTGTCGCCGCTCACTATGGCTGCGCGCAGTGGGAATTCATGCTGGTGTTTTCGCTGGTTTCCGTGCTCGGGCCATTTTCCTGTTACTTCGCCGGGTTGCAGCACCTGGAGCCAACCCGCGCCATCGTCGCCAGTTGCCTGGAGCCGGTGTTCAGTATCCTACTCGCGGCGCTTGTGCTGGGGGAGTTAGTGCGGCCGATGCAGACCGTAGGAATCGTCCTGGTGCTGGTGGCGATTGTGTTGATCCAGTTGCCGGAACGGGCCCGGGGCGGGGAGTTTGTGGTTGAGCCGATTGAGTAAGGCGTAGTCGTTGGTCGTTAGTCGTTGGCCGCTCGCGCAGTTGGTTGCTAACGACCAACGACTATCAACTAACGACCGGGGCGCTACTCCAGCGTCTTTCCCTTCGTCTCCGGTAACTGCGTTGCCATCACACTCGCCAGAAGAAACGCTGCTCCGCAGAGATAGAAAGCCCAGCTTAGTCCTTTGGCTTGGCCGACCCGCCCTATTACGTAGGGAGCAATGGAACTGAGGGTGCGCGCGCCGTTGTAAGTGAAGCCCAAGGCACGTGCCCGCACGCTGGTAGGAAAAATCTCGCTGCCGATGATGCCCGAGCCCGAAAAAAAACCCGTCCCAAAGAAGGCGACCACAGTGCCCAGCACGAGCAGCGCCACCGGCGAGCGCGCCATGGCGTAGAAAGGCACCAGAAGGGCAGCGGCAAAGAGATAGAACATGAAAGCTTTGCGGCGGCCGAGATGGTCGGCAACCCATCCGAAGGTGATGTATCCGGGGAACATGCCACACAGGTTGAGCACGAGGAGCAGGGTGGTG
>JBEKXC010000330.1:0-3841 GCA_049512435.1 Terriglobales bacterium | reverse complement strand
GACCGACGTTTAAGTCCCGCCTCCTGCACCGCATATCCGTCGTACAAATGCCTCTGCCGTCGATCGGAACAGGCGGGCCAAGTCCTATGTCAAAGGCCCTTGTCGGCAATCATGAGAGTGGATTGACTCTAACGTTTGCTTCCCACGTTTGACGGCGGCGAGCACGCGTTTTGGGTCGGCAGTCCACACGAAGGGTTTGGGATCTGCGTTTGTCTCTGCGACGAAACGGTTGATGGCGACTTGTAGATCAACGACAGATCGGAACACGCCGCGCTTGAGGCGCCGGCGCGTGAGCTTGGCGAAGAAGCCTTCGACTGCGTTTAGCCAGGATGCTGAGGTCGGGGTGAAGTGGAACGTCCAGCGGGGATGCCGCGCCAGCCATTGGTGCACCTTTGGATGCTTGTGGGTTGCATAGTTGTCGACGATGGCATGGATCAGTTTTCCCACGGGAACCTGCTGCTCGATAGTGGTTAGAAAGCGGATGAACTCCTGGTGGCGATGGCGCTGCATATTGCGGCCGATGACGGTGCCATCGAGGATGTTGAGAGCTGCGAACAGCGTGGTGGTGCCGTGACGTTTGTAGTCGTGCGTCATCGTTCCGGCACGGCCCGACTTCATCGGCAACCCCGGCTGGGTGCGGTCGAGCGCCTGGATTTGGCTTTTCTCGTCGACCGAGAGGACGACCGCATGGGCGGGAGGATCGACGTAGAGGCCGGCGACGTCTTTGAGCTTGTCGGCAAACTTCGGGTCGGTCGACAGCTTGAACATACGGATGCGATGCGGCGCGAGTTGGTGGGCCTCGAGAATACGTTGCACCGAACGCAGACTTACCCCCGCCGCCTTCGCCAACATCCGGCCGGTCCAGTGGGTTTCTTCTCCCGGCGGCGGTCCAAGCGCGAGATCGACCACCCTCTGCACGGTGTCGGTCGATAGCGGTTGTCTGCCAGGCTTGCGCGTCTTGTCGCGTGTCAGCCCGTCGACGCCCTCCGTCATGAAACGCGCCTGCCATCTCCACACCACGGGCTTCGATCGGCCCGATCGGCGCATGATCTCGGCAGTGCCGCAGCCTTCGGCGGTGGCAAGAATGATGTTGGCCCGCCACACGTGTTTCTGCGGCGCGCTGCGATCCGAGACGATCGCCTCAAGCCGATGGCGGTCTGCTTGTGTAACGTTCACGACAATTCCTGCTCTCATGACGAGAGCTTGAACTGCTTCGGGCGATTTGGGAATCGTCTGAATGAATCAGACCACTAGCGGTTTCGTACGAGATGATCGGCGACGTGCAGCGGGTGCAGGGTAATCTGCCGGACGCGCTGATCTCCTATCAGACAAGCCTTGCCATCATGGACCGCCTGGTGAAGTCCGATTCCGGTAATGCCGGCTGGCAGAGCGACCTGGGGGCTTCGTACAGCAGGATTGGGGATGTGCAGGCGGCGCAAGGCAATCTGCCGGCCGCGCTGACCTCGTATCAGGCGGACGTCGCCATCATGGCTCGCTTGGCGGAGTCCGATCCCGGCAATGCCGCCTGGCAGCACGATCTGGCGCTGTCGTACGAGAGGCTCGGCAACCTGCAGAAGGACCAGGGCAATCTGCCCGAGGCGATGAAATCCTATCAGGCGGACTTCGCCATCATAGATCGCTTGGCGAAGTCCGATCCCGGCAACGCCGGCTGGCAGCGCGATCTGGCGGTGTCGCACGAGAGGGCCGGCGCCGTGGAGAAAGCGCAGGGCAATCTGCCGGCCGCGCTGACCTCCTATCAGGCGGAGCAAGCCATCTTTGACCGCCTGGCGAAGTCCGACCCCAGCAATGCCGGCTGGCAGCGCGGCCTGTTCGTGTCGTACGACGAGGTCGGCGGTGTGCAGGTGGCGCAGGGCGATCTGCCGGCGGCGCTCGGCTCCTATCAAGCGGGTCTCGCCATCGTGGACCGCGTGGCGAAGTCGGATCCCGGCAATGCGGGCTTGCGGCGCGACCTATCGATTTCTAATGACAAGGTCGGCCAGGCGCTGTTCGATTTGGGCCGGGTTGAGGAGTCTGTGAGCAATTTCAACGCGGCGATTCAAATCGGGAACGCACCTGACAATTCTGAATTCTATTGGCGGCGTGCACTAGCCAAACTCTACATGAATGACGCCGCCGCGGCAGCAGACGATGCGGCAACGGCGTTGAAGCTCAGACTAGCCTACCCTTATTACGCCATCTGGCTGCACGTCGCCCGCGCGCGCGCCGGCCAGAACGATGCCGACGAGATTGCTGCGAATGCAAAGAACATCGACCGCGCCCAATGGCCATGGCCCATTGTTGCTCTGCTTCTTGGTTTGATGAATCCCGGTGAAGTACAAACGGCGGCCGCGGCGGCTGAGCAGCAGAGCACGCGCGTTGCGCAGTCTTGTGAGGCCAATTTCTTCATTGGCGTTTACCAGATCGAGAAAGGCGCGCAGGCGGAAGCGCGGCCGCTATTCCAATCCGCAGTGGATCACTGCCCGTATCATTTCGTCCAATACGCAGCCGCCAAGCTCGAGCTGAAGCGGCTGGATGACCCAGCCGGAGCGCAGGCGAAGTAGCGAGCGATCTGAGCGGATTGATCGCACTTTTTGCTACACCTGACGTTGGCTATTGAATGACCCGGACGACAGGCGTGATCGAAAGATCGGTGGCCGTCGTCTGGATCGCGATCAGCTGCGCCAACAAGCTGAATATCCGCTTGGTATTGGTGGCATCCTCCGGCACGCAATAGTCGCCGTCGTAGAACCAGGTATGGACGAAGCAGCGTCCATCGCCATTGCCGGACACGACCCGCACCAGATCCGCGTCCTCGCCGGCGTGGACGGTCTGCAGCAATGGAAGTCTTTGTTCCTCGTCCGCCCGCTCGGGCGGGATATAAACGGTCGCCGCCGGTATCGGGTGGTTCCTTTGCATTCTGATCAAGGCGCCGATAAATTCGAACACGCCGTAGGCCGAACGCGGCACGATCTTGAAGTTGATGGGTCCCACGTTGAAGTTGAATGTGTCGGGTTGGGGCTTTTCGGCGTCTTGTAACGGGTCCCAGGCACTGCCGCATCTCGGCGAGAAGAATTTGAGCGGCAGGTCCACGTATTTGGTGGTGACTTCACGGTACAATGCCTCGCCCATGGCGCTTCTCGCGCGTTCGGCAAGCACGGGATTGAAGCAGAACCGCGCAAAGATTGCCGACTGTGGTTTGCCGCCGCCACCGCCGCTACCGGGAGTCTTCTGCAACGTTTGTTCTTCCACGGTCACGCCAGCGGCAATCGCGATCAGGACGAAATGCCTAAAGCAACGTCTTTTCAGGTCTCTCGGCGAACAACCATAATCCTCCGGAGGGTAGTACCGCGTGCCCAGCGTTTGGCCTTGAGCGGTGACCTCAACGGAATCGGTGAACAGCCAGAACAACAGCTCGCGCGAATAGCCCTGGCGGATGAAGTAGTCGAGTATCTGCAAATCGATCGGCTTGAGAGAGCCCTCGTAGAAGGCGCTGGTCTCCTGCGTCGATACGTTGAAGTTGGTGCCGATGGCGGTGGAGTTAGAGGCCGTCGTGTTGCCGAAAATAACGTCGCGTCCGGGCGACGCAGTCGGTAACGAGGCGATGGCTCCCGCCGCGGTTCCGAATCCTGCCGGTGGGCCGAACAGGAACGCCGGCAACCCGAAGGTCGACGTATTCGTCATCGTCGGCGTGACGTTGGCGACGGTGACGAAGCTCAGCGGGTAATCGTGGCTGGCGCGGATGAGATTGAGGAAAATGGACTCGTTGCGGGCCTTGGCCAGACTGCGGCTGACGGTGTCATAGCGCGAGTCGACCGGATCGATGACCGCGCACGCGCTCAAC
>JBEKXC010000329.1:0-3864 GCA_049512435.1 Terriglobales bacterium | reverse complement strand
CGTACAGATCCGGCTCACCTCGTCGATCAAGTGCTCGACTTCCGCGGCCGGGCCGTCGAGTTCCACCAGCAACAGTCCGCCGCAGTTTGGGTACCCGGCATGCACCGAGGCCTCGGCTGCCTGAATGGCGAGGTTGTCCATCATCTCGATCGCCGCGGGCAGCATTCCCGCCCCAATAATTCCACTGACCGCCGCACCCGCTTCCTCGGTGGTATTGAACGCGGCGAGCAGAGTTTGAATGACCGCGGGTTTCTTCACGATGCGCAATACGATTTTTGTCGCGATTCCGAGCGTTCCTTCCGAACCCACAAAAATCCCCGGCAGATCGTATCCCGGGCGGTCCACCGCCCGGCTGCCGAGATGCACGATCGATCCATCGGGAAGGACTACCTCAAGCGCCAACACGTGCGTCGTTGTGAATCCATATTTGAGACAATGCGCGCCGCCTGAGTTCTCAGCGACATTTCCGCCAATGGTGCACACCGACTGCGACGAAGGATCGGGGGCGTAGAAGTAACCATTCGGAGCGACGCGCTGCGTAACCTCCGCATTGATGGCGCCCGGTTCTGCAACTACACGCGCGTTCGGCAGGTCCACTTCGAGGATGCGGTTCATGCGCGCTAAACTGATGACCACGCCATTGTCTACCGGCAGCGCCCCGCCGCTCAGTCCCGTGCCCGAGCCTCGAGCCACAAAAGGAATCTTTTCGCGCTGGCAGATGCGCACAATCGCTTGCACATCCGCGGTTGAAGTGGGAAGCAGAACCGCCTGAGGCAGGACGCGGAAGTTGGTCAGCCCGTCGCATTCATAGGTGTGCAGTTCGGAGGCTTCGGTAATCAAGCCCCGGCCAACGATCGCGCGGAACTGGTCGAGGATACGCGCTTCCATGGGATCCTCCTTGATCGTGTCATGGGGTGGTCAGATGCCGCGATCAGTTTAGCGCGCTTTTGAATTCTTTCAGAAAAAACTGCATGTTATCTTCGGTGGCTAGCGGACCCATCACGCCGATGCGGAAAACTCTGCCCGCGAGCGGACCGAAACCGCCGGCGATCTCAATGCCCGGCCCGTCCAGCAGGCGTTTTCGTACTTTCGCTTCGTCAACACCTTTGGGAACGCACACGGTATTCAGCGTCGCAATTTGATGCTCTTCGGGAACGTGCATGCTTAGACCCATCGCTTCTATGCCCTGGACAAAAAGCCCATGGCAACGCCGGTGCCGCTCCCAGCGGTTCTCGATTCCTTCCTCGGCAATAACCAGCAGCGCCTCGCGCAGAGCGTAGAACATGGAAATCGGCGCCGTGTGATGGTAACGATGCGATACCGTGGAGTAGTCGTGAATCAGCTTGAGATCAAAATACCAACTACGTACCGGAGAAGTGCGAGCGCGCAGCCACTCCATGCCCCGAGGCGATATGGCCATCGGCGATAACCCCGGCGGGCAACTCAGTCCTTTTTGCGTGCAACTATAGGCGACGTCGATGCCGGTTTTGTCGAACTCCACCGGCACTCCTCCGAGTGAAGTCACGCAATCGCCGATCACCAGAGCGCCCGCATCGTGAGCGGCGGCACAAATGGCCTGGCCCGATTGCAACGCTCCGGTCGAGGTCTCGGCATGAACGTACGCCACAACCTTGGGCCTTTCGCGACGGATGAACTCTCTCGCTTCATCGTCCGTATAGGTCTCGCCCCAAGGCTTTTCCAGGCGCACGACGTTCGCGTCGTGACGTTTCGCCATCTCCGTAAGCCGATCGGAGAAGTAGCCATTGGCGAATACGGCGAGCTTGGCTGCGGGCTCCACGAAATTAGCAACGGCAGCTTCCATGCCCGCGCTGCCGGTGCCGGAAATCACCAGCGTGGCGCCATCGTTGGTTCCGAAGGCGGGCTTGAGTAATTGTTGGACGTCCGCCATCACGTGAATGAAGTAGGGATCGAGATGCCCGACAATCGGCTTCGACAGTGCCTCATAGACTCGCGGATGAACCATGCTCGGTCCGGGCCCGAACAGATAGCGGCGAGGCGGGTCGAGAGCGGGGAAGTGAAGTGCGGGATTTTCCTGTGCTTTGTCCGGTGCTATGGTACTCATAGTCCTCGTTTTCTGGCCCAACATCTTAGATATTACGGCACGGAGCCGACAATCTCCAGAACCCCGCAAAAATCAGAGCCCGAGTTTTTCCGCAGCCTGTTAGGGCTGTACGTTGGTGACGCCTTCCTCACCGGGCTTCGGGAAATGCTTTTCGTACCACGCGAACGACCGGTCCATAGCGTCGATCTGATGTTTGACTTCCGAGAGGCCGTGGCCTTCGCGGGGATAGCGAAGGAAAACCGTTTCGACTCCCACGTCTTTCAGCGCAATGAAAAATTGCTCCGCTTCTGCAATCGGTACATCATTGTCATTCTCGCCGTGGATGATGAGTGTCGGCGTATGCGCGGCTGCGACATGCTTCAGCGCCGAGCGTTCCCAGGCGACGTCCATCAGGTTTCCCTGGTGCAGGAATTGGCCAAACTCCATCTCCTCATATTGGTTGTAGTAAGTCATGTAGTTATAGCTGATGAGATTCGCGATACCGGCCGTGGGAATCGCGGCCTTGAACTCATTAGTCTGCGTAATGAGCCAATCGGTTAGCTGGCCGCCGTAACTTACTCCTTCGATCCCAAGGCGTTCCCGATCAATCCATAAATAACGCCGCACCGCCGCACTGACTGCGTAGAGAATGTCCTGGCCTTCATTGCCGTCCTGGTCGCCATAAACGGCATCCGCAAACTTCTGGCCGTAGCCTGTGGAGCCGCGATAGTTCACGTTGAGCACTGCGTAACCGTGCGCCGCGTAGACCTGGTTCTTGAAGCTGAAGCCTGGACCATTTTGTCCGTGCGGTCCGCCATGAATCACCACAATGAGCGGATGCTTGGATGTGGCCGTCATGTTGATGGGCTTGGTGAGAAATGCTTCCACGTCGAAGCGGTTGTCGTTGCTGACAAAGGTAAAGGATTCAACTTCGGCGATGGATTTACCCGCGAGCAGTTCGTGATTGAGGTCAGTAAGCTTGCGGGGTGCTCCCGTGCCGGACTTGTAGTAGAGCTGTGATGCATCATGCGGAGTGGTGAGGGCGTAAGCGACCGCGCCGTTCTTGCCGACCGACCAGCCGCCAACGCCACCGGCGTCGTTGACGACGTATTCGGGCTGGCCTCCGGGTTGGCCTCCGAAGACGGGCAGGCGCACGAGATGATAGCTGCCGCGTTCTTGCACGGTGAAATAGACGGCGCTGCCATCGGGCGCCCACTTCGGCGCGCCTTGGCGGTTGTCAATAATATTGCCGATTTCGCGGCGATTGCCGCCGTCGTTGTTCATCAACCAGACGTGTGTGTCTTCCATGGTGGTTTCGCGGTCGGTGAGACCGCGGCGCGTACCGAGATAGAGGATGGATTGTCCATCCGGCGACCACAGCGGATCATATTCGCAATACTCGGTAGCGGTTAAGCGGTGAATGCTGTTGTCGGCGAGTTGCAGCGTGAAGAGATCGTAATTAAAGAACTCATCCTGATTCGGCTCGCGGTTCGAAGCAAAAACGAGTTGCTTGCCGTCGGGCGACCAATCGATGGAATGCTCGTCGAAGTTCCCCTGCGTGAGCTGGCGCACTTGCTTGGAGGCGATGTCCACAACGAAAATGTGCAGGCGCTGATTATCGTTGAAGCGAGTTAGTCCTTCGCTGTAGTCGGGCTTGTAGAGATAGCGCGTGATGACCATGGGATCGTCGCTGGCTGCGGCGGCGACTTCTCCAGCGGTGGAAGAGACGAAGGCAATCTGCTTTCCATCGGGCGACCACGCCCATCCCTTACCAGTTTCCGGCAGCGGGGAGTTTGTGCCAG
>JBEKXC010000328.1:0-3866 GCA_049512435.1 Terriglobales bacterium | reverse complement strand
GACAGGCTCAAAAAGCAAACAGGCTAGTACGCCGTTCCGACATTAGTGGCGCCGTAGTACTCGCTCGACAAATCGAAGTGGCACTGCTGGCAGAACCGCATAGTGGACGGTTCGTCATACGGAGTATAGGGAGCGGCCGGATTGTACGGGCCATTCACGTAGAAGATCTTCGCAGCCGAATAAACCATTCCCGAGCCCATCGGCACTGTGCCATATGAAAGTTGTGAGTAAACGTTCTGGACGTGCTGGTTGTGGCAGGTGGTGCAAACGACATATACGTCGTTTGGGTTGGTATCGCCAGAAGTGACCGCCATCGAGATGAGCGCAGGGATGCCGTAAGTCGCAACGAAATTGCCGTAGGTTGTGCCGGTAGCGACGGTGTAGCTTGCCTTGTTGCCGGCAATGGTTACGGTTAGACCGTTACCCAGAGCGGCCGCGCCAACTTTGCCTAAGTTCGCCAGCGGCCCGAGGGGGTGATCGTTGGAATAATCGCCCAGCGTTCCACCGTCGTTGCCAAGCAGCGTCGGGATCTGGTTGGGACCATACAGGCTAACCGAGACTTGTCCATTGGAACCTTGACTCGTAGCAAAGTTCAGCAGACCCCAGGCTTGCTCGTAGGATACGCCGCTCATCATGGCGCCCTTGGAGACGTTGCCGTCGTGGCAGCTCAAGCAAGTGACCACGCCCGTGTACAGCGCGCCGCTCGACCAGGTCAGGTTAGCGATGCCAGTTACGTAGCTGCCATCAAAGGTGATCGTGCCCCCGGCGTAACCAGTTTCGATCGCGCTGGTGTCGGTGCCCCACAGGCCGGTGTCGCCTTCTGCCGTGCCGTTGGGAGTGGGATTTTCATACCCGGTTACAGTTGAACTGCCGAGGACGCCGCCGGAGCCGCGTCCGCCGCTGTGCGGAGCGTGGCAGCCCGCGCAGCCACGGCCGCCGTTTTCGTGCGCGCCCATGACATCACTGGTTGGAACGTAATTGAGATTGCCGACCGCGATATTGCCTTGCGCCATAGAAAGGCTAGAGACCAGCATCCCGAACAGGACTACTAGCGCTAACTTTTTCATTTCTAAGACCTCCACGGGGCGCTTCACGAGGGATTGCTACACTTGGCGACCATAACTTCTACTGCCCTTTTTGCGAGTGCCACCTTCTGTAAGCTGTAAGCGGAATTCCCCTTCTGCCCCCACAACGGTTATGCTATTGTCCCCTCAAGTCCTGTGCGCGTCAATGCGAGAAAGCTTCGGGTGGGGCGTAAGCTGGCTTCCCGATTCCGCCATCTCCTTCGTGTGCAGGAGCTGCAAACAGGGCATCACACGCGCCTGTGCGCTGGATCACAGCCACTCGGGCAACATTCCCATAAATTCGGTCTTTGTTAAACGAGCCCTCGGTCGGAGGCTGCGCTGTGGAGAAACTTCGCTTATTGAAAGTGGTGGGTATCGTCCTGGCGTTTAGTATCGCGTCGGCCATGGGCTTGCCTGCACAGACCTTTACCACGGTGGTAAGTTTCGACGTAACCAACGGCGCCAATCCCCAATCCTCCCTCATTCAGGCTACGGACGGAAACTTCTATGGGACGGTGGTCGCCGGCGGCGCCAGCCAGGGCTGTGGTTCTGCTTTCGGTTGTGGCGCGGTCTTCAAAATCACCCCGACCGGCACGCTGACCGACCTCTACAGTTTCTGCTCGCAGCCGAGCTGCACGGACGGTGATTTCCCAGTCGCGGGGCTCATTCAAGGCACCGATGGGAACTTCTATGGAACAACGTCCAATGGCGGGTCCAGCAGCAACTGTGATCTGGGCTGTGGCACAGTTTTTATGCTCACCCCGGCCGGCGCGCTGACCACGCTTTACAGCTTCAGCGGCCCGGACGGCGACATGCCCTACACCGGCAGCCTGGTGTATGGCTTGGACGGAAACTTCTACGGAACAACCGCCGCCGGCGGGGCCAATGGCAACTATGGCACGGTCTTTATGTACAACACGACCGCCGGTACACTGACCACGATCTACAGCTTCTGTTCTCTATCCGGCTGTACCGACGGCTATGCACCCTTTTCGGGGCTGGTGCTGGGCACCGACGGGAACTTCTACGGAACAACTTATTTTGGCGGGGCCAATAATGGCGGCACGGCCTTCTTGATCACTCCCGGCGGCGTTTTGACCACATTGTACAACTTCTGCTCCCAAGCGAGCTGTACTGACGGAGTTGGGCCTTACGGCGGGCTGATGCAAGGTCTTGATGGCAACTTCTATGGGACCAGCGAACTGGGCGGGGCGAATGAGCTTGGCACCGTCTTCCAAATCAACAGTGCGGTTCAGCCGCCCGCGCTGACCACGCTGTACAGCTTCGCGGGCAGCGATGGCAGCTATCCACAGGCCGGGGTAATTCAAGCCAGCGACGGGAACTTTTACGGAGTGACCACTGAGGGCGGAGCCAATGGCGACGGCACGGCTTTCGAGATTACCTCGAGCGGCGCGCTGACCACGCTGTACAGTTTCTGTTTTCAATCCGGCTGTACTGATGGCGAAGGACCTTATGGCGAACTGGCACAAGTCAGCACCGGGACCATCTACGGCACGACCTATTTCGGTGGCGCCAGCGACGACTGCTACACCGGCGGCTGTGGCACGCTCTTCAGCCTGTCGCTCGGGCTGCCCCCCTTCGTCGAAACCCAGCTCACGTCCGGCAAAGTGGGAGCGAGTGTGGTGATCCTCGGCCTGGGCCTGAAAGGCGCGACCAGCGTCAGTTTCAATGGCACTGAGACGAAGTTCACCGCTAAAAATTCGGAGATCAAGACCAAGGTCCCCGCCGGCGCGACCACGGGCAATATCACCGTAACCCTGGCCGGAGGCGGCAAGCTCAACACCAAAGTACCGTTCCGAGTGAGGCCACGCATCAAGAGCTTCTCGCCGAAAAGTGGGCCGGTCGGTGAACAGGTCAAGATCACCGGCGTCAGCCTTTCGCAGACTATGGGAGTCAGCTTTGGTGCCGTGCCGGCTACCGAGTTCAAAGTGGACTCCGACACAGAAGTGACGGCAACCGTGCCGGCAGGGGCAAAGACAGGAACGATCACCATTTCCACTTCGGGAGGCACTGCCGCGAGCACCAAGAAATTTACCGTGACCGAATGAGCGGAGACATTTAGAAGGTAAGAACAACGAAGCCTGGCGGTGATGCACTCCAAACTGACATAAGCCAGAATCACTTCTTGCCTAGCAGGCGAATGCGGGAAGTGAAGGCGCGGCCCTCAAAGGCGCTGAAGGTGAGGAATTGCGGCGAGTTGATGTCGCTGTTGACCACATAGGGGTTGGCGTGGTCGGTGATGTTGTTGAGACCGCCGCGCAGAGCCCAGTAATATCCGAAGAGATGGAAGCGCTTCTCGACTTGAAGGTTCAGCGAAAAATAGTCGGGGAAACGATGCGACCCGGGCGGGCCAACCAGTTGCTCCTGATCGTTGGTGACGTTGAACGGGAATCCCGTGCGCGTCTCGAGAGAATAGGCGATCTCGGTTCGGTGAATCAGTGGCAGTTTGAAGAACGGCACGTATCCCCAGGACAGGAAGCGATTGGGGGTGTCCCAGGTATAAGGCCCGGGCTGTTGTGGACTGAGCAGAGGGCTGTCGACGTTAAAGTCGAGAGCCTGGCTGGAGCGGACGCGGGAACGGGTGTAGGAGCCCATCAGCATATAGCTTTCCCGGAAGTTGTGGCGGAGGCTCAGTTCGAAGGCGTCGTAGCGGTCGTCGCGCGTATTTTCCAGGATGAAGTTGCCGCTGGAGCCGCTGGACGTGTTGTAGACGAAGCCGCGAGAGCCGCGTTTTTCGAGGAATTCCGCTTTCAGATAGACGGCGGCGGGAAGTTTTCTCTC
>JBEKXC010000327.1:0-3896 GCA_049512435.1 Terriglobales bacterium | reverse complement strand
ATCGCGGCGGGGCCGGTGGGACGCGCCGCTTCCGCGGAAACCGACATTGTGTTGAACGCGGAGATTCTGTCCTATTCGAGAGCCAAGGGCCTGTTTGCGGGCGTGTCCTTGGAGGGCTCGACGGTGCGCTCTGACGATGGAGCCAACAAGGCCCTGTACGGAAAAGAACTCAGCGCCAAGGACATCGTGCGGCTGGGAAAAGTGGCGCCCCCAGCATCGGCGGGGCGGTTGCTGGGAATCCTGAGAAGAGCTTCTCCGGCACACGTGAGGAAGTAGTCGCGAGATATGCCGCACAGTGAAGCCAGTTCTGGAATCCGACGCGGAATCGGTGTAGCGTGCACCGTTATGCTGGTTCCATTACTGGCTTCGTTGCTTCTCGCTATTCCCGCCGATCTTACAAACGACTCCCTGCAAACGGCACCACAAGCGGTAACGGGAGAGGCACCCGCAACCTCTGCAAAGCTCTCATCGGCTGAAATACCCGACCTACAGAAAAGAGCCGACTCCGGAGACGCCGCCGCGCAGTTCGCGTTGGGAAAGGCCTACGAGTCTGGCAACGGACTACCGCGGCGCGCGGATCAAGCGGCAATCTGGTACCGCAAAGCAGCGGAACAAGGAAACGAGAAAGCGCAAAACAGTCTCGCCGTTCTTTATTGGTTAAGGGATGGCGTTGAAAAAGACAAGACCGAGGCAGTCCGTTGGTATCGCAAGGCCGCTCGCCAGGGTAATGCGAATGCAATGTTCAATCTCGGCGCGGCGTATTACAACGGCGAGGGAGTCAGAGAAGGCGTCAGCATAAACGACACTCTGGCTTATGCCTGGTTCTTGCTATCGAGCGAAGCTGGGAATTCGAGTGGCCAGGATGCCGCCAAGCGCTCGCAAGCTGAGCGTGGCCCCAACGGATTCAGTGAAGCCTGCCTCGTCATAGGACAGATGTACGAGACGGGCGGAGACCTGCCTAAGAACCTTGAGTTGGCTGCTGCATGGTACCGAAAAGCAAACGAACACGGCAACAGAGAGGCAGCGATCAGGCTCGCCACCATGTACCTGATCGCCATGGACTATAGCCAAGCGCGCCCGTGGTGCGAGGCGGCAGCGAAAGAGAGACTCCCCGCTGGCTACTACTGCCTCGGCTATCTTTATCAGCACGGCTCTGGTGTGGACCCGAACCTGAAAGAAGCCTTCCGGTGGTATGAGCAAGGGGCTCGCGCCGGAAGTGTGAATTCCATGCAAGTCCTGGCCCGGATGTATGAGAATGGCGAGGGCACTAAGCCGGACCGCACCCAGGCATTCGTGTGGTTCTTACTTGCCACGCAGGGAGGAAGTCAAAGCGCGATCGCGGAGGCGAAAAGGATTCGCGCCACGATGACCGAGAAAGAGTGGAAAGATACGCAAAAGAAGCTACCGCGGAACTTTGATCCGAAAAAAGTCGACAGCATCCTCCAAGGCGCCAGTTTGCCGCCGCCTTCTCCATAGGTCCTAGTGGGTGCCAGAAGCAGCCCCAGGTTCAGCGAAACGCCCATGCCCTCAGTTTGAAAGGTATCTCGTTTCTGCTGTAGCTTGGATCTTGTGATCCTCGACGCCCTCCATCGCATCGCCAATCATCGTCAGTCGCTGTCGCGCGCAGAAGCGCACGCGGTGATGACCGAAGTGCTCACCGGCCAGTGCTCGGACGCGCAAATTGCGGCGCTGCTGGTGGCATTGCACATGAAGGGCGAGACGGTCGAAGAAATCGTAGGATTTGCCGAAGCCATCCGTGCTGCCGCCATTCCACTTGAACTCCACGCCAACTCCGTGCTCGACGCGAGCGGCACTGGGCGAGACGCGCTCGTCGATACTTGCGGCACGGGCGGCGATACCAGCGGCACATTTAACATTTCGACGGCCACGGCCTTCGTAGTCGCCGGTGCCGGCGTGCGCGTTGCCAAGCATGGCAATCGCAGCGTGACCTCGAAGTGCGGCTCCGCCGACGTGATGGAAGCGTTGGGCGTGAACATCCAGTTGCCCACCGCACAGATCGCGGCCTGCCTGGAACAAGTGGGAATCGCATTTCTTTTCGCGCCCGCCATGCATTCGGCGATGAAATACGTGCAGACCGCCCGCCGCGAACTGCGCCTGCGGACGGTTTTCAACCTGCTCGGTCCGCTGACGAATCCGGCGCGCGCCACCTGCCAGGTCGTGGGTGTCTATTCCGCGGACCTTGTAGAAAAACTGGCGGAAGCGCTCAGCATGTTAGGTCTGCGTCGCGCGCTCGTCGTCCACGGAAGTGACGGCCTGGACGAAATCACGATCACTGGGTCCACGCGTATCGCCGAAGTGCGCGAAACGCAAGTTCACAGCTACGAAGTCACGCCGGAAGAATTCAGCCTGCAGCGCGCCACGCTCGACGAAATCTCCGGCGGGGACGCCGCCCTCAACGCCGCGCTGATCCGCGACGTGCTGAGCGGGAAGAAATCCGCCCGCCGCGATGTAGTGTTGCTCAACGCCGCCGCCGCCCTCGTCGCCGCCGGGCGGGCCGATCATTTGCGCGGTGGAGTTCCGCTGGCGGCGAAGGCCATCGATTCGGGAGCGGCGTTGGCAAAGTTGCAGGCGCTCATCGCCTTCACCGAAGCCCACTAATCACAATGCTGTCGTCCCGAGCGTAGCGAAGGATACACCGATTGCGCGGCGTCCAGCTCAACACTCTACTTCACTTCCACTCGTTCCATATACTCCGCCACCTGTACATTCCATCCCAGTTCTTGCTTCATCCTGTCGCGCAGTTGTGACGCGGCGGCGGGCTCGCCGTGGACCAGGTAGGTCGCGCCCGGCGTATTCTTGAACGTCCGCAACCACTCCAACAACTCCGGCGGATCGGCGTGATCGCTGAATTGTTCGAGCGCCGCGATCTGCGCACGAATGGGCACAAACTCACCGAAGATTTTCACTTCGGGCGCCCCGCTCTTGATAATGGCGCCGCGCGTGCCCGGAGCCTGAAAGCCGATGAAGATCACCAGGTTCTTCGGATCAGGCAGCCGCTGCACCATGTGATGCAAGATCCGGCCGCCAGTAACCATTCCGCTCGACGAAACGATGATCGACGGATAGTGGCTATCGTTAATCTTCTTCGACTGCTCGGCGGTTAATGCAAATGTGAAGCCCGGCCACTCGATTGGCGAGCCGTATTCCCTGATCAAATCGGCAGCCCGCGCCGTGTACTCCTCGGAGTGCTTTAGGAAAATCTCAACCGCCTTGATTGCCATCGGGCTGTCGCAATAAACCGGCAGACGCGGAATCTGACCCGTCTCCATTAGCCTTTTCAGGATGAAAAGAAATTTCTGCGTCCGCTCCACAGCAAACGCCGGAACAATCAAGCTGCCACCTCGTTCCGCGGTCTCGCGAATCAGGCTGGCGAGTTGCGGTCGAGGATCAGTGTCGGGATGCTGCCGATTGCCATAAGTGGACTCCATGACCAGCACATCGGCAGTCTCGTTTTCCTGCGGCCCAGAGTGCACTACTTTGCCGGGCGCAATTAAACTGTCGCGCACCCGGCCAATGTCGCCGGTGAAGAGCAGTCGACGGCTGCGGCCGTTCGTTTGCAAAGTGATCTCGGCCATGCAGGAGCCCAGGATGTGCGCGGCCCGTACGAACCGGAACGCCAGCTCGGGGCTCAGTTGAATGGTTTCCGCAACCGCAACCGGCTTGAAGTACCGCTGGCAATCTTGCGCTTCGTCGAGCGTGTACAGCGGCAGCGCCGGATCGTGTTTCGAAACTTTTCGTTTGTTGTAGTACGCAGCGTCTTCTTCCTGCAGGTGTCCGGAGTCCGGCAACACGACGGAACACAGATCGATGGTCGGCTGCGTGGCATAGATCGGCCCGCGAAAGCCTTCTTTCACCAGACGCGGGATCCAGCCACA
>JBEKXC010000326.1:0-4329 GCA_049512435.1 Terriglobales bacterium | reverse complement strand
CCTGTCATCAAGCTGTACCAGTTATTTCCAGGACTGGTGGAGTGGGGCATAGGCATGGCCATGAAGAATTCGCGCTAGAGTGCAAGCTCGCGGCTTCCGAGGTGGACCCTTCGACTTCGCTCAGGGCAGGCTCGTGGGGACGCCCGTCACTCCAGAAGGAATAGTAAAGAAAAGTAAATCCTGCGAACTTTTCGGCACCGTCCGCATCGAAACAAGAAGGCAGAACTGCAGTCTTCCGCCCCCTGCGACGAGCCGTTTGCACGGCGGCTCTGGGGGTGGAAGCTGCTGTTAACTTTCCGGGTCCCCTTTCGTTAGAATAGGGTTTATGAGATTCCGCTTCCGACCTGCGTTCCCGGTATTATCTCTGCTTTCTCTCGCCACGCTGTTTGGTGTCTGGCTTTTTGTTGTGCCCCCGGTGGCGCGTGCACAGCAAGGCCCTCTCGACAAATCTGGGCCAAAGGGGACCACGGTCGAGGAAATCATCAAGCGCTTCGCCGCCAAGGAAAAAGAGTTCAGGGAGGCACGCGATCAGTACACCTACCGGCAAGACGTCAAGGTCATGACGCTCGACGGCGACACCCCGGACGGCATGTACCAGCAAGTGTTCGACGTGACCTTCGACGACAAGGGAAAAAAGATCAAAAACGTGGTCTTTGCGCCGCAGCCGACGCTGCAACGCATCCAGATGACCGAGGAAGACTTCGACGACATCGAGAACCGGCTCCCCTTCGTGCTGACCTCGGATGAAATCGGCGAGTATGACATTATGTACGTCGGCCAGCAAAAGCAGGACGAACTGAATACCTATGTATTCGACATTAACCCCAAGCAGATCGAGAAGAAGAAGCGCTATTTCCAGGGGCGCATCTGGGTAGACGATCACGACTTTCAGATCGTTGAAACCTATGGCAAGACCGTGCCCGATCTTCATCCGGGAAAGAAAGGCAACGAGAACCTGTTCCCGAAGTTCACCACCTGGCGCGAGCAGATCGACGGCCAGTACTGGTTCCCCACCTATACCCGCGCCGAGGACACGCTTCAGTTCGCGATGGGCGGCGTAAGAATCCGCGAGATCATCAAGTACACGAACTACCGCCGCTTCGGATCAAAATCGAGGATCACCTACGAAGGACAGGAAGTTCAGAAGGCGGAGCCGAAGCCAGAGGATCAAAAGCCGGCCGAGCCGCCAAAGCCGCAATAGAAGCTGTCAGCTCTCGGCTGTCAGCTCTCAGCTGTCAGTAAGACCGCTTTGTTTACTGAGAGCTGAGAGCTAATAAAACAGATACTTTCTCCACTTATCATCCGAGTGCCCCATCAACCGCATGATGTGGCGACTGGTGTGGAGATTGAAGGACCGCGGTTCGCGCATCGGCCTCATGTTGGCTTCGTGCGGAAGCTGGTTGCCTTTGCGGCGGTTGCAGGGATGACAGCAGGCCACGAGGTTCTCCCAGGTGGAGAGGCCTCCGCGGGAGCGTGGAATCACATGGTCGAGCGTGAGTTCGCCCGAGGGAAGCGTGGTGCTGCAATACTGGCAGGTGTTGCGGTCGCGAAGCAGAATATTCTTTCGCGACAGCGCCCGTGACTGATGCGGAATCCGGCGATACTCCAGCAGACGGATCACCGAAGGCACGCGGATGGCAACCCGGGCAGCGTGCAGGAAGTGTCCGTTTTCTTCTTCGGTCATGGCAACGCCCTTCAGCACCAGCACGATCGCGCGCCGCGCGGCACAAACATTGATCGGCTCGTAGGAGGCATTCAGCACCAGCACGGGCTGATGCAGCGCGTGGCCATCGCCTCCCGAATGCATGCCGGAGGCGAGCATCGCGAGCGGAAGATGCGACCGCATGCTGCCAGCGAAATTGTGTAATCGCAACGACATAAGGTCAGTTCCCGGTTCTCAGTTCTCGGTTCTCAGTACAGCTGGGCGGGTTCACTGAGAACTGAGAACCGGGAACGGAGAACTCTCCTGCCAACGAAATGACATCAAGAAACTTCAGTTTCAATGTGCGAGCGACCGTTGCTACCCACACCCGCGCCGCTCCTGCGCGAAGAAGAACTCGCGCGCACTCCGACGCCGTCGTACCCGTGGTAAAGACGTCATCCACCAGTAAGATGTCGCGATTTAATATTCGCGGGGCATCGCTCACCACAAACGCGCCTCGCAAATTCTCGCGCCGTTGATGACGAGTCAGGCCAATCTGGCTTCCGGTCTCGCGCTGACGCACCAGGATTCCCGCGCACAAATCGAATCTTTTCGGAAGCGACAGCTCCTTCAGAGCGCCGCGTGCGATCACCTCCGCCTGGTTGAACCCGCGCTGCGCCTGCTTGCGTGTATGCAGAGGAACTGGGACCACCGCGATCATCCCCACCGGCATCACCCGTGCCAGGTTGGCAATCGTCCCCGCCAGTACTTGCCCCAAAACCGCGGCCGCCGGACGAACCTGCTGGAACTTGAGCAGGTGGATCAAGTCGCGCAATTCGCCGTCATAGCTGCCATAGGCAACGGCCCGCTCAAAAGGAGGATCAGCGCGCTGACAAAGCAGGCACCGCGTCTCGCCGCCAACCGCCTCGAATCGGTGCGTCTCTGATCGATCCGTCTCGAATCCATCTGTTTCCAATCGATGAATCCCGCCCGGCGAGCGCAACCCTTCGCCGCAAACCGAGCAGTACGATCCCTGCAGCGGTCCGAGCGCAAGCAAGCAGGTCTTACAAACCGGAAGTCGGGAAACTCTAAGCAGCGGGGAACCACAGATACGGCAATCGGCAGGAAAAAGTGTGAAGAATAATGTCGCAGCCGCGCGCTCGGCCAAGGCAGCGAGCCCATGATCCGCCGAGCCATGATTGCCTAAGCCATGCTCCGGCAAATCATGCTTCGGCAACCCATGCTCCGCCGCTTGGCCCTGGGCAGCCCGTATTCGAAACCCAGTACTGCTACTGCTGAAGACGGCCTCCGCACCCGGCAATCCAATCATGCTCCGCCGGGCTACACTCGGTCAGTATAAGCTGGCGTACACGCCCTATGCAACGCGACTACCGGACGTCGAACCAGGCGGTGGTTGACTCTGTGGCTGTTGGCGATCGCTCTGATCGCGTTCGAGCGCTGGAATCGTGCGCAGGATGTAGCTCCGGTGATAGCAACGTTCACAGCGGACCGCTCGCAGCAACAAAAACGGTAGCACATGTTTTTCAAAGAAATTCCGGGGGCGGGAGCGATATGCTTCCTCCCCACCGCATCCCCGGCAGTGGAATTCCTCCAAAAACCGGCTCCAAGATGACTTGGCAAGGGGAGTCATGGAGTACCTCAGGGATTGAAGTATTCTAACTCCGTTTTCGGTGCAACGTTGCTGATAAAGGTTGCGGGAAAAAACAAGCCGGCGCTACCCCAAAAGGACAGCTGGACTTGTAAATCAGCCATTCGGCATGATAAGGTGCGCCGTCGCTGCTAATGTGAACCGGCAATTAAATTTCTGACAGTCCGAGGTTCCGAGGTCCCCATGAGCACTCCCGTTGTGGCAAATACTCAAGCTCCCCGCAAGCATCGGCCCTACGTTCCGGAAACCATGGAAATGAAGGAGTTTACTTTTCGGGCAGTATTGATCGGGTTGTTCCTGACCGCCCTGCTGGGCTCTGCCAATGCGTACCTCGGTCTCAAGGCGGGGATGACGATTGCCGCAACCTATCCGGCCGCTGTGATCTCCATGGCACTGCTGCGGTTGATGAAGGGCTCGCTGCTGGAAGAAAACATCGCGCGAACCGTAGGCTCCATCGGCGAGCCGGCATATGGCCGGGACTTACCCAGGACGAGTATTGGAAGTCCGTAGCTCTGATGTTGATCGGTGGCACACTGGGTATCTTATTCGTGACCCTCCTGCGCCGCGTGATGGTGGAGGATCCAGACCTGCCGTTTCCGGAATCCGTGGCGGCTTCTGAGATTCACAAAGCCGGGCAGCAGGGAGCCAAAGCCGCCAAGATTCTGTTTGCCAACATGGGCTTCGGCGCCTTCATGTATTTGCTGGGAGCGATTAATGTTTTCAATCCCAGCAACACTTTCCCCATGAAGATCAGCGCGCTGGGAAAGAGATTACTCCTCCGCACCAGCACGAATCCAAACGTAGCCACGACGATTACCGGCGGCGCTACATTGATGACAGCACCCGACATCAGTCCCGCATATCTTGGCGTGGGTTACATTATTGGCCCTAGACTAGCCGCCCTCAACTTTGCGGGAGGCGTGCTGGCCTGGGGACTCCTGGTTCCGCTCCTAACCTTCACCATCGGTCCATACATTCAAGCATCGATGCCGGAAGGACAAACCATCGCCTGGCCCCT
>JBEKXC010000325.1:0-3941 GCA_049512435.1 Terriglobales bacterium | reverse complement strand
ATTGCGGTCTTTCCTGTCCCTCGTCGTCCCACGAAGAAGCACTTGGACCGTTCCAAATCGAGCGCGGCACGAATAGCAGGTGTTTCAACGAACACGTTGCTCTTTTCGAGAACCTTGTCATACTCCGCGAACGACTGGCCGAGGGTAAGACGCTTCAGGGAACCTTTGGGCAGTTTCGGGACACTTGCGGGCCTCGCCAGATCGGTCTTCATAAAGACGGCCAGTTAGACTCCCTCGGTGAAGAATAGTCCCGGGCAACCTTTTGGATCAACTGCATCTGCTTTGCCAGGGCGGGTGTCACCCCATGCGGTCCCTCAGCGGCTGAAGCCGTCGGAATTGAGTGCAGCGATCGCAGCGGTAAACCGCTGCGCCACCCAAAATCACTGAGTTTTGCCTCCCTCCCTCTCGAAAGGCGCCCAAGTGGGTCACTCGGCTAGGTGGCCCGTTGGGGTAGGTAATGCCACGGTAACCAGTGGTGTGTAATCTTTCGCGGGGTCGCCACGGGGCGTAGAGTCCGGACTAGATGCACAACCAGATGCACAAAATGATCTCATGGAAAGCGCTGGGTGTTGTCCTACTGTTCGGCGGCTTGCTGGGCGGAATCAAGCTCCTGTTCGATAGGGTCGAGAAGAAGAGGCGACCCTAGTATGGCAGGCCTGGTATGGCAAACCTGGAATGGCGAACCTGGCATGGCCAACCTGGAGTCAGGTAACCAGAGTCAGAGCCAACGTGAGGTCATCGAGCACCGCGGTTGATGCAGGTCATCTTGATGCAGGTCATCTTGATGCAGGTCATTTTGACGCAGATCATCTTCACGCAGAGCATTGAGAGGAGAAGTACGATGTTGGGAAAACGCCGAGAGCCTCGGATGCAAGCGAAACTGCACGTCCGAATCGCCGGGAGCGATGACAGCGGACGTTCGATTCTGCTCATGGCTGCAACGCGCAACATCAGCCGTCAAGGGGCTTCGTTAGAGGGCATTCAAGGCGGGTTGAAGGTTGGACAGATTGTCGCTATTACTTACAAGACCAGTCGAGCCCGGTTCCGAATCACTTGGGCGGGAGACGGCCAAAGAGCGGGTCAAATTGGCGTCCAGAGTGTAGAAACAGAAAAGTGTATCTGGGATTCTACAGTCTTGCCGCCAATGGCTGCCGATGTGTACGTCGCACCACCTGCACAGAAAAATATCTAGAGTTGACGCGCAGATTGACCGGCTGCAAGCCCGGCTCAGCTTCCGGGAAAATCCTACGGGCTATAAGAGTTCTGCTACACTCGTCTCCATTATGGGTTCGAGAGGTCCTCAGGTTGCATGGATCGTACTGCTGCTGCTTTCTTTCGTGGTGGTAACAGTGCCGATCTGCGCGCAGCTTCAGTCCTGGCACAGTCACGGGGACTCGAACCCACAGGAACCTCTCCCTGATGGGGTGTATCGCGTAGGGCGCGATGTCAAGGCACCCCGTGCTACTTACTCTCCCAGTCCCGAATTCTCCGAACAGGCGCGCTTGGCGGGATATGAAGGCACTTGCGTTCTGGAGCTGGTAGTGGATGCCGAAGGGATGCCGCAGAATATCAAGGTGACGCGGCCGGTGGGCATGGGACTCGACGAAAAGGCCATTGAGGCGGTTCAGCAGTGGAGATTCTCACCCGCGCTGAAAGACGGCGCGCCGGTGGCGGTTCAAATCAACGTGGAAACGAGCTTCCATCTCTACGCTCCTAAGAAGCCAGCTTTATTCGACAAGGCCAACGCGGGAGATGCCAAGGCGCAGTTGGAGATTGCTCAGATCCTGCTGGCCGATCCCTATCTTGCCAAGGATGACTCCAAAGGATTCGCCTTTCTTGAGAAGGCGGCCAACCAGGGCCTACCCAAGGCCCAGTTCGCGATGGGGGAATATTTTTCTTCGCGCAAGAATGATTGGGTGACGGCTTATGTCTGGTACGCGCTCGCTCAGAAAAAGCACTATAAAGAGAGCGACCAAAAGCTGAAAGATCTGGAGGCGAAAATGACTCCGGAACAGTTGGCCGAGGCGCGTCGGCGCGCGGGGAGTGACAACCCTTTCTGAGTTCTCAGTCGTCCCTCCGGGACTTGAATAATCTCTTGCACATTTCCCGGCGCTGAAGCGCCGGGCTATCCGCGGACACCCCTCCGGGGCTGGGTCCTTTCGCAGAGCGCCCTCCTGCTACAATCGCTAGCTTTATGATTCAAGGGAACTTCACGCCCGACAGAAACGTAGCTCTCATGTGCTGTTAAGGTTCTGGACAGCTCGCGGCAAATGCATAGGTCCTTCCCCTTCGGCTAGCTCAGGGTCAGGATGACAAGCTAGATTAGGTGCTGACAAGCTAGATTAGGCGCAGTTCTTCGGAGTCCAGTTTTGGAAGAAGCCCAGGTTGTCGGATTGCTGGTCCGTCGCTGCGTGGGGGGCGATGCTGCGGCCTGGGAAGAGATTGTGCAGCGCTATCACCGGCGGATTTACAACGTCTGCTACCGGTTTGCCGGGGATTCCGAGAACGCGCAGGACCTCACGCAGGAGGTCTTTATCAAGATGTATCGGACGTTGAACACCTATGACTCCGGTAAGGGCGCGTTCATGACCTGGGTAACCACCATTACTCGCAATCTGCTGGTCGATCATTTTAGGAAGAGCAAAGGCGATCGAATGACAGATTCTTTGGATTCCGTGCCCTCGGAGCATGAGGATGCACAGCCGCTTAGCGGGCAGATCGCGGACCGGGGGCTGCCTCCGGATGCCGCGGTGCAGAGCCGGGAAACGCGGGAAATGGTGCATTTGGCTTTGCAGAAACTGTCTCCGGAGCTGCGGGAGGCTGTGATTCTGCGGGATTTACAGGATATGGACTATCGGGAGATTGCCACGGCTTTGAGGGTTCCGGAGGGGACCGTCAAGTCACGAATTAACCGGGGACGAGCGGAACTTGCGCGGCTCCTACAACGTACCTATAGGCAGGTGATGTGATGGCAGAGGAAACCAAACACGGGGTCGAATGCTCCGAATTCGAAGCGCTGCTCAGCGAGGCCTTGGACGGTGAAGGTCAGTTGAGCGCGGCACGGATGGAAGGCTTCGACGCCCATCGGCGTGTCTGCGGGGTTTGCGGTCCGTTGTTCGCGGATGTGCAGGCGGGGCAGAAATGGCTGCGGTCGCTCGAGGCGGTTGAGCCTCCGGCTCATCTGATGCAGAACATTCTGGCGGCCACGAGCGGAATCGTGAGTACGCGGTCTTTCTCCGCGACTGGGGCGGCAGCGCGCGGCGGCAGGACGACACCGTTCGGTGAACGGCTGCGCGAAGGATGGGACTCCTTCGCATCTTCTTTCTTCAGACCGGTGGCGGCCTTCGTGCGGCAGCCGCAGTTTGTGATGTCGTTTGGGATGATCTTCTTCTCGTTTTCGCTGGCGCTGAACGTGGCGGGCGTGAAGCCAAAGGATGTGGCGAAGGTCGACCTGCGGCCGGCAGCATTGCGTCATGCTTACAACGATGCCCAGATCAAAGTCGTGAAGTACTACGATAATATTCACTTCGTGTACGAGATCGAATCGAAGCTGCGCGAACTGAAGCGGGCCAACACTCCCGCCGCGCCCGGCCCCGAGTATCAGAACAATGAACCCAAAGAAAATCGCAAGAACGACACCAGTGGGCAACCAGAAGAGAGACAGGATCGTAACTACTCCCAGGAATACAACCAGCCGGTTTTAGCTGCGCTGCGGGACGGGGCTCCCATCACGCCGGTTTTGCGGGATGCGGTGGCAAGTGCTCCACCTGCGGCGACGGTGGCGTTGACCGCGACGTCGACCGCGACGTTTGCCGCGACTATGAATCGGAGGTTGGTATGAATTGCGCCAATCATGCTGATGCGTCAGCAGTGGCCTATTGCCGCACTTGTGGAAAGGCACTGTGCGCGAATTGTACCCGTCCCGTGCGGGGCGTGATCTA
>JBEKXC010000324.1:0-3943 GCA_049512435.1 Terriglobales bacterium | reverse complement strand
TGACAAACTGCGAGCGGACCTCATTATTATGGGGCTCCATGATTCGGCCCACACCGGAATAGTTTCGCATCTGGATCTTGCCAGTACCTATGACGTGGTTTGCCAGGCTTCCAGTCCCGTACTTACGGTGAACTGTTTCTCAGGGTATGACCTTCGAGCGCGATCGACCGAGCTAACAGCTTCGCCTTTGTCGGGGGCCGATGCGATCCGCAGTCACTGGTTCGGAGCGAAGTAATAGGCGAGATCGCGACTCGCCGTCGACCAGATGAGTGACCGCCGCGAATAGAAGTCCAATCGAGACTCCTGACATCAGCATGCCGACCATGCTTTCGAGCGGCCCTAGCAGACGCCACTTGGATGGAAGCACCACATCCCCGTATCCAACGGTCGCATAGCTGCTCGCCGAGAAGTAAAACGCCGATTCCCAGGACGGAAAACAAAGCCAGCGATAGCAACTCGCCCACAGCAGAATAACGATTCCGTGCAGAACGATGACCGCAACCGTAGTTTGCATAACGAGCGCGGCGCAGTGAAACACACGCACTCCGTGACTCTCTCGTGGAATGCTCCTTATCCAAATAATGAGCGTAGCGGCGCCGCCACACTGCAGAGATAGCGTAATTAATACGAGCAGAACGGCGGCACCAGCTTGTTGAAGCAATGTCATTTTCGAGATTGCTCCTCTTAGTTAAAGGCTTCGCGGCACACTTGTTTCACTCATTTTCCCGTGGGCACGCATCATAGGGTTGTAAGCGACGACGCCTCGTTCTCTTCGGAAGCGATCATCTAACAGCGCACAATGTTGTCGCCGTGAATGCCTCTCGTCGCGTTGCGCGTATCCACCACCAAGGATGCGTGCTGCGCGATCCAGGCGTAATCGTAATCCGAATGATCTGTGACGATCAGCACACAATCGTATTTGTCGACGTTCTCTACGGGCACGCATTTCATCTGAAGATCGTATTTGCGCCCTTTCCCGATAAAGGGAAAATAGGGATCGTTGTAGCTGACTTCAGCACCATCCTTCTGCAGCAGCTCAATAATGGTCAGGGCAGGAGACTCGCGCAGGTCATCGATGTCTTTCTTGTAAGCCACGCCGAGCACCAGCACTTTGGAGCGTTTCAGAGCCTTCCCTTGTTGATTGAGAGCTCTGCTGACGGAAGAGACCACGTGATAGGGCATAGCACTGTTGATCTCTCCAGCCAGTTCGATGAAGCGTGTCTGGAAATCCCAAGCCTTCGCCTTCCATGACAGATAATACGGATCGACGGGAATGCAGTGTCCGCCCAGGCCGGGACCGGGATAGAAGGGTTGAAAGCCGAATGGCTTGGTGGAGGCGGCCTCGATGACTTCCCAAATATCCAAGCCCATGCGCAATGACAATAGCTTCAATTCATTGACCAGGGCGATGTTCACGCAGCGGTAAATATTTTCCAGCAGCTTAGTCATCTCGGCGACGGCTGGTGAGGACACCGGGACGACTCGGTTGAAGATTGTTCCGTACAGCGTCGCGGCCAGTTCTGAGGCTTGGGAATTCAGGCCTCCTACGACTTTCGGGATGTCACGACGCGCGATGCTGTCATTGCCTGGGTCCTCTCGTTCCGGAGAAAAGGCGACAAAAAACTCATCCTCTCCGTTAGCCGTTGCGTCGCGGGCGGCCTTCAAACCGCAGCCATTGCCTTCCTCCAGGATTGGAACAAGCACTTCCTCCGTGGTGCCGGGATAGCTCGTGCTCTCGAGGACCACCAATTGACCGGCACGCAAATGGGGCGCTATGGCGCGGGAGGTATTGGTAATGAAACTGAGATCAGGCTCTCGATATTCGTCCAGAGGCGTGGGCACACAGATGATGATGGCATCCATTTCGGTCAGGCGCGAAAAGTCTGAGGTCGCACAGAAACCTTGCGAGCCCGCCGCCTGGATCTCAGTAGGTGGAATTCGACAGATGTAGGATCCACCGGAGCTGAGAGTTGCGACCTTATGCTGGTCGATGTCAAAACCCGTTACTCGAAATTTCGCTTCCGTGTAGAGCAAAGCAAGTGGCAGGCCCACATAACCCAGGCCTATCACGCCTATCCGCGATTGGCGAGTATCAATTCTCGTTTTCAGCTCTGAGAATAAACTGGCCGCGCTAATGCAAGTAATCATGATGATCTCCTTTATCAGTAATCGATATTCATGGCTAATGAGAGTAATGAAGATCTGCGGTCCTTAGTTCAGTTGTTGGCGTCAGCTCGGCTGTTGCCGGGGACTCCCACTTAATCAGCTTCAAGTCCAACACAAAGATGGAATAGATCACCGGGACAAGCAGCAGCGTCACAAACGTCGCGATACTAAGACCACCGATTTGGGCGTAGCAGAGAGGTTCCCAGAGGGGTCCCCCGTGAATGGCCAAGGGTATGAGCCCAAGCACGGTCGCGCCGACCGTGATCATCACAGGGCGCAATCGCACTATGCCGGCATCGAGCAGAGCTTCTCGTAAAGGTTCCCCTCTCTCGTGCGCTTCTTCGATGAAGTCGAAGAGAACGATGACGTGACTGACGACCACGCCCACCAGGCTTGCGACTCCCAGGAACCCCATAAATCCGAAGGGTTGTCCCATGACCACCAGTCCCGCGAGGGCTCCTGTCATTCCGTAGGGGATCGCAGCAAACACGAGAAAGGGCTTGACCGCATTTCGGAACTGCAGAACCAACGCAATGTAGATCAGCACTACGGAAATCGCCATGACCACGCTGAGTTCCTTAAAACCTTTCTGCTGTTCGTCGTATTCGCCCCCGATCTCGAGGAAATAGCCGGGAGGCAAATTCTTCTGGAACTCCTTGATTTTCGGCAGCAGGGGCGTGAGCACTTGAGAAGGCAACACCCCCGGAATCGGGAACGCGGATACCGTAACCGTCCGGAATTGATTGCGACGCTTTATCTTCGATACCGCAATTTCCGTGGTGACGTTTGATACCTGCCTCAAAGGTACGCGCTGATTGCTGGTCAAGGAGTATACGTACGCATTTTGAACGTCAGACAGTCCGGCGCGGTCCTCCATTCGCAAACGAACGGCAATGGGGATTTGTTTGTCAGCTTCTTTGTAGGTTGACACAGGTAATCCACTCTCGGCCGCGACAGATGAGAGGGCTATATCCAGATTCGTGATGCCGGAAAGGTTGGCGCGATCCGGGTCAACCTTCAGCCGGACATTCATGGCAGGTTCGCCCCAGTCGTCTCGTACCCGAGTCGCATTTGGCTGAGCGCGAAAGGTTGCCTGGAGATCGCCTGAGAGACGGTGCAGAACTTCCATCTCGGGACCTGAAATTCGAATCGAGACGGGAATGCCGACCGGCTTGCCGGTCTCGAGCTGCCGCACATCGACCCGGGCACCCGGGACTTCGCGGCTCAGCGCCGTCTGCAGCGGGCCAACGAATTCGTTGGTGAAGTGCTTGTCGGAAACCTCGACCAGGATCTGCGCATAGTTGAGCTGTTGTCGCTCGGGGTCGACCGAGAACCAGAATCTAGGACCGCCGCCGCCGATAAATGTGGTCAGCGATTTTAGAACATCTTTGTGATGATGTTCGTTTCCAAATCGTTCCGCCTCTTGCCGAATGACAGTTTCTGCCCGTTCTGTGACCGTGTTCGTCGCACCCAGCGGGGCATCGGGCGGAAGCCAGACATCCACGTACGACAGGTAGGAGAGGTCCTTGGGGAAGAACTGCGGCTTCAGCATCGAGAAAAACACTCCGCCCAACACCAGAATGATCAGCGAGGCACCGAACGTACCCCAACGATGTCTGAGCGCGAAGTCACCTACCCGATAGTAGAGCGCCGGAAAGCCGTGCTGTCGTCGCTCGGACATGGGCGGTTCCAGATGCTTGGGCGGTTTGATCATGTAGTACGCAATCAACGGCATAAAGGTGAACGAAACAATGACGGAGGCGATCAGCGTGCACGT
>JBEKXC010000323.1:0-3943 GCA_049512435.1 Terriglobales bacterium | reverse complement strand
AATCGTGATGCCACGCGCCTTTTCTTCCGGAGTGTTGTCGATCGAATCGAACGACCGGAACACAATCTTCGGATTGTGCTTCTGCAATACCTTGGTGATCGCCGCCGTCAACGTCGTCTTGCCATGATCGATGTGACCAATCGTCCCGACGTTGCAGTGCGGCTTATTCCGTTCAAATTTTTCCTTCGCCATTTCCTGTTTTCCTCAGGGGCTAAAGCCCCGAACCTTGTCTAACAATCCGACGTTCACGATTCGGCGTGGCTAAAGCCACGCCCTGATACGAATCACCGCGACGCCGTTTTCCCCTGCGTCTTGGCGATGATCTCTTCCGCCACATGACGCGGGGCCTCTTCATAGCGCGCAAAATGCATCGAGTACTCGGCGCGTCCCTGCGTGCTGGAACGCATATGCGTCGCGTACCCGAACATCTCCGCCAACGGAACGATGGCCTTGATGACCTGCGAACCGGCGCGATGCTCCATGCCTTCGATGCGTCCGCGACGCGAACTCAGGTCACCCATGATGGTGCCCGCGTAATCTTCCGGCGTCACTACTTCGACCGCCATCACCGGCTCCAGAATCACCGGGCTCGCCTTGCGTGCCGCTTCTTTGAAAGCCATCGAGCCGGCAATCTTAAACGCCATTTCGTTCGAATCGACGTCGTGATAGCTGCCGTCGAAGAGCGTCGCCTTGATGTCGACCATCGGATAGCCCGCAAGTACGCCGCCTTCCATAGCCTCCTGCATGCCCTGGTCGATCGGCTTGATGAATTCCTTGGGTACGGTGCCGCCCACGATTTCATTGATGAATTCGTAGCCTTTGCCCGGCTCGTTCGGATCGAGATAAATCTTGGCGTGCCCGTACTGGCCGCGGCCGCCGGTCTGGCGAATGTATTTGCCTTCCGCTTCGGCATGCTTCCGAATGGTCTCGCGATACGCGACCTGCGGCTTGCCGACGTTCGCCTCAACCTTGTATTCGCGCATCATGCGGTCGACGATGATTTCGAGATGCAACTCGCCCATGCCGCTGATGATCGTCTGCCCGCTATCCGGATCGGTGTGAACTTTAAAAGTCGGATCTTCCTGTGCCAGCCGCGCCAGCGCCATACCCATCTTTTCCTGATCGGCCTTGGTCTTCGGTTCGACCGCAACCGAAATTACCGGCACCGCAAACACGATCGACTCGAGCGTGATCGGATGCTTCTCGTTGCAGATGGTGTCGCCCGTACCGACGTTTCTGAGGCCGACTACGGCGCAGATGTCCCCGGCGAGAATTTCCTGAATATCTTCGCGCTTATTGGCGTGCATCTTGAGCAGGCGCCCAATGCGCTCATGCTTCTGCGTACGCGAGTTCATCACCGATTCGCCTGACTTCAACTGTCCCGAGTACACGCGAATAAACGTCAACTGACCGACGTACGGGTCGGCCATGATCTTAAAGGCCAAGGCCGAAAAGGGTTCGTTGTCATCACTCTTGCGCGTGATCGTCTTTCCCGTGTCGGGATCGAGGCCGTGTGTCTCTTTTGTGTCGAGCGGCGAGGGCAGGTAATCGACCACCGCATCGAGCAAGGGCTGGACGCCTTTATTCTTGAACGCCGTTCCGACCACGACCGGAAACAACTTCAGTCCGATGGTCGATTTGCGCAGCGACGCCTTCAGTTCGTCCGCCGAAATGGCTTCGCCTTCGAGAAACTTATGCAGAATGTCATCATCATTTTCGGCGACGGTTTCAACCAACTGGGTATGGAATGCCTCGGCCTTTTTCTGCAAGTCCGCGGGAATGTCGCCAACCACGTACTCCGCGCCGATGGATTCGTCCTCCCAGATGACGGACTTCATGGCGACCAGATCCACCACGCCGCGAAACTTGTCTTCTTGTCCGATGGGAATTTGAATCGCGACCGGCTTGGCGTTGAGGCGCTTGCGGAGAGTGTCAACGGCGTGCTCGAAATCCGCACCCATCTTGTCGATCTTGTTGATGAAACAAATTCGCGGAACGCCGTACTTATCGGCTTGCCGCCAAACCTTTTCCGACTGCGGCTGCACGCCATGCACGGCGTCAAACACGGCGACGGCGCCGTCGAGCACGCGCAGCGAGCGCTCCACCTCGGCGGTAAAGTCCACGTGGCCGGGCGTATCGATAATATTGATGCGAATGTCGCGCCAGGTACAAGTCGTGGCCGCGGAGGTAATCGTGATGCCGCGTTCCTGCTCCTGCTCCATCCAGTCCATGATGGCCGTGCCTTCATGCACCTCGCCGATGCGGTGCGTCTTTCCCGTATAAAACAGGATGCGCTCCGTCGTCGTGGTCTTCCCGGCATCGATGTGGGCCATGATGCCGATGTTCCTGCAACGCTCTAATGGGACTGTTCTAGGCACGACAATTAACTCTTTCTGGGGCTCCGAAAATCAGCTTCTCGCTCTTCGCTTTTCGCCACTCGCTCTTCGCTAATGGCTCCAGCTTTGAGCCAACCGCGAACGACGAACAGCGAACAGCGCTCTTACCACCGGTAATGCGCGAACGCCTTGTTCGCTTCCGCCATGCGATGCACATCTTCTTTCTTCTTGATGGCCGCGCCTTTGCCGTTCGAGGCGTCGAGCAACTCGTTCGTCAATTTCTCGATCATTCCCTTTTCGCCGCGGCCGCGCGCATAGCTCACGATCCAGCGGATCGCCAGCGACGTCCTGCGGTCCGGACCTACTTCGATCGGCACCTGGTAGTTCGCACCGCCCACGCGCCGCGTCTTCACTTCCAGCAACGGCTTGGCGTTCTCGACCGCCTTCGTGAACAGCTTCAGGGGTTCATCGCCGCCCTTCTCCTTCAGTTTCTCGAGCGACTTATAAAAAATGCCCTCGGCAGTCGACTTCTTTCCCTGCCACATCATCGAGTTGATGAACCTCGTCACCAGGTCCGATCCATACACCGGATCGGCCTCCGTCTTCCGCTTTGGGGTGTGTCCTTTTCTTGGCATGCTTCGTTAGCTCTCGGCTTTCAGTTCAGCTTTCAGTTTTTGTCTGGCAGCGGTTTCATTGGCCACTGGGCCACTGACCACTGTTTCTACGCCTTCTTCGCGCGCTTCGTGCCGTACTTCGAGCGCCCCTGGTTACGGCCCGCGACGCCGGTTGCGTCCAGGGTTCCGCGCACTACGTGATAACGGACGCCCGGCAGATCCTTCACACGGCCCCCGCGGATCAGCACAATCGAGTGCTCCTGCAGGTTATGGCCGACACCAGGGATATACGTCGTCACCTCGATTCCATTGGTCAGGCGAACGCGCGCCACTTTGCGTAGCGCTGAGTTCGGCTTTTTTGGCGTCTGGGTATACACGCGCGTGCACACGCCGCGCTTCTGCGGACACGATTGTAAAGCCGGACTCGCCGTCTTGTACCGGGTCCGCTCGCGACCAAACTTCACCAGCTGATTAAAAGTAGGCACTCTTGCCACTCCCGGACGCGGCACGCCGCGTCTCTCCCGCACATTTTCCGCAACCAACAATCCCGCGGAGGCGAGGCTTGCCCCGTCTCCGCATACTTCTCCCACCCTGGAGACGCACAAGAGACGCAAACTGCCCTTCGTCTCCAGGTCTGGCACAGGCGTCGCGCCCAGCCATACTCTCCCCACGCAGCATTACTATTGCCGGGGAGAAATCGTTCAGTTCCCGCTCAGGCTAAATCGCCGACGACGGTGACGCCACGCCTCACCCGACCAGGTTCGGAGGCATTCCGTTTCGTCTGCTTTCCCCCTGCATAGCCTCGCGTGACCCAATACCTCGGGCGCAAAGGTTTTCGCAGGACGTTTCAGCGAGGGCGTCCCCGATCCCTACTCCAACCGGGTACGTATTTCTTCAAAGCTCAGCCAAGATTTTCCCGGAGCCGGTCGCCAGCGCAGGTTGCGCATCCGACAGGACAGCCGTACACAGGCAAGCCAGACTTAACTCGCGGAA
>JBEKXC010000322.1:0-3951 GCA_049512435.1 Terriglobales bacterium | reverse complement strand
TGCGATCCATCCAGACCAGCTGCAAATCGGCAGTCCCGCCGCTGCCAAGGACCAGTAATCCATCGCCGGAAGCCGAAGCATCCATGTGCCAGGTGCTGACGTCGTTCATCACTCCTTTGGCCGCGCTCTGTGGCTCGTCTCTCAGTGTTCCCTTGCCGGGATCGAAGGGTTGTGCCATCAACTGGTCGCCCCGCGCGAACAAAAGAAACCCGCTCGCGTAAACCGCGTTCGATTGCGAACGGACTAGCGGACGATTTTCGCTGCCGTCCGACGATGCATAATAAAGAGTATTGTTCGCCGACTTCGAAGGATCGTGCGTAAGGGCCAGATAAAGGAAATGTTTGCCGTCGGGAAGGAAAAACGGCCAGCGATGTGATGTGTACTGAGATCCGTCGATCTTAGTGATTGCAACTGGAGTTCCTCCGCTGGCACTGACCCGCATCATGGGCGCGATTGGATTCGGAGAGAATAGGATCACCCCACCCGGTCCCCAGGCGCCGCCGCGCCCGAGCTGCGCTTCGGCAATCACCTGCGCAGTGCCGCCATTGAGATCAATCGTCTTCAACTTGCTATCGGCGAAAAATCCGAGCGAATGGCTGTCAGGCGACCAGAAGGGAAAAATCGCACCAGTTGTTTCGGGAAGCGCATGTGCCTCCAGCGAATTCATGGGGCGAACCCACAGTGCGGTCTTGCCGTCAGTACCGGTGGCCCCAAAAGCGATAGCTGTACCGTCTGGTGACAGCACCGGCGGCCCGGCAGAATCGCCCGTCAGATTGAGCGTAGTTTTCTCCGGAGGATTGATAACGGTGCGGATGGCGCGTGCGGATGGAACGGGACGGTAGAAGAACATTCCGGCGGCCGAGCCCAGGACAATCGCGGCTACAATAGCTGCTGCCCAAACAAGACGCTCGCGTCTATGCGATGGTAAGGGCGGTGATGCGCCCACCGCCGGCGCTGGCCGATCTTTCTCCTGCGCAATCCACTGCAGCTCGATTTTGATGTCATGCGCGGTTTGAAAACGGTCTTCGGGGTTCTTCTGCAAGCAGGTGGCCACGACATGCTCAAAGGCAGTCGGAGTGAGCGGTTTGAGGGCGCTGATCGGCGCAGGATCACTTTCCAGAATGGACGATGCCAGCGAAATTTGGCTCTTTCCCTGAAAGGGACGGTTTCCCGTAATCATTTCATACAGCACACCGCCAAAGGCAAAAATGTCGGAGCGGGCGTCTGCTTCCTTGCCCTCAATCTGCTCCGGCGACATGTACTGGATGGTGCCGATGATGCTGCCCGCCGCCGTCAGTGGGCTCAACGGACTTGGTCCACTTAACGTGGGCGCGGCGGTGAACGCTGGTACTGTCCCTGAGGCAGTGGCCGTGGTCTGCACGCCCAGCGGCTTGGCCAGCCCAAAGTCCATCAGCTTGGCGCCGCCCGAAGTCAGCATGATGTTCCCCGGCTTCAGGTCACGGTGCACAATGCCTTGCCGGTGAGCCACCGCCAGCGCTTCGGCAATCGCGATCCCAATCTTGAGGATTTCGTTCAGCGGCATCGCTCCTTTGCGAAGCCGTTCGGCCAGAGTCTCTCCTTCGAGGAACTCCATCACCAGGTAATCGATGCCGTCCTGTGAGCCGATGTCGTAGAGATGGCAGATGTGCGGATGGTTCAGCGAGGAAATGGCCCTCGCCTCGCGCTCCATGCGCTGTTTCAGTTCCGGCGAAGAAGAAAGATGAGAAGCAAGAACTTTAATCGCTACGATACGATCCAGGCGGGTATCGATTGCACGGTAAACTTCCCCCATTCCACCTGCGCCCAGCGGAGACTGCACTTCATAAGGGCCGAGTTTCGTGCCAAAGGTGAGAGCCATCTGTCGCGACATTATATATGCCACGGACTTTTCCAGATTGTTCGCACTCTTTGCATTGCCAACCTGGCTGTTATCCGATTTGCGCACCGAATCAGGCCGTGCTCAGAGCGAGGTTTCGCCTGATAATGATTGACTCGGGTCTTTGAGTTCTGCGAATGCCGCCAGCGCATCGTGCAGGCGGTCGAAAACCCGCACCGGGCCGACGACCTCAGTCAAAAGGTGCCGGTCTAAGTCTGCCTTCAGAGACAGAGAAACGCGTGCGAGCGCCAGCACGATGCCGCAGTGAACCAGTTCCTTCTGAAGTTGTCGCACCATCCGGGCGGCTGTGTAATCCACATTCGTGATCGCTTCGGCATCGACGACCAGCCAGCGCACGGTTGAAGGAGCTGGCCCAACCAAGCCCCGAACCTCTTCTGCAAACAGGCTGGCATTGGCATAGAACAGCGCGGCTCCGAAGCGATAGATCACCAACCCCGGCTCCGTTACCGCGCCCGGAACAGCCGGGACCAGCCGCCAGGCATTGTCTTCGCTTACGACGAAGACTCCGGTGTGAGGACGATAGCTGTGGCGCACAATCCGAAGCAGCGACAGCACCATGGCCAGCAGGATGCCTTCTTCAACGCCTATCAGCACAACAACCGCCGCGGTAAACAAGGCCAGATTGTATTCTCCTGGACTCTCGCGCTGTATGTCGCGCAAGCCGCGCACGTCGATTAGACGGACAGCAATGAAAAATACGATGGCGCCCAGCACGCAACGTGGCAGGTATTGCAGAGGCTTGGTCAGAAAGAGCAGGACGAACGCAACCGCCATCGCGGTCGCCACCTGGGCGAGCTGGCTTTGACCTCCGGAGCCTTCGACCATCGCAGTTTGCGTAGGACTGCCGTCCACCACAAATGTCCCGCTCAACGCTGCCGCGGCGTTAGCCGCCGATAGACCGACCAGGTCTGCGCTTTCGTCAAAATGCTGCTGGTGGCGCCCCGCGTAGAAACGTGCGGTAGCCGCGCTCTGGGCAACGATCGTCACAAGGCAGGAGCCGGACACGCCGAGCAGTGGCACAATGTCTTTCCAGTGCACATCCGGCAACCCTAAATGCGGAAGCCCGCCAACGACCGGCCCGACGGTGGTGATGCCGTGCCCTGCGAAATCCCAAGCTGCGCTGGCGGCTGTTGCGCCGATGACCGCGATCAGCGGGCCGGGGACCTTAGGAGCAAACCGGCTGAAGACAAAGATGCCTGTCACAACTACTGCCGAGATAGCCACGGTCGGCATGTGAACCTGGTTCAGGCTGCGGAAGACCTCGAGGAGTTGTCCAACCGTCCTGCTGGAGTGCACTTCCAGGCCGAGCATCCCGCCCAGCACGGCGATGCCAACCTGACATCCCACTCCGGTGAGAAACCCTGTCAGCACGGTCTGCGACAAGAAGTCGGCCAGGAAGCCGAGCTTGAGGACACGGGCCAGCAGCAGAAATCCGGCGGTGAGCAGAGCGACCGTCGATGCCAGCGCCACATATCTCGCGCTTGCAATGGGGGCCATACCCGCAAGCTTTCCGGCAAGAATGGCAGCGGTCGCCGAATCAGCCGCGACCACCAGGTAGCGCGAGGAACCGAACACCGCAAAGGCCAGCAGCGGAAGCAACAGCGTGTAAAACCCTGTAACTACGGGCATGCCGGCAATCTTGGTATAGCCCAGCGCCTGCGGGATGTTCATCGCCGCCAGTTGAAATCCCGCCAGCGCATCGCGGGCCGCTCCCGCGCGAGTAACCGGTCTTATGCCTTGAAATAGACGGAGCCAGCCGCCACTCCTCGACTTCGGTGCGTGTTGGCCGGATGGCGGCTGATCTAGTCCGGGCTGTGGTGTGGCTTGTATGCTCATGATCACCGGGCATCGAAGAAATGCGCGACTTCGGTGACTGCTTCTTTCAATTCCGGAGCGTACGGATCCTGGGACCTCCGGCTCACGCATCGTACGCTTCTACTGCTCTCGACACAACGAATTTGCCACCAGTGCAGCTTATTAAGAGTCGCTCGACCATTCCTTCTTCGGCCATTCCTTCTTTAGTTCGAGGAAAACGGGCCGCAGCAGATCGTAAT
>JBEKXC010000321.1:0-3966 GCA_049512435.1 Terriglobales bacterium | reverse complement strand
GAGGCGGATTAACCTCTAATCTGCGCCCTGGCCCACCTGCCGCCTCGAAAATGTGCAACCGTTTTTTCTTGCCCTCCGGATGGTCTGCGGACGTACCGTCGGCTTGGCCGCCAATTCCGTGCGCCCGTGCATTCAATAGTGCGGCACGAATCCGATCAACATCCGCGGGCGGCCACATTTCGCCGAGCGCGCGCCACGCATCCTGCTCGCGTCCGCTGTAAAGGTAGGCCCAAACGATTTCCAATACTCTAATCTTCAACACTCGCAAGTGGTGCAATCGGTCGGCGGTGGTCGGAGTAGGCATTTCTGCCAAGCTGCCATCGCTGTTTTTGAAATCTTCCAGGTCATGCGCACTCACTCCGGCCTTTATCCTCGCAAGTTCCTTGTCGAAGTAGGATTGAAACTCGGCACTTGCATCCAACAATCGACCGTGGGCAAAGCGGAAGATCACGGTCGGAGCGAAATCCAGTTCGCCCAGCGTCAACTTCTCAAAGCCATTCGCCGCGGCGGCGTCATGGGTCCAAATTTCGACGCTACCATCCAAATCTCCATCTCTTGCACTGAAGAAATCTCCCCCGGTGATGGTGCGCAATAAGCGAGGCGGCTTTTCCAGCGAATAAATCCCATAATCCATGCAGCAATCGGTGTCCGATTTCTTTATCTGAAAAGCAGCCACTGGGAGGCCATCCCCCAGGTCCACGCCGAAGGCGTCGAGATCGAGCTGTGCTACGCCAGTGGCAACTACGAGCTCTTGTTTTTCCCAGCTAAGCTTGGCGGCGCAAGTGTGCGTTGAAAATTCGTTCCTTGCTGCTCCGACGTGTACCTTAATCCCGGTTCGGAATTCCGCATCAAAGTTTCCGTCCCCGCCACGACAAAGAACACCGCCGATTTGTGTCTGGGTTTGGCATATACTCACCGCCGCTCCGAAAAACCCGACGAGAAACAACGTCGCAGTGGCGAGCCGAGCGCAACGAGAGGGACGAGGTGCGATCCGGTCGTTATCCGGCGGCAAGAACGACATCGACGCACTCCAATCGGGGCTGGATCTGGGCATGAGAGATACTCGACTGATGTTACCGCTTCGTCAAGATCTCAACACTTCTTGGATTATTCAGTCACTTTTGTATCGGTTAGCACCCCGTCTGCTGGCGGCTGATGATGTGACAAGATAGAATGCTCGGACCTAGAATATCCGGACAATGACGCTTGCACCGATGACCCACTACACAACTATCAGCCTGTTTGTCTTCCTCATGTTTGCACTCCTTGCTTTCGCCGCCGATCAACCCTCCCCGGCGAAAGCCGGAGAAGTCAAAGCCGGAGAAGTCAAGGGCGGCGAAGTAAAAGGCGGCAACGGAATCATCCTGCCGCCTCCGCCTCCAACCGAAGCCAGGCCCGTGACCGAGAATATTCACGGCACCACGCTCACCGATCCTTATCGCTGGCTCGAGGACGCAAAGAGTCCGGAAACCCGCGCCTGGATCAGCCAGCAGATGAAATACACCGAACAATATCTTTCGCAAGTGAAGATCCGGCCTGAGATCGTCAAGCAACTCGCCAAACTCGAACGCGTGGAGAGCTACAGCATCCCAGTCGAGCGCGGTGGGAGTTATTTTTTCAAGAAGCGCCTCGCCGATGAGAACCAGGGATCCATCTATGTACGGCACGGATTGCACGGTCAGGATGAGCGGTTGGTCGATGCCACGAAACTGAGCGCTGACCAGAACACATCCGTACAGATTAATGACATCTCCAGGGATGGCACGATGCTGGTCTACGGAATTCGTTCCGGTGGCGCCGATGAAGAGTCGGTCCACATTCTCCAGATCAATAAGAATGATGCCAGTAAGAACTACGAACTTCCCGACTCTCTGCCCTCCGCACGTTACTCCGGCATCCAACTCAGCCCTGATAAACAAGGCCTCTACTACGCCCGCTTCGATCCTGCCGGAACGCTGGTCTTCTACCACAAGCTGGGGTCGTCAAGAAATGCCTCGCCCGCGGCCCAAGACAAGAGTAGCGATGAGCTCATCTTCGGCAAGAGCTTCCAAGGTGAGAGTTTCGGACCCATGCAACTCATCGGCGCCGAGATCACCGAGAACGAGCGCTACCTGATGATTACCGTGGTGCATGGCGTTCCGCCCAAGCGCGTCGATATTTATGCGAAAGATCTCCGCCAGCCCGGTTCGCCAATTCGCCCGATCATCCATGGCATCGACAACCGGTTCACACCGGTGAATTACGGCGACGATCTCTACGTGCTGACCGACGACCAGGCGCCGAACTATCGCGTGGTCAAAGTGCCGATCGCTGATCCGCAACCGCAGCACTGGGCGAGCATCGTACCCGAGGGCAAGGACGTCATCTCCAGCATCTCAATTGTCGGCGGCAAGCTGTTCGTCACCGGAGTGCATGACGTACTGACCGAAACACGCATCTTCACGCTTGCTGGAAACGAGATTGGACGTATCGCCTACCCCACCCTCGGCGCGGCCACCGGCGTGTACGGCCGTGAGGATGCAAATGAAGGTTTCTACAGCTTCGAGTCCTTCGTCATCCCGCCAACCATCTATCGCTTTGACATCACCACCGGAAAAACTGAAATCTTTGCCCAGCCGACCGTACCGTTCGCCTCCGATCAGTACGAAGTGAAACAGGTTTTCTATAAATCGAAAGATGGCACGCGCATTCCTATGTTCATCTCGTCGAAGAAGGGCGCAAAGCACGATGGCAACACGCCCACCTTGATGTCCGCCTATGGAGGATTCCTCGTGGACCTGACTCCGGCGTGGAACCCCGAATACGCCTGGTGGATCGAGCAGGGCGGCTTCTACGCGCAGCCCAATCTGCGCGGTGGCGGTGAGTATGGCGAAAAATGGCACCAAGCCGGAATGTTCGAACATAAACAGAACGTCTTCGACGATTTTTTCGCCGCCGCCCAATACCTGGTCGACGAGAAGTACACTTCGCCTCAACACCTAGCCATTCGTGGACGCTCCAACGGCGGCCTGTTGATGGGTGCGGCCATGACCCAGCATCCCGAGATGTTCGGCGCTATCTGGTGCGGCTATCCGTTGCTCGACATGATCCGCTTCCAGAACTTTCTCGTGGGCAAGTGGTGGACCGCGGAATACGGATCCGCCGATAACCCCGAGCAGTTCCCTTACCTGCTGAAGTATTCGCCCTATCACAATGTGAAACCCGGCATGAAATTTCCCGCCATCATGTTCAATACCGGCGATAGCGACACCCGGGTCGATCCTCTGCACGCGCGCAAAATGACTGCCCTGGTCCAAACTAATAACGTCCAGGCTGATAACGTGAACGACCGCCCCATCCTGCTGCATTACCAAACCATAAGCGGCCATAGCGCGGGTGTTTCGATCACCCAGGCAATCGATGACAGCGCCGATGAGTTGGCGTTCTTGTGGAATGAAGTCAGCGGGCCCTAACGGCGGTAACAGGCTGCGAAGACTAAAGTTTTGATTTCACTCTGAAGAGGTGCGGCTTCAACCGCGCCGTAAGTGCTGCAAAATCAATAGCCGCTTTACGACTTGCAGAAAAGATCATTTTGCCCGCCAGGCAGGGCCTCAGCGCTGGCTGCGCAATCCGGGTTCCGGATTTGATTTAGCCTTCGCGCAACCCCGTGCCTGGCAGTAGAATCTCATTAAGTAAAGGAGCGCGCCGCCCTTCCCATAGGCTCGTCGCTCGGTGTATTGTCACGTTCGGACGGAGGTACAGTTTATGTGCCGATTCAGTTTTCGATCCCTTTTCGCATTTGCTGCTTTCGTCGGTTTTGCTCTGACCCCAATTTCAGCATTCGCTCAGCACGGTGGAGGCGGCGGCCACGGCGGCGGTGGTGGCGGCGGTTCCCATGGCGGAGGCGGAGGCTTCCATAGTAGTGGAGGAAGTGGTGGAGCAAGGGGTGGAGGATCGTATCGCGGTGACGGAGAATCACGCGGCGGC
>JBEKXC010000320.1:0-6055 GCA_049512435.1 Terriglobales bacterium | reverse complement strand
CGTCCACAGATAGCCATCGCCGGGACATTCAGGCTGGGAGTATTCCGGCAGCTCTGGTGGAGCGTCGGATGCTTCGAGCGCCGGCTGCCCGTAGCTTGTATCCTCATCGTCGTAATCATTATTAGCATTAGCATCGTTCTGGTACGGCTGATCGGTGGTTCCAGTCGTCTGAGTCTCGCTCGCCGGGGCCAGGTTGGCTGCCGCTGCTGGGTCTTGCGTCTGGTCGGGCTGCGCCGGTTGAGTTGAAGCGGCGGTGTCCGGGGTTTGGTTCTTGTTGCATGCTGCAATTCCAAACGTCAGTGCGATGGCCGCGGTTGCCAGAAGAATAAGAAAAAGTGCTTTGCTGGTCTTGCTCATAAACGTTTCCTTTCCACGGGAGGTTGGATGCAGGATTTCACTACTTTTCACAATCCCAACGATGCATGTGAGGAGCTCCGATCGAACCTGGGCCCACAGGGTATACGTTCCGACGCCGGTTCAGTTCGCGCCATATCCAACCGTGATCGGTAGAAGACGGGAAGCCGTGAGGGTCCAAATGTCACTCCCGGCCGACACTAACCCATGATCGCCCCAAGGGTACTTTCTCAGTTGGAATAGTAGGTCTCAAGAAAACAGAGGGACTGTTCAAAATTGCTCACTTGTCGGAATCGTCTACAAGTCCTAGATCGTTTAGCACAAGTGTTGGTGACTGTCTGCGACCGTGGGATTCCCAGCATGAACTGCTCTCTCGCAGGGGTAGCTGTCGTAACATCCCGATTACACTCACAATTGATTCCATGACAATGTCGGCTCCTGTACCCGAGTAAACTTTGGTGGCTACCAACCAACCAAGAGCGCTCGGGAGAAAGGAGCCGAACAATGATCATTATAGGATGCGATTATCACCCGAGCTTCCAACAAATTGCTTTTGTGGATACCGAGACCGGGGAACTGCAAGAGCGGCGACTGCAGCACCGTGAGGAAGCGGAGAAGTTCTATCGCGATCTTGCGGCCGAAGGAATGAAGGTGCGCGTAGGGATGGAAGCGAGCGGGCATGCACGCTGGTTTGAACGACTGCTGGCGGAACTGCAAGTTGAGTTGTGGATTGGGGACGCCACTGTGATCCGCGCCAAGCGAGGGCGCAAGCCCAAGACCGATCGGCAGGATGCGCAGCACATGCTGAAGCTGATGCTGAAGGATGATTTTCCCAAGATCTGGGTACCGAGCTGGGAGAATCGCGATCTGCGGCAACTGCTGTGGCACCGGCACCGGATGGTGCAGGCCCGCACGCGGATGATGAATCAGTTGCAAGCAGTGGCTCTGAACGAAGGCCTACGGTATAAGAAGAGGTTGTGGCGAGAAGCGGGACGGGAACAACTGGAGGCGATCCAGTTAGCCCCCTGGGCGAGCCAGCGGCGGCGCGATCTGCTGGAGTTGCTGGACCGACTGAACCCGACGATCGCCCAGCTGACGCAGGCGATTGATCGGGAAGTGGAGAAGTGCCCAGCGGCGCGGCGCTTGCAGACGCATCCCGGGGTGGGTCCACTGACGGCGTTGGCCTTCGTGCTGATCATCGGGAAAGCGGATCGGTTTCAGTGTGGCAAGCAGATCGCGGCTTACTTGGGGTTAGTGCCACTGGAGGACTCGAGCGGGGAACGGCGTCGGCTGGGACATATCACGAAACAAGGGAACTCACTGTTGCGCTTCCTATTAGTGGAAGCGGCGCAAGTGACGGCGCGCAGCCTCCCGGAATGGCGGAGTAAGTATTGTCACCTGACGATGCGGCGAGGACGGAAGATCGCCAAGGTCGCCCTGGCGCGAAAACTGGCGGTTCGTTTGTACTGGATGATGCGCAAGGAATGGGATTACGAGCGGTTGAGAAAGTTCGGTTCGCACGCGGGAAAGCCCGGATCAGGCGATGGTGTGCGGTAGAACACCGAGAAATTGATTGGGTATCCCGCTCCCCTTCACGGGGGAGTTCGAATTAATAATCATGATCGAAAGTGTGACCGAAGAGATGCATGGGTCGGATCGATTTCTGACCTGAAACTGATTACGAGCGGGCCTTGGTTGGTAACCTGAAACTGATTACGAGCGGGCCTTGGTTGGTATGGCAGACCCTTCAACTAAGAGCGAAATGGCGCGCTCTTCGGAGTGCATGGGTTAGTACGCTCAAAAAGTGCTTGACAGCGCCGACACATTGTCAGAGACGCCTGATTACGTCAACTATCCCTTACAATCTCCATGCTGCAAAAAATCGGTCAGGTCAATACAGGAGGAAGGAACCATGGCCACCAATAAAGTCTGGCTCATCACCGGCGCCGGCCGCGGCTTGGGCGTGGATATCGCCAAGGCGGCTTTGGCTGGCGGCCATAAAGTCGTCGCTACCGGCCGCAATACCGACAAAGTGGCCAGGGCCCTGGGAAAATCCGCTGAACTGCTGGTCGTGAAACTGGACATCACCAAACCTGCCGACGCGGAGTCCGCGGTTAAGGCGGCCGTTGACCGGTTTGGCTGCATAGATGTGCTGGTCAACAATGCCGCAAACTTTTATGCAGGATTCTTTGAAGAATTGTCGCCGGAGCAGATGGAGCGGCAGTTGTCGACCAGTCTGGTCGGGCCGATGAACGTAACCCGCGCCGTTCTGCCGGTTATGCGCAAGCAAGGTTCAGGGCTCATAATCACGATCTCATCGACCGCAGGACTCATTGGTTTTGAGTTCGGCACAGCCTACGCCGCGTCGAAGTTCGGCCTTGAGGGTTGGATGCAGTCGCTGCAGCCTGAGGTCGAACCGTTTGGCATCAACACGATCACTGTCAATCCGGGCTTCTTCCGCACGGAACTCCTCACGGAAGAATCTACAAAGTTCGCAGAGTGGGTCATTGACGACTATAACGAGCGCAGAGCGAAGCAAATGGAATTCTGGAAAGGCTACAACGGCCAGCAGTCCGGCGATCCAGCCAAACTTGCCCAGGCATTAATTCTGATCTCGGGTCAGGAAAAGCCGCCACGGCGCTTCATTGCGGGTGCAGATGCCGTTGGCACCGCAGACCAAGTGGCCGCAACCCTTCGGCAGCAGACTGACGCCTACCGTGAGCTGTCATCTTCCCTCGCATACGACGATGCGGCATGAGCAGGGCTGATGATGCCGTGGTTGGTGATAAAACGTGTTTACAGCAGCTACGAGTTCCCGAGTGTTCAACGCTTGCAGGCCCTTCTGAGACTTTTCTTGCCCCTGCTTCGTAATACGTAGGAGCGGGAGGTATTGCCGATGAAACCCTTTTTGACCTTGCTTGTGGTTGTCCTCCTGGTTCTGGGCGTGCTGGGCGTTCTGGCCGGATGCGCGTCCGGCCCTAACCCGTCAAAAGGAACGGCCCGCGAGCACGGTGGAGTTGCGGGCTTCTGGCTCGGCCTCTGGCAAGGCTTGATTGCGCCCCTTGTGTTCGTGGTCTCGCTGTTCCGGAGAGGCCTCAGTATCTACGAGGTCCACAACAACGGCGCTTGGTACAACTTCGGCTACCTGTTCGGTCTAGCCTGCTTCTTCCGCGGCAAAGGCAACCGGGCGCCGCGGCGGGCGGTGAAGTCTGGCACCCCTCACGGAAGCGCGGGTCAATGATTTAAATGACCTGTTCACGACAGTTTGACTGTGGTTTGAGTATCTCCACGCGATGGATCAGCAGCGCCATCGCAGATTTTGTTTTTGCTTTCCTGCCAGATTGTCGGGGAGAAATTTCAAAGCAACACGTCGTTTCAAGCGGATATCTTCCGCTTCGTAGACCACTCCCATTCCGCCACCACCCAGCTTCTTGACAATGCGGTAGTGCGAGATGGTTTGGCCGATCGCTGGCACGATTGAGGGGTCGGTCTCCGGCGACGCCGGAGCAGCAATCAGGGATCGCAAAATTCGTACTTGACATCGACCTAACATCCACTACCATATGGTTGTGGATAAGTTGGGTACAACATTTGCGGCTTTGTCTGATCCCACCCGTAGGGCGATGGTCGAACGACTCTCACATGGGCCTGCCTCGGTGCATGGATTGACGGAACCGTTTGCACTCTCGCAGCAGATGATTTCAAAACATATTGCCTACCTGGTTCGGGCGCGAATTGTGATCAAGACGAAGCGTGGACGAGAGAGTGTGTGCACGCTTAGGCCGGAGGCGATAAAGACAGTCAGTGACTGGGCGATTAGCTATCGTCGATTCTGGGAAGAGAGTTTCGACAAGCTAGATGTGGTTGTTAATCAAATGAAAAAAACGGAGGTCAGAGATGACACAACACACGGTTAGCGAGACAGAGCGGATGGTTGTCACAAGAGTTTTTGATGCCCCACGTGAATTGGTTTGGAAGGCGTGGACAGACCCGAAATATGTGATGCAGTGGTGGGGGCCGAGGGGGTTTACTGCGCCTTTTTGCGAGATCGATTTTCGCGTGGGAGGCAAATTCCTCTGCTGCATGAGAGCGCCGGATGGGCAGGAGTTCTGGAATGGTGGTGAATACCACGAGATTATTCTGCACGAGAAGATCGTTTCCTCCATGTACTTTTCCGACTCGAAGGGAAACAAGGTTGAGCCTGCGCACTATGGAATAGAACATGAGGCCATAGACGGTGCGTACGATGTGATTACCTTTGAGGATTTTGGAAACGGCCAGACGAAACTCACCTTCATTGGAAATGAACCCATGGAGAGCGCAAAGAATAGCGGGCAAGTCGAGGGCTGGAACCAGATACTCGATAAAGTAGCCGAGGTTGTTGCGGCGCTAGCGCAGGCGGAATAAGAAGTTGAAGTGTTGACGATCGTCATACGCGAGCTACAGCCAAGGGTGGCGGGAGGCGGATTGGGTTCGGGCCTCTCGTCACTTGGCCGGATAGTCGCCTGTCCAATTCAGACGACGGAGCGATACCTCGGGTGTAAGCAGCGTTTTCAGGATGCGGTTAATGATCACATCGGCCTGGAGCCGGATGCCCCGTCGTGAGGAACAGGCGTAGAAATTGGTATTCGCTGGCCGACTTCCCGGTACCAATCCGGCCAACTTCCTCGAAGCCCGTTTCTGGCCAACTTCCTGTTGGCCGACTATTCATAGTCGATCAGCACACTTCGACTTGGTGGCTGTTAGTTTGCGGGTCCAGCAAACAGCAATAGATTCCCCATCCGGATGCTTGACGCGCAATATCGCAGCACCCAATCCAGAGCAGGCTTTCGTGACGGGCTTGGTCTGGATGCTTCTTTACAACCTAGGGCTGCGATCCACTTTGAAACCGCAATGCCGCAAGGTCTGCTTCATAGTCAAATCGGGCATTGGCCTCGGCGATCTGTGCCTGTGTCTGTTGTAACTGGGCCTGACTTAACTCAACAATCGAGCTGAGCCCCAGGCGATACCTTGTATCGGCGAGGTCCAGTGCGGTGTTGGCCTCTTGCAAGAGCTCCGCGGTCACACTCATTTTCTGTTGTGCAGTGTTCGCTCTCAGCCAGGCTGTGCGGACATCCCGTACGATGCGATTGATGAGGGCACGGCTTTGCTCGTCAGACGCCTTGGCGCGCAGCTCGGCTTCCGCAGCCTGGGCATGGAATTTGAAACCCTCAAAGATCGGTATCCCGATATTGATCCCTGCCGCTCCGTACCAATCAGGGGTGAAGTATGTGCTGGATCCGACGGGGGTGATGCCCACCGTGCCCAACCCGGAGATCGTAGGGAGTAGTTGCTCGTGTTGCGCCCGGCTGAAGCGCACATCCGCCTCGTGATTGAGTTTGAGAGCAAGAAGATCGGGGCGCTGTTGCAAGGCGAGAGCAATAACTGCGTCCGCTGAGGGTGCAACCGGCAGCGGAGGCGACGGGTCGTCGACGAGTTGGTACTGTTGATTGCTCGTGGTTCCAAGCACCTCAGTGAGATTCGCCATTGCGGCATCGAACTGATTTTGCGAATCGAGATCGAGCAATTTGGCCTGCGAGAGATTGACTTGCGCGAAACTCTGGTCGAGCGTGGACTTGAGCTTGCTCGCAGTTAATGCATTGACCTGATCGCCGACCGCTTGCCGGGCCTTGACGGTGCTTTTCGCAACCTGCAGCGTGGC
>JBEKXC010000319.1:0-4016 GCA_049512435.1 Terriglobales bacterium | reverse complement strand
GGAAGGCATGCGAAAGAAGAAGACATCCGTGCCATCGCGAACGGCAAGGTCTGGACCGGCGAGCAGGCGGCGGAGCTGAAACTGGTGGATCAGATCGCGGACTTCGAAGGGGCGGTGAAGGATACGGCGCGCGCGGTGAATATCTCCGGCGAGCCGAATCTGGTCTGGCCACCGAAGAAAGACAAGCGGTCAGGGCTCGACCTGCTGTTTGGCGACGTTTCCGATTATTTGCCCACACGCGAGAAGCTCTTGGAGGAGCAAATCGGCTTTTACTATCTTTGGAAGTAGCCGGGAACTGCACTTGCACAGAACCCCTTGAATTTGAGAAGGTTATAGGCAGCACACTGTAGCGTCGGGGCGCAAGAACCCGTGGGCACATGGAACCCCCAAAGGAACCGGCCCCAAAGGGAGCAAATAGGCATATGACTAAGGCTGACCTGATCGAAGAGGTTTCCCGGCTGGCGGAACTCACCCGCAAAGACAGCGAAGTAATTCTGGATACGATCTTTGACAGCGTGGTGCGCTCGCTGCGCGTGGGCGACAAGATCGAAATCCGTGGTTTTGGCAGCTTCCGCACGCGCCAGCGCAAGCCGCGCGTGGGCCGGAATCCGAAAACGGGGGACCGCGTCGAAGTTCCGGCGAAGAAGATTCCGTTCTTCAAGCCCAGCAAGGAATTGAAAGACCTGGTGAATAACAGCCCGACGCCAGAAGTTGCTCCGGCCCCGGCGCCAGTACCGCCCGCGCCATCCAGCACGCACTAGATGAGCTGCGGAGAGAATCTGGTTTCGAATCATGGCATCGCTTTAGCGTTGCCGAATCCGCTGTGATCGGTCGCCTCTCTTGGGAACTGCGCGGCGAGAACTGCGGGCCCATAGCTCAACGGTTAGAGCAGCAGACTCATAATCTGTTGGTTCTAGGTTCGAATCCTAGTGGGCCCACCAACATTCCGCGTGTGCTCAATAAGTTCCGCAGGCATTTGGCGAGCTTCGTCACTTTCCTCCGTATTCAGTTGCGTCTGGGTTGCATTCTGTTGCGGAGTTGTTCTCCGGTCTAGCCCATCCACCCAATTGATGTTGGCCCCAGGGATGAGGTGCCCATAGATGTCCACCGTGATCTGAATCGAACTGTGCCCCATTTGATCCTTCACGTATGCCAGGGAAGCGTCATCCTGGATCAGTAGGCTGCCAAAAGTGTGTCGGAGGTCATGGAACCGGAATCGTCGGAGTCCAGCGTGCTCCAAGCATGGTAAGAAGTAATAGTGAAACAAGTTGCTTGGGTCAAGAACCGTTCCTGCTTTCGAGGGAAACACCAGTTCATCCGCGATGCTGGTCTTGCCGTTCATAAAGGCTTCGAGCATTCGCTTGTCGCGCAACTCTAGCAGAACCCGTCGCAACTCCCGCGAAAGGTCAACGCGGCGGGATTTCTTGCTCTTGGGTGTAGTGAATTTGCCGTACACGCAATTGTGCTGGACCAAGATGTAACGGTTGGGATCATCTTCACTGGTCCCGAATTGGATGTCACCCCATTGGATCGCGATCAGTTACGATTTACAGACCATTTTGTGGCGAAAGGTGTCATTGCAGCATACGCCGATGCACGAGGCCTGGCGGTCGCATTTACACCCGGTGGCTCACTACACGTCGTTGCTGGTGCCGGGCGCGCCCTGCTCCTCAAGCCAGGTCTGCTGGAGGCGCTCGCCGTTCAAGTCCCTGAGAAGTTCGGGCAAGAGCTGATCACTGGAGATAAAGTGCAATTCCCTTGGTTTCACCTGACAACAGCCAGGTCAAGCTTCCCGTCTCGATTCTCCTAATCCTCCGGAGACGTTGGCCATCTACTCAGTCGCCGCCATTAGGTTTTTGACGACCGTCTGGAAACGGTCTTTTCCCCTCCTTTAACGACAGCCGCGGTTTACTGCGCTCGATGCCCAGTGAATGTGAATTCGTGGGCCGAATCTTGTGCCCCTGCTACATCGTCTCTGTGCTCTTTGTCAACGAGGTGCCCTCGCAGCTCTCCGCCCACGAGTTGTAGTGTTCCAGTCACGTTCCTCTCTCCTCGGAGCATCAATCCCCTTGGTGCTAACTCCCAGTGGCAATTATTCGTCGCGTATGTGCTGACATTTGTTCTCGTTAAAGCGCAGTCGAAGTCGGTCAAATGCAAGGCGACGTTATTGGCATCCCTTCGCTCAATATGAAGGGTGCCGCTAAAATGCTGATTCGGTTCGGAAGGACTATTCCAAGTCCGCCCAGACGCGGAACTCACTCAGAATCTGTTCCAGTGGGCGCGCATTGTGGTTTGCTTCATCGGTTTTTCGATTCTTCAAGTCTGCTACGGTGAGTTGGTCGCTGGCCGCCACGTAATCGCCCACTCGCGCCAGCCACAGCGGTTCCAGGTCAAGCAAGTGACCGGCGTTTTCCTGAGCTGACCACTTTACTTGCGCTTTCCCGATCAGGATTGTGTGAGAATGACCACGAAGCACCTCTTCAAGCCTGGCCGGAGTGCCGCGCAGACGCGCGCGAAGATTCGGAAACAGTTCCACGGGAAACGAAAACTCAAACTTGCGCTCGAACCAGATTGGCACTTGACTCATGGGTTCCGCCGATCAGGAGGAATAACCTCAGTAGACGTCCGGCCTGCCGCGACACGGTTCCCGGGTGTCGTGTGTAGTGCTTTACAAGCTGCTGGATCTGTGTCACTATATAATTCGTCAGTTGGCTAACTGACATACGAAATATAGTCGCCAGTATTGCTATTGTCAAATATATTTGTGCCCCCTGATATGACATGCGAGTAAGTCGCTCAAATCACAATGCGACTGGTGCCCTCACAATCCGACTCTGAGGAGATGACAATGTCCGTATACGACAAGCTCGACTCTCTCAATATCACCCTACCAAAACCCACGCCGCCGGTGGCAGCTTTTATACCCTTCCTCCGCACCGGCAATTTGCTTTTTCTCTCTGGTCATATCGCCAAGAACGATGGCAAGCCCTGGATCGGCCGGTTGGGTGCGAATCTCACGACCGAGCAAGGGAAAAACGCCGCACGTGCCGTGGCTATCGATCTGATGGGCACACTCCATGCCGCGGTGGGCGATCTAAGTCAGATTAAGCGCATCGTGAAGCTGATGGTGCTCGTGAACAGCACTCCCACATTCTCCGAGCAGCATCTGGTGGCCAATGGTGCTTCTGAGCTTTTCGTGGAAGTGTTTGGAGATATGGGGAAGCATGTTCGCAGCGCCTTTGGGGTCGCTCAGATTCCGTTTGGATCGTGTGTGGAAATAGAGCTAGTTGTCGAAGTGAGAGTCGTTGACTGCTGCGAACTTTGACGGGTGCCCGCTTCGTTAGCGAACAGGGAACACGAATGAGTGATGGGCGTTCGCTAGACTTGGAAAGTTCTAGGGATAAGGAAACTGAGATGAAGTCTTGTCGGCAGTCATGTCACGCCGATTGCAGGAGATTAGTGTCCGTATACGAAAAACTCGACGCTCTCAACATCACACTTCCAGAACTCACGCCTCCGGTGGCAGCTTTTGTACCTTTCCTGCGTACCGGCAATTTGCTTTTTGTGTCTGGTCATATCGCTAAGAAGAACGGCAAGCCCTGGGTTGACCAGGTTGGGGCGAATCTCACCACCGAACAAGGGAAGAACGCCGCTCGCGGCGTGGCCATCGATCTGATGGGCACACTTCACGCCGGGGCGGGTGACCTAAACAAGATCAAGCGCATCGTGAAGCTGATGGTACTTGTGAACAGTGCTCCAACATTCACCGAACAGCACCTAGTGGCAAATGGCGCTTCTGAGGTTTTCGGAGAGGTATTTGGAGATACAGGGAAGCACGTTCGCAGCGCCTTCGGGGTCGCGCAGATTCCCTTTGGATCCTGTGTGGAAATAGAACTAGAGTCCATCTCATAAATAGTTCCTCATGAGGATGAGGATGCATCCGAGCTGCACGAAACCGAGGAAGTTGGCCTCGTAGTACTCCCAACGGGTGACCAGGCGGCGAAAGTTATGGAGCC
>JBEKXC010000318.1:0-4027 GCA_049512435.1 Terriglobales bacterium | reverse complement strand
GATTCGAGCGTGGTCTTCATGCCGGCATCTTTCATGGTGGCGGCGCGCAGCGTCAGCAGTTTTGCCGCTTCGATTTCCGTTGCCATGTCGGCCAGCTTCCACTGGATCGCCTGAAATTCCGAGATCGCCTGCCCAAATTGCTGGCGCTCTTTCGAATACTTCAGCGCCGCTCCGTATGCGCCCTCGGCCATGCCGAGCGAGAGCGCAGCGATCGAAATGCGTCCGCCGTCGAGGGTGCGCATGGCATCGCGAAATCCGTTCCCTTCCCCGCCCAGCAGATTCTCGGCCGGCACAAAGCAGTCTTCGAAGATCAGTTCTGAGGTATCACTGGCGCGCAGGCCGAGTTTGTTTTCTTTTTTGCCAGCGCGGAATCCCCTGGCACCTTTCTCCACGATGAATGCCGAGAGCCCGTGCGTATGCGCCGCGCGATCGGTCACCGCCAGCACGACTACGATGTCCGCATAGTGGCCATTGGTGATGAAAGTCTTGGTGCCGTTGAGCACCCATCCGCCTTTCGCCTTCGCCGCCGTCATGCGCGCACTGCCCGCGTCCGACCCCGCCGAGGGCTCGGTCAACCCCCAGGCGCCGAGGTACTCGCCGGTGGCGAGTTTCGGCAGATACTTCTTCTTCTGCGCCTCATTTCCCGCCACGTAAATGTGGTTCGAACAGAGCGAAGTATGCGCCGCCACGATAATGCCGACTGATCCATCCACGCGTGAGAGTTCCACGACGGCCGTGACGTACTCCACATAGCCCATGCCCGCGCCGCCATATTCGGGCGGAAAGATCATGCCCATCAGGCCGAGCTTCCCTAGTTCCTTGATCGTTGCGAGCGGAAATTCGCAGGCTTCATCCCACTTCATGACGTTCGGAGCGATCTCGCGCTCGGCAAACTCGCGTACGCTCTTCTTCAGGTGCAACTGCTCTTCGTTCAATTGAAAGTCCAAAGGTCCTCCACCGGATCTTCCCGCGTCCACTTAGGGATTTGTCATCCCGCTTGAGACTTGTCATCCCGAGCGAAGCGAGGGAACTGTAGTTCTGAATTGAGGCTGGAGGCCGCGCGCGGGGATGACGCAAAAATTGGCGCCCAACTTTTTATTTAAGCACGGCCGATGGCAATCGGCGAAATCCTCGAACCGACCGGTTGGCTTGGGGAGGCGGACAAAATCGACGCGCCTGCCGATCAATTTCCAACCAGCGGTTTGGAGAAAATAGGCGGAGGACCAGAAAGAACGACACGAATATGCTATCCAGGAGGAATAGCGACGAATAGCCAAAGCTTGAAAGACCTGGCCAACGCCACTTCTTACCTTTGGATACTCTGTCGAAGTCGTACGTTTTTTGGGGCGGATCGCCGGGACTCTGTGAAACGCTCCAGGTCCAAGAAACACTATATTTTAGGGGTCACCCTGCTTTCCCCAGGACCTTTTCCGGGGTATACTCTCGTTGCAATATCGGAGTGCTAGGTTCTCGAATTCCCCTCGACAACCTGAGGCGAATGTTGCCTTTGTCGTGGGACCGAAGCGCGCTCCCCCGCTGGCTCTCCGATCCGGGCGATCTTAATGGACGAGCGCGACCACAGGCACAATGATTCCGACAGCCCGACGATGCCGGGTACCCGCTCGCCCTCCGATGCCGTTGGAGCTGGGGCGTTAACACCTCCCCCGCTTTCGAACGCGCCGGTATCCGACGCGCCCACCTTGCCGCATGGGACCGCGATCCCGGGAGCAACCCAGGCCCTACCCTACGTCCGTCAGGGACCGCCCTCAACTCCCTCGGTCAGCAGCATCGCCGCTTTTCAGGGTCTGCAGCCCGGAGTGCTTTTTGGTGGGCGTTACGAAATCCTGGGCGTGCTCGGGCAGGGCGGCATGGGCGCGGTGTACAAAGCCCGCGACCGCGAACTCGACCGCCTGATCGCGCTCAAAGTCATCCGTCCCGAACTGGCGACGGATCCTGCCATTCTGGCGCGCTTCAAGCAAGAGCTCATTCTCTCCCGCAACATTACGCACAAGAATGTGGTCCGCATTTTCGACCTGGGTGAGGCGGAGGGCATCCGTTTCATCAGCATGGAATACATCGACGGCGAGGACCTGCGGACGATATTGCGCCGTGACGGAAAGTTCGCGCCCCAGGAAGCCATCGCCGTGGTGGAACAGGTTTGTCGCGCACTCGACTCCGCCCATTCCGAAGGCGTAATCCATCGCGATCTGAAGCCGCAGAACATCATGCGTGATAAGAGCGGCCGCATCGTGGTGATGGACTTTGGTCTGGCGCGCTCGCTCGGCGATTCCGGCCTGACCCAGACCGGTGCGCTCGTGGGCACTCTCGAATACATGTCGCCCGAGCAAGCCATGGGCAGCACGCTCGATCAGCGCTCCGACATTTTCAGCGTCGGCCTCATCTTTTTCGAACTGCTCACCGGGAAAGCTCCCTACAAAGCCGACACCGCGATTGCCAGCCTCATGAAGCGCACGCGTGAGGATGCGCAATCTGCTTCCGACGTCGAGGCCTCGGTCCCCAAATCCCTGAGCGCGATCGTTAGCCGCTGCCTGGAGCGCGAGCCGTCCAACCGCTATCACTCCGCCGTCGAACTATTGCAGCAATTGACGACCTGGGAAGCCAACCCGAACATCAGCGCCGAAACGCTTTCTCAGATGATTCCGCATGCGATCATCCGGCGCTCGCGCTTCAGTCTCGATCTGCCGGGGAAGAGCTGGATGTGGATCTCCGGGGCGGTGCTCGTCATCGTGCTGGCCACTTTTGCAGGACGCACGCTGCTGAATCGTACGGCACCATCATCCGGCGAAATGGCACAAGGCATCCCCTCCCTCAAACAGGGAAAGTACGTCGCGATCCTGCCGCTGAAACAGATCGGTGATCCGAAAGCCCTGGGCTACGTGGCCGATGGCATTCAGGAAGCTCTCGCCGCCAAGCTCTTTCAGCTGAAAGAAGTCCACCTCGCATCCTCGGACTCGATTGATAAAGCGGTTGCCAAGGATTTGCCTCTCTCCAAACTCGCCCGCGAACTGGGCGTCAACCTGGTGTTGCAGGGCAGTGTGCAGGGCAATAGCGACCAGCTCCGCGTCACCCTCAGTCTTGACGATGCCTCGACCGGCAAGCGCCTGTGGAGCCAGGAGTTTCCCGGAGCTGCAGGCGATGTGCTCGCACTCGAAGACCAGATCTATGGCAACGTGGCTACCGCCCTCGCCCTTAAGCCGACCGACGAAGAGCAGGCCCGCGTCGGCGCCCACCCCACGGAGAACGTGAAGGCCTACGATCTCTACCTGCAAGGGCGAAACATCCTGCGCAACGGTCATAGCCAGGATGCCTTTAAACAGGCCGTCGGGTTGTTCGAGCAGGCGATCGACAAAGATTCCAACTTTGCTCTTGCCTATACTGGGCTCGCCGACTCGAGCCTCAGCATGTATAGGGAAACCAAGGAGAGCATTTGGGCTCAGAAAGCCACTCTGGCCGCGCAACAGGGCGAGCGGCTCTCCAGCAACCTGCCCGAAGTTCATCTGTCGCTCGGCAGCGTCTATTCCAACACTGGCAAGAACACGGAAGCGGTCACGGAACTGAAAAAGGCACTGGAATTGGCGCCAAACTCGGATGAAGCCTATCGAGAGTTGGGCCTTGCCTACAGCCGCAGCGGTCAAAGTGACGAAGCCATCTCCGCCTACCAAAAGGCGGTCGCCACCAACGCATACAATTGGCAGAATCATATTGACCTGGGCAATGCCTATTTTTATCTCGGAGACTCTGCCAAAGCGCTTCCCGAATATCAGAAGGTTACCGAAATCGCTCCTGACAATCCGCTGGGCTACATGGACATCGGCTCGGTGTATCTGCGCGAAGGCAAGTGGAGCGAGTCGATTCCTGAATTTCAGAAGTCTCTCGCGCTTGCCCCCCGCGCGGCTACTTACTCCGACCTCGGCACCGCGTACTTTTTCCTGAAGAACTATGACGAGGCGACGAAGAATTACGAAAAGGCGGTCGAAATGACGCCAAACGACGAAGAACTGCTCGG
>JBEKXC010000317.1:0-4043 GCA_049512435.1 Terriglobales bacterium | reverse complement strand
GGAACCCGCCGCGACCCATTAGGCTTTTCCGCATGGCGGAACATAGCACACCGGATCTTTTTGCGAGTCGAGTCCCCGTTCATTCGGCATTGGTTCAAAAATCGGTTGCCACCATCACCAACCTTGCAGGTCGGCTTTCATCTAGGATGCTAGGAAACTGCGAACAGATTCGCAAGAGGAAAATGCAAAATAGATGGCAGGAAGTTTGCTAAGAGGGTCGTTGCGCGGGTGTGACGAAGATGAATCGCAGGTTACGATCGATTGCGCCCTTCGTGAAATGGTTGGATTTTCTGGTGCGGTTGTTTCGCCCCAGCGCTGGAGCGCTGGGCTAAGTTTGGGCGTCCCTTCGGGACTGGATCGACATTCTGCTTCCCGCTAGGTTGCTCGAAAACAAGTTCTCATTCACCCACGTTAGGCGCGCGCGTCGAATTTCTTCAACCTGCGCGCCGGGCATCCTGTAAAACTTCGTCCAACGCATTTGCCAATTTGCTCGCCCGCTGCCGCGCTTCCGGAGAACGTGTCTCCAGTCGCCGCTTCAGCAGATGATATTCATCCGCGATATTCAGCGCTGCCAGCACCGCCAGCCGCACGGAATCGACCGTCGCAGTCTGTTGCGATACCGCGCGCATCTTGCCATCCACATACTCGGCAAGCTTCAGAATGTACTCCGCGTCTGAGCCCCGCAGGTTATAAACCTGGTCGAAGATTTCGACGCGAACGCTGCCATTGCTACTGCCGTTGATGGTATTGGTGGCGGGTACGTCTTGCGTCAAGGCATGTTTCATCGAGCCATCTCTCGTCAAGTCAGCTTTCGTCAACCCAGCTTTCTTCAGTGCTTCGGTCGGAGGTTGTTTGCTCGCAGTGGCCATGTTGCTCCTCGGCGCATTACTTTCCGCCAGATCGCTGCCGGACGCATGTTTGCCGCCGTCTTTCAGCTTGCAGCCTGCTCATGCGTCAGGCTCTCCATCTGGCCCAACATTTTTTCTACCCGAGCGCGTATGTCCTCGCGATCCTTGCGGAGTTGCAGCAGTTCGCGGCGCATGGTTTCGTTTTCTTCCTCGCGCTCTTCAAGTTGTTCGCGCAGCCGCTGCAAGTCGCGCTCGGCGGTAGCCCGCGCCTCCTTGGCGGCTTTGTACAACTCAATAGTGCGATAAACTCTCTCTTCCAGCGCCTGAAAGTCTTCAGCCGGAACCTCGGCAGATACCTCTTCCACGGTTTTCACAGACATGAGCCCACCACTCGCTTTCGGGGAATAATTCGTTATTGAGGCGAAGTATAGCGCAGTTTCCTGTGGATTTTACGCTACTTTCGTGCCAGCTTTTCCAGCCGTCGCGCTGCCTCATCCAGTGTCTCAGGCTTCTTGCAGAAGGCGAAACGTACCTGTTGGGATCCGTCTTTTGGGTGTTTGTAGAAACTCGATCCCGGCACACATGCAATTCCGATCTCTTTTACCAGGTAAGCCGCGAACTCCAAGTCATTCGCGAACCCGAAGGCGCTGATGTCGGTCATCACGTAATAAGCGCCCCGCGGAAGGTAACAGCGGAAGCCGGCTTTCTCCAGCGCCGGAATCAAATGATCGCGCCGCGTGCGGTACCGGTCGGCCAGTTCGCGATAGTAACTGGCAGGCAGGCTCAACGCCGCCGCGCCGGCTTCCTGCAAAGGCGCGGGCGCACCCACAGTCAAAAAGTCGTGCACCTTGCGGATCGCGTTCGTAATCGCAGGAGGCGCAACCGCCCAGCCGACGCGCCATCCCGTGACGCTGTAGCTTTTTGAGAGGCCGTTGATGGTGATCGTACGCTCGCGCATGCCGTCAAGCCGCGCGATCGAAATGTGCTCCGATCCATCGTAAAGAATGTGCTCGTAGATCTCGTCGGTGATAGCAAGCACGTTGTATTCGACGCACAGGTCGCGGATCAGTTCCAGCTCTTTCCGGCTGAAGACCTTGCCGGTAGGGTTGTTTGGCGTGTTAAGGATGATTGCCTTGGTCTGATGTTCGCCGGTTTTGTGCCGGCCGCTCTTCGGTTGAAACGCCTCGCGCAATTCCTGCTCGTCGAACGTCCACTCACCTCCCGCTCCTTGCGGAGGACGCAAACTGACGAAGCGCGGCTTGGCTCCGCTAAGAATCGAGTCCGGCCCATAGTTCTCGTAGAAAGGCTCGAAGACCACGACCTCGTCGCCCTTGTTGCAAATCGCCAGGAGCGTGGCGATCATCGCTTCGGTTGAACCGCAACACACCACAATTTCTTTTTCCGGATCGACATCGATCCCCTGCCACTCCCGCATCTGGCGGGCGATTGCGGAGCGCAAGCTCTTCGCGCCCCAGGTGATGGCGTATTGATTGATGTCGGCCGCGATCGCCTCCTGCGCCGCCCGCTTAATTTCAGCGGGCGCGGGAAAATCTGGAAACCCCTGCGCCAGATTGACGGCGCCATATTGCATAGCCTGGCGAGTCATATCGCGAATCACAGACTCTGTAAAATGCTCAACCTTGTCGGAGAGAAAGTGCTTGGGATGGGCCGAAACCTGGGTCATGGAGAGTAAGGCTAGCATACGGGGATTCCATTGGGGCGGCAGGACAATTGTTCATCTCGGGCTGCGCGATTGCTGGGACTGGGGACGATTCGAACTTTGGGCAACCGCTGATCGGGAGATAAGCACCTCTATGCCCGCTGCATGCCACCCAGCCCCTCCAACGCCTTCGCAATCTGCGCCGCCCACTGCGCTACCTCGTCATCGCGCAAGGTGCGCTCGCTTGACTGCAGCTTGGCTCGCATCAGAATCGAGTACTTGCCTGCGCCTACTCTTTCGCCACGGAAAATTTCCACCGGAACGAAACTGCGCAGCTCGGCGATCCCCAATCCGGTGACGCTCTGGCGGATTTTGTCGAACTCTGCGCCGTCGTCAAATGCAAAGGAGAAGTCGCGTTCGACGGCGGGGAATCGTGGCGGCGCTTCATAATGCCCATGGCGCAGATCGTGCTGGTAGAGCCGGTTGAGATAGATTTCGGCGATAAAAACATCCTGCCGCAGTTTGCGCGCAGCGGCCACGTCGGGATGAATCTGTCCAAACTGGGCGACGGTAGCGCCATCCAGCACGGCGCGGGCCGAGCGTCCCGGATGATAGTAGTCTGCCGTCTGCGAATCGTAATAGAGCGTCCAATGGCTGAAGGACGAAAGCAGGCTCTCGATGTCGCCCTTCAAGTTGAAGAACGAGAATGGACGCGCCACCGCTCCCGAAACGAGTCCGCGCACCACCTCCGCATCCACGCTGCCTGTGGCGCCGATCGAAATGCGCTTCAACTCCAGCGGCATATCTACTGACTTTGCATCTGCGCTCGACGCCTCAAACACATTGCCAGCTTCAAACAGGCGCACATTGTCACTGCCGCGATTCAGGTTGTGAGCCAGCATGTCGAGCATGCTCGGAACCATCGACGTGCGCATCACCGAGGCCTCGTCGCTCAGCGGGTTCGCGAGGTCGAGTTCGGGCGCGGACGAAAAGCGCCGAGCGTCGTCTTTTGAAATAAATGTGAGCGAAATGGCTTCGTTGTAGCCGAGCGCCAAGAGCGAAGAGCGCAGCCGCGCGTCTTTGTGCGCATCGGGCAGGTCGCGAACCTCGCCGCTGTACGCAGGGAGCGTATTCGGAAACTTGTCGTAGCCGTGCAGCCGCGCCAGTTCTTCGATGATGTCAATCTCGCGTTCAATATCAAGACGCCAGCTCGGGATGTGGACGAGGTAAGTATCTTCGCCGCCGGGAAGCAACGTGAAACCGAGACGAGTAAGAATGCGGCTGATTTCCAGCGAGCTGAGTTTTTCGCCGAGAATCCGGTGCACTTCGCGCGGGTCGAGTTCCACCGGAGCAAGATCCAGTTGGCGCGCGATTACGTCGATCACGTCGCCGATGAGCGCGCCGCCGCCGGAGGCAAGAATGATCTCGGCAACGCGATTGGTCGAAACCACGGTCGATTCGAAATCGGCGCCGCGCTCAAATCGGTGCGAAGCATCGGTGTGCAGACCGTGCCGCTTCGACATCCGGCGCACCGT